>JBNJEY010000009.1:0-25583 GCA_051746325.1 Pseudomonadota bacterium
AAAACTTGTATTGCTAAAGGGATGCAAAACAAAGGGATTATCTATGCTTGATACTAAAAGAAGCGGGATTCATCCCCTAGCTGAAGCAAGGGGTCTTCTCCCTAAGAGCGATAAATTCATGGCATAGGATGCTACTTGAATGAGTATTTTCTTACATGAGGGGTATTAATTTTACTCGTTCCCATGCTAGAGCGTGGGAACAAGTAAAATCTTTCCTAGCTTCGTGTATTTGTGCCTTCGCGGTGAAATATCATTAAAGCGGTAAATCGTCCAAGCAAAGATTTCTAAGGTGCTTTTTTTGTGAGCAGTAATAAGAAAAGGAGTGTTGCAACCATTACAATCGCAGGTCCGGTTGGCAGATCCGCGAAATAGGAGGCCATTAAGCCCAATAAAACAGAGGTAACACCCAGCAAAATACTCATTAAGAGCATTTTTTCAGGTGTGGCTGAGAGTCTACGAGCGGCCGCGGCGGGGATAATGAGTAGAGAGGTCACTAACAAAACACCAACAATCTTCATAGAGAGAGCAATCATTAAAGCTAATAATAAAACATATTGTAGTTGGATTCTTTTGACCTTAATGCCTTCCACTTGAGCCAGTTCGTGGTTTAACGTCAAGTTAAGCAGGTCTTCCCAGTGAAAGCGATAGAAAAGCAGGATGAGCAGACCGATGCCTGCAATTAGGAAAAGGTCGGTTTTATTAATGCTTAGAATGTCGCCAAACAGATAACCCATTAAATCGATTTGTACATTGTCTTGCAGGCTGATTAAAATCAGACCCAATGCAAGACTGCTGTGTGCAAGAATCCCTAGAAGCGTATCCGAGGAGAGCTCTTTGTAGTGTCCTAGGTGAAAAATTCCCCAGGCAACCAATAGCGAGATGGCAATGACACTGAGAGTCAGGTCGGTTTCTAAAAAGAGCCCAATGCTGACGCCTAATAAAGCTGAATGGGCAAGTGTGGCGCCAAAGTAGGATTGACGTTGCCAGACCACAAAAACTCCTAAGGGTGCTGAGATAAGTGCCAGTCCAAGGCCGCCGATTACAGCAAAGGTCATAAAGCTAGGAAACCATTCCATCTATTTTTCCTTCTCTTGCGTGCTTAGATTGCTGGACTCAACCAGGCCTGGTGTCTTTTGCGGGCCTTGCTTGGGGTTAATATGTGGCTGACCATGAGTATGCTCACAGGTTTTGTCATGATGATGTTCATAAAAAGCGATGGTGTCAGTGTGTACTCCAAACAGGGCTTGAAACTCGGGCGATTTGCTGACATTTTGAGGCAGTCCTGAACAGCAAAGGTGTTGATTCAAACAGAGCACATAGTCGGTGTTTTTCATAACGATATGCAGATCATGGCTGACCATTAAGATCCCATAACCGCGTTCATGACGAATGCGGTTTATATATTGATAGAGTTCTGTTTGACCCTGCAAATCAATCCCTTGAACCGGTTCATCAAGCACCAATAGCTCTGGTTCTCCAATTAAAGCGCGTGCCAGTAGAATGCGTTGCATTTCTCCCCCTGAAACCTTCTGAATAGGCTGCTGTAATAGCGTTAGGATATTCAGTTCTTCGGCGACTTTATAAATGGCTGTGGTATCATATTTAGTTGTTGAAAAAATTCTTTTAACAGCTATTAAAAATTGGTTTGTTATCGACTTAAAGAGCGGGGTTGGGGCCAATAATTCAACCTCCGTTATAAGAGAGTGTCGTCTAAGTCCAAGTTTTAAAAAGCGTTCAACTGACATCGGTAAGGTTGCATCAATTTGAATTTTTTGTGGCATAAAGCCAATGCGTAGCCCCTGTTTACGAATGACCTGGCCCGAGGTAGGCTCGACCAGTCCGAGTAGAATTTTTAACAGAGTGGATTTTCCCGCACCATTGGGGCCGATAAGCGTGACAATCTCTTTGGGATACAGGGTTAAAGAGATCTCTTCAAGGACCGTTGTCTCGCCAAATTTTTGATTGATATGGTGGGCTTCAATGAGGGGCTCTGTTGTCTGCACGATACTGGGGTTCTCCACGATTGTGTTGATTTGGCGGTTTTGAATAGGATTTAGAATATTTAAAACTGCGGTTTATCTGCGCTATTTTATCTGTAATCGGATGCTAAGGAATAAAAGTTTTGAAAATGAATTATCGAGCAGCGCCAAGCGCTTTATTTAGAAAAATTGTTACGCCTTTTATTAGCGTTTTACTGATCGGTTTGGCAGGCCCTGTTTCAGCCTTAACGGTGACAGTCTCGATCCCCCCTTTGGCGGGTATTATCGCACCTTTATTAGGGACTGAGGATGAACTGCATATTTTGCTCAAGCCGGGTCTATCCCCTCATGGTTTTCAATTAAGACCTTCCCATGTTAAGTTGTTACAACAGAGTGATTTGGTCATCTCTGTCGGCACGCCTGTCGATGGTTGGATTGAGAAACCCTTACAGTTGGTTAATAAAACCCCAATTGCCATGGCGCGGATGCAAAATGTGCAGCGGTTAGCTTTAAGGCAGGGAGGACTGTGGGAAAAAAAGCAGAATCATAGCGATCAGCCGCAACTCAGCGAACCTGCCTCAGACCACGATGAGCGCCAATCGGCTGAAGATAAAGCGGATAATCATGCGGCTGACCACCACCATAAAGAGCCAGTTGAGAATAGTCATCTGGATGGGCATATTTGGCTCTCTTTCCATAATGCCAAACAGATGGTGTTGGTGGTCAGTGAACAGTTACAAGCCCATTTACCAGAGCAGAAAAGTAGCATTCAACAACGAACAGCAGATTGGTTGGCACAGTTAGATAAAACAGATGAACTGATTGCTTCACGTTTAGCGAAAGTTCAGGCCGAGCCATTTTTAGTATTACATGATGCGTTTCAGTATTTTGAACATCAATATGGTTTGAATGGAGTGGGGTCGATTCGTTTGCATCCAGAATTAGCGCCGAGTCTAAGGCGTGTCCACCAATTGCGAGAGCGCATTAAAAGTGGTCATGTAACCTGTCTTTTTAAAGAGCCACAGTTTCCCGAAAAGCGCGTAATGTCGGTGGTTTCTGGGCTGAATATTAAACTGGGCACTCTCGATCCAATGGGAACAAGTTATGCAATAGACCAGCCTTTTATGCCGTATGACACCTTCTTAGATGCCTTGGCGAATCAGTTTTACAACTGCTTAACGAAGGACAAGGTTCTCTGAATATGTCAGGATTTAGTTCGGAAGTGTCGACACAAGACAGTTCTGTCACTCTGGTGATGACGGGATTGCCTGGAAGTGGAAAAACTCGGGTGATTCAGTCGCTCGAAAATAACTTGACCAGGCCTAGTTGCTTTGAAAGCTCGGATCTGTCGAATTTAAAGCAGGTGACTTCCCCCTATCAAATCCTCTGTGTGATTGATGTTCGTGCCCCTTTGATCAGTGAGCGTGACGATTGGTTGGCAGCACGTTTGCAGCAACTTCTTCTTTCGTCAAATGGCATTATTTTCAGTTTTTTAGAGAGTGCCGCACTTGATGACCAGGCCTGGTGGAATAAATGGGTTGCTTTAAATGCAGGGCATCTGCCGATTGTTAGATGGTTAAATCAAAGTTTTCCTGCCGCTTGGCAAGGGTTTCCTATTAAAGAACCCTTATTACCCTTGACGCTAGAACTGTCAAAAGAACTAAAGCCTCTGCAAGTCTATGAGTTTAGTGTTGGTAGAATCTGCTGGGAACATTTGCTATTTGGTCTAGACAGCTCTAAACAAAATCTGGGGATGAAAATCGCCCGCGTCAAAGGTCTTGTTCAGACTTTAGAGTATGAGAACAAAGTTGTAATTGAAGGTTCCGCTACTCGTTGGGAACTGTTTGCTGCGGACGAAAATAATTTACCTGTTGGTGTTTTGGGATGGCTCCAAATCCAAGGCGTGGATCTTGACCGGGCTTGGTTAGATGAGATTGTAGAAGCAAGTTTAGTATAAATCGATTCATCTGGAAAAATAGATTCTAAAACCAGTAGATAAAATCCTGCTAAATATCAGTCTTTCATTATCCTCCCATAGACATTTGAGTAATAACCTACTAAAATACTGTGATATTAAACTTTAGGCGATTAAGTGCATGACTGATTCAGCGCAAATAACAGAATTGAACTCGGCAGGAACGCAATATCAAGAGATTGATAATTTGCTGAGTAAAAACAAAAAATATAAAGAAGGGTTTTACACCACCACCACGGTAGAGACCTTTGCTAAAGGGCTTGATGAAGCAACCGTGCGTGCGATTTCTGCTAAAAAGAATGAGCCTGAATGGATGCTGGACTTTCGTTTGAAAGCCTTTAACCACTGGTTGACTATGGAAGAGCCGCATTGGGCGAAGATGAAATATATTCCGCTAGACTATCAGGAGTATAGCTACTATTCTGCACCAGAATGCAGTGCTTGTGATGGCAGTACGGGCAGTGTTGAAAATGAAATTGATCCGGAAGTTGCCAAGGCGTTTGCTGAATTAGGCGTGCCATTAACGGGTGAAGATTCTAATGTAGCGGTGGATGCTATTTTCGATTCGATTTCGGTTTCAACAACCAAGCGCGAAGACTTATTGGAGCTGGGTATTATTTTCTGCTCCTTTTCAGAAGCGGTACATGACTATCCAGAGTTAGTGCAAAAGTACATGGGTACAGTAGTGCCATATCATGATAACTTTTTTGCGGCCTTAAACTCTGCGGTGGCCTCGGATGGTACCTTTGTTTATATTCCAGAAAACGTCCGTTGTCCGCTTGACTTGTCGACCTATTTCCGCATTAACGAAGCCAAGACTGGTCAGTTCGAAAGAACGATTCTTATCGCTGATAAAGGCAGTTATGTGAGTTATTTAGAGGGTTGTTCTGCCCCAGCGCGTGATACCTATCAGTTACACGCGGCGGTGGTCGAAGTGGTGGTGCTAGATGATGCCGAAGTGAAATACTCAACCGTGCAAAACTGGTATCCCGGAGATGAGGATTCTCAAGGAGGAATTCTAAACTTTGTCACTAAACGCGGTCTCTGTGAAGGCAAAAACGCTAAGTTGTCTTGGACTCAGGCTGAAACGGGTTCTGCCATTACTTGGAAATATCCAAGTTGTATTTTGAAAGGGGATAACTCCATTGGTGAATTTTACTCAGTGGCCTTAACCAATCGTCGTCAGCAAGCTGATACTGGTACCAAAATGATTCATATTGGTAAAAACACCAGTAGTACCATTATCTCTAAAGGGTTGTCTGCTGGGCGTAGTGAAAACACCTATCGCGGTTTGGTGAAAATATTGCCAAGTGCCGAAGGCGCGCGTAACTTCACGCAGTGCGATTCTATGTTGATTGGCAATCAGTGCGGTGCACATACTTTCCCTTATATTGAAGTGGAGAACGCCACTGCACAGGTCGAACATGAAGCAACCACTTCACGTATCGGTGATGATCAATTGTTTTATTGTAAACAGCGCGGAATCAGTGAGCAAAATGCCATTTCGATGATCGTTAATGGTTTCTGTAAAGACGTTTTAAGCGAGTTGCCGTTAGAGTTTGCTCAAGAAGCAGAAGAGTTATTGTCTATTAGTTTGGAAGGCTCCGTCGGTTAACTGATTTCGAGCACGATATTGGGTTTAATCCCAAACATGATATACACCATTAATCAGAAATTATAAAAAAAGAAACGAACTATGTTATTAAAAGTTGAAAATCTTCAAGCTAAAATTGATGAAAAACAGATTCTTAAAGGTTTAAACCTTGAGGTTAAAGCGGGTGAAGTCCATGCGATTATGGGGCCTAACGGTGCAGGTAAGAGTACATTGGCCAGTGTTTTGGCAGGACGTGATGATTATGAAGTGACGGCGGGAACGGTTGATTTTGACGGTGAAGACCTGTTGGAATTAGCGCCAGATGAACGTGCGCGTAAAGGTCTTTTTTTGGCTTTTCAGTATCCCGTTGAAATCCCAGGTGTGAGTAATAAGTTATTTATGCAAACTGCGCTGAATGGGGTGCGTGCCGAACAAGGTTTGCCACCTTTAGATATGTTCGATTTTGATGAATACGCCAAAGATAAGATTGAGTTGCTGAACATGCACGCCGATCTTTTAGAGCGTTCGGTCAATGTCGGTTTCTCTGGTGGCGAAAAGAAACGTAATGATATTTTCCAAATGGCTCTATTAGCACCAAAGCTCTGCATCCTGGATGAAACCGATTCGGGTCTGGATATTGATGCCTTGGGTTTGGTCGCAAATGGAATCAATACCTTACGTTCACCAGAGCGCAGTTTTATTGTGGTGACACATTATCAGCGCCTTTTAAATTACATTAAACCGGATTATGTTCATGTTCTTTACAATGGTCAGATTATTAAATCAGGCGGTTTTGAATTGGTGCATGAGTTGGAAGAGTTTGGATATGACGGTATTGTCCAACAACACGAACAGACTCAATAAAAGAGTTATTAACGGTTCATTAACAGCCTTTAAGCGCGCCCAGTACTAGGGTTGCACTTCTTGCACAAGAATACGCTAAACACCGAGTTTCATCGGCGGATAAAAAATGTCAAAAAAGATAATTAGAAAAATTTCTCCAATGGCTCAGAAAGCTGTGGATCATTATATTGAACAGTCATTGTTGCTGAATGCGGCCTTTCCAAATGAAAAAGTCATTGCGGGACGTCAACGTGCCCAAGCCATTTTTGCCCAGCAGGCTTTCCCAACCTCAAGAGATGAAGATTGGCAATATACAAAGTTAACGGGTTTTGTACAGAATCGTTTTGAGTCACGGGGTAAACACTCCTTAAAACTTGATGATCTGCACGCTTTTCTCCCCCCTTACCCCGTGACTAAGATTGTCTTTGTGGATGGTTGGTTTAGCGAAGAACTATCAGATGATCTGAGTGTACTGCCTAAGGGTGTCTCATTTGAGTCAACTCGTGACGTGTTTGAAGTGCCAGGTGCGACTGATCAGTTGTTTGGTCGTGAAGACATTATTAATAAAACACCTTTTGGTATTTTAAATAGCTTATTGATGGCCGATGGTTATTATCTACAAATATCGGCGAATACCGTTTTAGAAACTCCTGTTTTTGTATTGTATGTTCAGTCGCAAGGTAATCAGATGGCGACAGTGCGTAACCATGTGGTGCTAGAAGAAAATGCTGAAATGACCTTAGTAGAGCAGTACGTCAGCTTATCCGCAGATGAAAGTTTTACAGGCTGTACCAATGTGGTCACTGAAATGGATATTGCCAAATCAGCTCGGATGAAACAGATATTGGTTCAGCAGCAAAATCATTCTAGTTATTACTTCAATAACCAGTTTATTTTCCAAGCCGATAAAAGTACGTTTAATACCTTTTATGCCGGCATGGGCAGTTTGATTTCCCGCCACCAGAACCATCTCTTTATGGATGGTGAGCATATCGAAAATAACCAAAATAGTGCTTGTTTAGGGCGCGGTCAGCAGACTGTGGACTCTCGTACCAATACCCAACATAACCAGGTTTGGGGCAAAAGCCAGCAGTTGCATAAGTATGTATTGGATGATGCTTCGGTGGGTGTGTTCAATGGTATGATTCGTGTTGATCGCTTGGCGCAAAAGACCGATGGCCAGATGGATAATAAAAATCTTCTATTGTCTACTAAGGCTAAAATGGATTGTAAACCGCAGTTAGAGATTTACGCCGATGACGTCAAGTGTTCGCACGGTTCGGCGACGGGGCAGATTAATCAAGATCAAATTTTCTATCTGCAAGCGCGTGGTATTCGACGTTCAAAAGCCATCGAAATGATTACGCAATCCTTTTTAATGGAGCCAGCTGAAGCGATCACCAGCGCGAATATTCGACAGTGGGTAATGACAACGCTTGCAGGTCAACTTAATGCTAAGGATTCTTTGTAATGTCCCAGATCAGCCCGAATGTTTCCCAAGAGACGAATGACGAATTAGCGCCAGTCACTACGCCTGATTTTGCACAAATTCGTGCCCAATTTCCGATTTTACAACAGAGTGAAAATGGCCAGCCCTTGGTCTATTTAGACAGTGGTGCCACCTCGCAAAAGCCCATAGCGGTGATTGAAGCGGTAGATACTTACTATCGTGAACAGAATGCGAATGTACATCGTGGTGTCTATGGTTTAAGTGAGCGCGCCACAGAGTTGTATGAAGGTTCACGAGAAACTGTTCGCCAGTTTCTTAACGCGAAATCAACTCGAGAAATCGTCTTTGTCCGAGGTACGACGGAAGCGATTAACTTAGTGGCTCATAGTTGGGCGCGTAGTAATATGCAACCAGGGGATGAAGTCATCGTCACAGAGATGGAGCATCACTCCAATATTGTGCCTTGGCAGCTACTGAGAGACCAGTTGGGTATTCATTTGCGGGTACTGAAAATCAACCAAGCGGGCGAAATCTGCTTAAATGCTCTAAAAAGCATGATCTCAGATAAAACAAAATTGTTAGCCATTACCCATATGTCGAATGCATTAGGCTCCATCAATCCCGTTAAAGAGATGACTGAAATCGCCCATTCTGTTGGAGCTAAAGTATTAATCGATGGGGCGCAAGCGACTCCACATATGGCCGTTGATCTCCAGGATATTGATTGCGATTTTTATGCTCTATCAGGACATAAGATGTATGGTCCGACCGGGATTGGTGTGCTCTATGCGAAAGAGGCTCTATTAGAAGCCATGCCGCCCTACCAAGGCGGAGGGGATATGATTTATTCGGTGACCTTTGAGAAAACTGAATACAATGTTCTACCTTATAAGTTTGAAGCTGGAACACCACACATTTCTGGTGCGATTGGTCTGGCTGCGGCCATTAATTTTTTACAGTCAATTGGCTTAAACCATATTGCCGCATATGAGACCGAATTATTGGCCTATGCAACAGAGAGGCTAAAGCAGATTAAAGGCTTAAGAATGATTGGTGAAGCAGAGTATAAAGGCGCAGTGCTCTCTTTTATTATTGACGGTATTCATCCGCATGATATGGCAACCTTAATGGATCAAGACGGTATTGCGGTTAGAGCCAGTCATCACTGTGCCATGCCTGTGATGCAATATTACAATGTTCCTGCAACCGTACGTGCATCCTTGGGCGTCTATAATAATAGAGCTGATATTGACCGTTTAGTGGCATCCATTGAAGAAGCCAAAGAGATGTTGATATAAAGTCTCTTTTTCGCCTAAATTGATTATTTAAGAGTGCTCTTTATTGCGAGGGTAAAAAACCGACCAGGCCTGGTCGGTTTTTTTTTGGCTAAAAGCCAAACATTAAAAAGAGTGTTAAGCTGTGGTGTGATCTGTTTATGTGATGGGTTCTATAGATAGATATTTCTCTTTGGCGGTATGCTCTCTATTTGGTAGGCATTAAATTCAAAAAGTAGGGTAATAAAGATCATCTCAATATAATAAAGCAAGGTATTATATGGGGCATTAGAAAATATCCAGATCAATCTGCATTATAGCGATGTGATCTGAGTGGTTTATGGAAAGGTTTGAGTGTGAAAGAACAAGTAAAACAGATACATTTTGTAGGGATTGGTGGTGTTGGTATGGCGGGGATAGCCGAGGTGTGTTTGAACCTCGGCTATCTGGTCACTGGCTCTGATTTAAAGCACAATCCTACCGTCGCAAGGTTGGCGTCTTTAGGGGCTTTAATCCAGTTAGGACATGAAGCGAATCACGTTAAAAATACCGATGTAGTCGTCGTCTCTACTGCTATCTCAGCCGATAATTCAGAAGTGAATTGGGCGAGAGAAGCGCGCGTTCCCGTGATTCCTCGTGCCGAAATGTTGGCTGAGTTGATGCGGATGCGTTTTGGCATTGCGATTGCCGGTACCCATGGTAAAACCACAACGACCAGTTTAACGGCCGCTATTTTAACGCAAGGTGGTATTGATCCTACCTATGTAATTGGCGGAAAACTCAATCAGACTGGCTCGAATTCGCGCTTGGGATCAAGCCGTTATTTAGTGGCTGAAGCCGATGAGTCTGATGCCTCATTTTTACACCTTTCGCCGATGATGTCGGTCATTACCAATGTTGATGAAGATCATATGGAGACCTATCAGGGTGACTATCAAAACTTAGAGAATACGTTTGTCGAATTTATTCATCGCTTGCCATTTTATGGTCTGGCAATCGTCTGTATCGATGATGCCAATATTCAGGTTATGTTGCCTAAGTTAAGTCGTAAAGTGCAAACCTATGGTTTTTCTGAACAGGCCGATATTCGTGCTATTAATGTTCAGCCAAGGGGTCTGAATATGCACTTTCAAGTGTTGGTCGGCCGTGAGCAAAGTTTTGATGTAGTTCTCAATACACCTGGTCGTCACAATGTTCTGAATGCCTTAGCGGCTATTTCTGTGGCATTGAAGTTAGATGTGTCCGTACCCGCTATTCAGCAATCTTTATTAGAGTTCGGTGGGGTTGGACGTCGTTTTGAAGTCTATCCAGATCGCTTAATTGGCCAGAAAAAGGTGACTTTGGTGGATGATTATGGTCATCACCCAACAGAATTAGTCGCCACCATTGAAACCGCCAAAGCCGCTTTTCCAAGTCAACGTTTGGTATTGGTTTTTCAGCCGCACCGTTATTCACGTACTCGAGATTTATTTGATGAGTTCGTTCAAGCTTTATTGGCTCCGGATCTAGTAGTCCTAACTGAAGTCTATGCGGCAGGGGAGACACACTTGCCAATGTTCGATTCTAAGGCGCTTTTGCAAGCCATGCGTTTGCGCGGCGCTCAGGGGATTTATTCTGAAAGTTTCGAGCAGCTTGATGTCATTAGTAAAGATATTTTGCTAGAGGGCGATATCGTACTGGTAATGGGAGCGGGTGATGTTGGTCAAGTGGCTAAACAGTGGCAGTTGCATTTGGCGAGCGAATTATTAGCTTAAGTTGTCAATGTGGTGTGAGAAGAGAGTTCCAAGATTGATGGAAAATAGATTAAAGCATTATCAAGTCAGAGCGATACAAAAACATTAAAAAGGAGTTAGAGTGATGAATTTGGGCAAGGTCGCTGTACTTATGGGCGGTAAGGCTGCAGAGCGTGAAGTCTCTTTAAAAAGTGGTCAAGCTGTCACGACAGCACTGCAATCCCAAGGGATTGACGCAATGGCACTTGATGTGAAGACCCTTGAGGAGATTCAGTCTGTTGCTCAAAATTACGACCGTGCTTTTATTGCCCTTCACGGTCGTTGGGGTGAAGATGGTGTGGTGCAAGCCATACTCGAAGACCTGGGGATGCCTTATACGGGGAGTGGTATGGCGGCCTCTGCGGTGGCGATGGATAAGTTACGAACCAAGTGGCTCTGGTTAGGCGCAGGCTTACCCACTCCCAAATTTATTTGGGTTTCCGACTCTCTACCTTTAGAGATTGACTCTTTTTCGATTCCATTTCCCGTGATTGTTAAACCTTCGCATGAAGGCTCTAGTATTGGTATGCGCAAGGTGGTCAATAAGGCGGAGTTGGTTAAAGCCGTTGCCTTTGCTCAGCAGTATGATTCTGAAATCTTAATTGAACAGTGGATTACTGGACGTGAATATACTGTCGGCATTCTTAATAACGAGGCTTTACCTTTAATTGAATTAAAAACAACACACGATTTTTATGATTTTGAAGCGAAATATCAGTCTAACGACACGCAATACATCTGTCCATGTGATTTAGATTCTAAGAGCCAGAAGGAGATTCAATCCCTAGTACTGCACGCTTTTAATGTTATTGGCGCGCAGGGCTGGGGCCGTGTTGACTTGATGCTAGATGAGAATAATCACCCTTGGTTGATAGAGTTAAATTCAGTGCCGGGAATGACAGATCATAGCTTAGTACCAATGGCGGCCAAGGTCGCGGGGCTTTCATTTGAAAAGCTTGTTCTTGAAATTTTACAGACTGCAAAATGATGCCTCGAGTGTTACGCAGTGCAGTATTTCTCTCTCTATTGAGCGCTTTGGGTTTTGTGACTTGGGTGTTGGTACAAGAGGACTCACCTCTATTTCGGCCAATACAGCAGTATGAATTAGTTTCCGACATTCATCATGTCAAGCCCACTGAGATAGACAATATTATGCAGCGCTATTTGGGCCGTTCCTTTTGGGAAGTCGAGCTTGAAACCATTCAGTCAGAATTGACTCGATTAGATTGGGTGAGCAGTGCTTTAGTCAAACGCAGTTGGCCAGCCCAATTGTATGTCAGTGTTCAAGAGCAAAAGCCCGTTGTCCGCTGGCAACAAACAGGCCTGGTGAATCAAGCAGGCATTGTCTTTTATCCGAATGATTTAACAGGTTTTAATAATCTGGTGGTATTAAAGGGGCCGCTGGCTGATTCTGCAAAAATACTGGTGAGGCTTTCAATATTTCAAACGGCTTTAAAATCGATTGAATTCACGATTGCAGCATTGAGTCTCCAGCTAGATGGCATCTGGGAGATTAGTTTATTGGACGGTTCAAAAATTATTCTCGATAGGAAAGACGGCGATGCAAAGTTGGATCAGTTTGTACGGGCTTATCCTAAGCTCTCGATGACATTGAGAAAGTCACCACAGGTGTATGATTTGCGCTATAGTAATGGTTTTATTGTGGGACAACTCTAGGATGTCGCCAGAGTTGATCTTCTCGATAAAAACAGGTAATTTGTCCCGGACATCGTCCCCGTGGGCAGCGTAGAGATATGAAAAAGGTAAAGCAAAGTATGGCGCGTAAACAACAAGCTTCAAACACAGTAGTCGGGTTAGATATTGGAACCTCAAAAATTGCTGCGATTATTGGAAAAATAAACTCAGATGGTGGGATTGAAGTAGTTGGGATGGGCACACATCCTTCTCGTGGATTGAAGAAAGGCGTCGTCGTCAATATTGATGCGACCGTCGAATCCATTCAACATGCAATTGATGAAGCCGAAAGAATGTCAGGTTATACGGTTGAGTCCGTCTATGTTGGTATTGCTGGTAGTCATGTTAAGAGCTTTAACTCCAATGGCATGGTTGCAATTCGTAATCAAGATGTTCAGGCCGAAGACATTGAAAGGGTTATGGATGCGGCGCAAACGATCGCTATTCCCGGTGATGAGCGCATTTTACATATTTTGTCACAAGAGTATATTATTGACAGTCAAGGCGGTATTCGCGAGCCGATTGGCATGTCAGGAGTGCGTTTAGAAGCCAAAGTTCATATGGTGACTGGATCTGTGAGTGCCGCACAAAATATTATTAAGTGCGTTGAACGTTGTGGATTAGGTGTTGCAGATATTATTCTAGAACAGCTTGCCTCCAGTGAGGCTGTTTTATCAGAAGATGAGAAAGAGCTGGGTGTCTGTTTGGTTGATATTGGTGGTGGAACCTCGGATATAGCTGTTTTTCACAATGGCGCAATCAGCCATACCGCGGTTATCTCTGTTGCAGGGGATCAGGTGACTAACGATATCGCAGTCGCTTTAAGAACACCGACCAAAGCGGCTGAAGAGATTAAAAAGAAATATGCCTGTGCCCTACCTCAGTTGATCAGTAAAGATGAAGAGATTGAGGTGCCTAGCGTGGGGGACCGCCCGGCGCGTTGTCTATCTCGTCGAACCTTGGTAGAGGTGATTGAACCAAGATATGAAGAGTTGTTTCAGTTGATTCAAGCAGAGTTACGCAGTGCGGGCTTTGAAGACATTTTAGCCGCCGGCATTGTATTAACTGGCGGGAGCTCTTTAATAGAGGGTGCTGTTGAGTTGGCTGAAGAGGTTTTTCACATGCCGGTACGTTTGGGTTACCCTCATGGTATTAAGGGATTAGCAGAAGAGGTGAACTGTCCTTCTTTTGCAACGACAGTTGGTTTATTGATTTATGCGAAAGAGCATGTTGGAGATACGGCTCTTTCCGTTCCAGATCGACGTGAATCTGTCGATGTTGGTCAAATTTTCGCTAGAATGAAATCTTGGTTTAAGTCGAGTTTCTAGTGTTTAACTCTTTAAATGCTCAATTGGACAAATCTGTCTATTTTAGTACGTCTTAGTACGTTATTTGTCTATTAAATAAGAGTATTTATGTTACATAGACAGAGTCCGACTGAAAGCTGTGATAAAATACGCGACCTGAATTTTAGTGAAAAACCCTTCTTAGGGTGATAAGAAAAAACGAGCTTCTATTGAATCAAAGAACTGTTGCAAATCCGATTAAAGCCAAGGGTATTGGCCTGCATACTGGCCATGAGTCAGTTATGACGCTACGTCCTGCGCCAGTGGATACTGGGATTGTGTTTCGACGTACCGATCGCCAACCTGCCGTTGAGTTTAAAGTCTCTCCAGAGATTGTTGGTGAGACCATGTTGTGCACTACAATTATTCGTGAGCAAAATGGCGAGAAGGTTAAAATTGCAACCATTGAACATTTGATGTCAGCGATTGCCGGTGTGGGTATAGATAATCTCTATATTGATATTACTTCTGATGAAGTTCCTATTATGGATGGAAGTTCATCACATTTTATTTTCCTATTGCAGTCTGCGGGTCTTAAAATTCAAGATAAGCCGAAAGTTTTCGTGCGAATTTTGAAGCCGATTCGAGTAGAAAATGACAAGGGCGGGTTTGCAGAATTCCTCCCTTATGAAGGTTATCGCCTAAACTTTTCAATTGCTTTTGAGCACCCCGCATTTCAATCTACAGCAGAGAAGATGACCTTAGAGTTTTCTTCAACCTCTTATTTTAAAGAGGTTAGTCGTGCGCGCACCTTTGGTTTTATGAAGGATATGGAGATGCTACGCGCTAAAAATCTAGGGTTGGGTGCAAGTTTAAAAAATGCCATTGGTCTGGATGATAAGGGAGTGATGAATGTGGAAGGCTTACGGGATAAAGATGAGTTTGTCCGTCACAAGATTCTAGATGCCGTGGGTGATTTGTATATGTTAGGCCATCCTATTGTTGGTGAATTTACGGCACATAAGTCAGGTCATGCATTGAATAATCAATTATTGAGAGCCTTGCAAGCACAGCCGGATGCTTTTGAATTAGTGACCTTTAAAGCCGATGGTGTGCAACCTGTTAAATATGGTAGCAGTAAAGTTTTATTGTAATTATTGCAGTGAAGTGAAGTAGCACTGAATGAAAACCCCTTCTTAGGGGTTTTTTTGTGCTCGTAGGCTGAGATTTTTAAGGGCGTTACTTAAGCCTTCGGATGAAATTGCATTGCCCATGTCATTCATTTCTTGGGCATCTTCTGTAGAAGGGTAGCTGGTGACCTGGCGTACTTTACGAATCTCTTTAGGTTGCGGTAAAATATTGACCTTAACGCGATTCAGCTCCAAGTGTGGGAAGTGTTCCTGAAAGGCACCTAGTAAATTAGGTTCATAAAATCGCAATTGTGTCGCCCAAATGCTTTCATCCAATTGTAAAATCAAGGTTTGTTGATCAAAGCTAACCCCTATTAAATGGGGTTTTAGATCATAAGGTAAGCCATCTTGTCCCACGTCAAGGAGCGCTTGAAAAAGCTGAGCATCTTGCAATAAATTATTGAGTGCACCAGTGGCTTGTTTTAATAGAGGTTTCATGATGTTGTCACTATGAGATGTGTTAGAATGTTCGCATATTTTACCGCATTATTACGATGATAGTGCGACGATGAGAGTTGAATATCAATCACCTAGTGATCTCTCAACCGACAGTTTAAATTTTAACCGGAAAATACTCTTAATGGCCTTAACAATATTTCAGAAAATCTTTGGTAGTCGCAACGAGCGTATACTAAAGCAATACCGCAAAACAGCCCACAAAATCAATGAATATGAAGCGAGCTTTGCTGAGTTACCCGACGAAGCCTTACAACAAAAAACCTCCGAGTTTAAAGCCGCTTTAGCAGCGGGCAGTTCTTTGGATGAGATGTTGCCTGAAGCTTTTGCCGTTGTACGTGAAGCGGGGAAACGTGTTTTTGGTATGCGTCATTATGATGTACAGATGATGGGTGGAATGGCGCTACATGAAGGTCGGATCGCTGAGATGCGCACAGGTGAGGGGAAAACCCTAGTGGCCACACTGCCCGTTTATCTCAATGCATTGACGGGGCAAGGCGTGCACATTATTACTGTGAATGACTATCTTGCGAAACGTGATTCTGAGTGGATGGGTCAACTCTTTGAATTTCTAGGGCTATCAACGGGCGTGATACTCAGCGGGCAGAGCCAACAAGAGAAACAGTTAGCCTACTCGATGGACGTTACCTACGGCACGAATAACGAATTCGGTTTTGATTATTTGCGTGATAATATGGCGATTTTTTCAGCTGAAAAAGTCATGCGTGGTCAGAATTTTGCGGTGATTGATGAGGTCGATTCCATCCTAATTGATGAAGCGCGTACACCATTGATTATCTCTGGCCCAGCCGAAGATAAAGCAGAACTTTACCGCCAAATGAATCCACTTATTAAACACCTTGAGCAAGGCGTTGAAGATGAAGAGACTAAGGATTCAAGCGGTGATTTCACAATTGATGTCAAGTCCAAACAGATTTATCTGACCGACCAGGGTCATGCTAAGGTAGAAGAGCTATTGGTTGAAGAAGGAATTCTGCATGCTGATGAGAGCTTGTATGACGCAGTTAATATCGGCTTAATGATCCATATTAATGCAGCTTTAAGAGCGAATCTTTTATTTGAAAAGGATCGTGATTATATTGTTGAAGACAATGAAGTCGTTATTATCGATGAGTTTACCGGCCGTAAAATGCCTGGCCGTCGATGGAGCGAAGGGTTGCACCAAGCGATTGAAGCGAAAGAAGGTGTCGCGATTCAACAAGAGAGCCAAACATTTGCTTCTATTACCTTTCAAAATTATTTTAGACAGTATCAAAAATTAGCGGGTATGACCGGAACAGCGGATACTGAAGCGGGTGAGTTTTTATCGACCTATAAGCTTGAGGTGGTGATTATTCCACCGAATAAAATGCCACAGAGAACGGATTTGGCCGATTTGGTTTACTTGGATATGGAAGGTAAATTTGCAGCGATTGTCAATGATATCCGGGCCATTACAGCGACCAAACAGCCTATATTGGTGGGGACAGCTTCGATTGAAATGTCTGAACTATTGTCAAGATTGTTAACCAATTCAGATATTGAACACAGTGTTTTAAATGCCAAGCATCATGAAAACGAAGCCCATATTGTTGCTAATGCAGGTCAACCAGGTGCGGTGACCATTGCAACCAATATGGCTGGCCGAGGGACCGATATCGTTTTAGGCGGAAGCCTAGAAATTGAAATCGAAGCTTTAGGTGAATTAACGGATGAACAGAAAGCAGACGTTACTAAAGCTTGGCAAGCAAGACATAATGCCGTATTGAGTTATGGCGGTTTAATGGTCATTGGTTCTGAACGTCATGAATCACGCCGTATCGATAATCAGTTGCGTGGACGTTCTGGTCGTCAGGGCGATGTGGGTGTCACCCGTTTTTATCTCTCTTTAGATGATGATTTAATGCGTCGTTTTGCCTCTGATAAGGTCAAATCGATGATGAAACGTCTAGGGATGAGTTCAGAAGAAGCGATTGAACACTCTATGGTGAGTAAATCGATTCAGCGTGCACAAAAACAGGTAGAGCGTCTACACCAAGATGAACGTGCAAACCTGTTGAAGTTTGATGATATTTCGAACGAACAGCGTAAGGTTGTTTATGCACAACGTAATGAATTAATGGAATCAGATGATGTCACCGAAGTTTTAGATGATCTGCGTGAACAGATTGTTGAGCAGTTGGTTGCTACTTATGTACCAAAAGGCTCTTTGGATGAGCAGTGGGATATTCCAGGGCTTCAACGTGCAATTCATGAAGAGTTAGGTGCTGAATTCGATATTCAGGCGTGGTTGGATGCTGATAAAGACCTTTATGAAGAGACCTTGATCGTCAAGTTACTCTCGGAATTAGAAGAGAGGTATAAGACCAAAATGGCCGTGGTTGATCCAAAAACACGTCACCACTTTGAAAAAGAGGTTTTATTACGTACAATTGACAAACAGTGGCGTGAACATCTCTCTGAAATGGACTACTTACGTAAAGGAATTCACTTAAGAGGCTATGCACAAAAAGATCCCTTCCAGGAATATCGTCGTGAATCCAGAAAGATGTTCACTAACTTCTTGCAAGAGGTTATGTTTGAAACGGTTAAGATCTTATCCTTAGTGCAAATTGAAGGGAGTAAAGATGTTGAAGAGTTTGATGAGCAAAATGCTGCAAATCGTCCTAGGCACTTAGATGCTTCTCATCCTGCGGCCGCGACTATTTCGGATGCAATGAATTTACATAGTGTAGAAACTGCTGACGAAACTGTGGATAATGAGGACGAAGCAGAAGGCACCTTTAAGCGTGAGACTCCGAAGGTCGGTCGTAATGATCCATGTCCTTGTGAATCGGGTAAAAAGTATAAACAGTGCTGTGGTCAGTTAATCTAATTCAAGTTTAAATAGACAATACAGTCAAGTTTCAAAACCCACCCATCGGTGGGTTTTTGGTTTAGGGAAAATATTACATTACTCTTCAATGTGTAAGCATTACACGAGCTTAAGGAAAAATCATGACCAATTTATTTCCAACCTTGCACCCGGTTGCCGGCGTTTATCTTGGCAGTTGTGCGGCCAAAATAAAAAAGAACGATCATCCTGATTTAACCATTATAGAACTGACCGAAGGTGCTTTAACCGTAGCTAGTTTTACGCAGAATGCCTTTTGTGCCGCTCCAGTTACCGTTGCTAAAGAACATTTAAAACTGCACTCTCCTCGTGCCTTACTGATTAATAGTGGTAATGCTAATGCTGGAACGGGTGTTCAAGGCATGGCCGATGCGAGACAGAGTTGTGCCTGGGTGGCCGATGAGTTGGGGTGTCTACCGGAACAAGTCTTGCCATTTTCTACTGGTGTGATTGGTCAGAACTTACCTATGGAAAAACTGCAAAAGGGCATTCCACAAGCTTTAGCAAACTTGTCGATTACCGGTTGGGAGGAGGCTTGTACAGCGATTATGACGACAGACTTAGTGCCTAAAGCCGTCAGTCGAGAAGTTAAGGTGGATGGTCACAGTGTCATGATTACCGGTATTTCAAAAGGTTCTGGAATGATCCATCCAAATATGGCTACTATGCTTGGTTTTGTTGCGACGGATGCTAAGATTAACCAGGCCTGCTTACAGCAAGTTTTGACGGATTCGGTTAATTTGTCGTTCAATCGAATTACGGTGGATGGTGATACATCAACCAATGATGCATGTACTTTGAGCGCGACTCAAAAATCCAATATGCCGACCATTGTTGACGTTGATTCAAAAGCTTATGCGGATTTTTCAACCGCCATTAATGAAGTGATGATTGAGTTGGCGCAGATGATTATTCGTGACGGCGAAGGTGCGACCAAGTTTGTCACCGTGGTGGTTGAAGGTGGCAAAACCACTGAAGAGTGTTTAAAGGTTGCACATGCCGTTGCATTATCACCTTTGGTGAAAACGGCATTGTTTGCCTCAGATCCTAACTGGGGGCGCATTTTAGCTGCGGTGGGTCGTTCGGGCGTTGATCAGTTAGATGTTGGGGCCTTGAAAATTTATTTAGGGGATGTCTGTATTGTGGACAATGGTGGCAGAGCGCTCACCTATACAGAACAAGCCGGTCAAGCGGTCATGAATAAAACGGATATTACGATTTTAATTCAGCTCAATAGGGGTGCCGTCAATGAGACTGTGTGGACGACAGATTTCTCCTATGATTATGTAAAAATTAACGCTGAATACCGTAGTTAATTAATCTGAAAACTTAAGCGGCTTTAAGCCTCTCTGCAATAAGAAAGCCCATTGAATTCTACTTCAATGGGCTTTCTTAGTTTTAGCGTGTTGCAATAATTTTTGCCAATCGGTCACTGAGAATTTTATTCTCAGCATCGGTGCCAATGGTAATGCGTAGATATTGGTCAATGCGCGGTTTATTGAAATAGCGCACAATAATGGCCTGTTCACGTAAGGCTAAAGCGAGTTGTTCTGCTGAAAAATTAGGGTGGGTCGTGAAGATAAAATTTGCCGCAGAGGGAATAACCTTAAATCCCAGTTGTTGCAAAGTGGCAATCAACTGTTCGCGAGTCGCCATAATTTTTTGGCAGGAGTCCACAAAATAGGCCTGATCTTCAAAAGCCGCCTTAGCGCCATAGATGGCTAAACGATCTAATGGATAGGAGTTAAAGCTATTTTTAACACGCTCTAAGGCTTCAATCAGCGGTGCTTGCCCTATGGCCAGGCCAACCCGGATTCCAGCCAGTGAGCGAGATTTAGAGAGGGTTTGTGTGACTAGTAGGTTGGGATAGCGGTTGACTAAGGAAATGGCTGTTTCTCCGCCAAAATCAATATAGGCTTCATCGACTAAAACTAAGCTATTTGGATGATTTTGTAGCAGGGTTTCAATCGCATTTAGTGGCAATAACCGTCCTGTAGGTGCATTGGGATTAGGAAAGATAATCGCCCCGCAATCAACCGGATAATCCTCAATATCAATTGCAAACGCTTCGGTTAATGGAATGGTTTGGTATTGAATTTCATACAGCCCGCAGTAGACAGGGTAAAAACTATAGGTAATATCAGGGAAAAGTAGTGGTTTATCTTGTTTTAAAAGCGCTTGAAAGGCGTGCGCTAACACCTCGTCAGATCCATTGCCAACAAAAACCTGATTGGTTTCTACCTGGTAATAATTTGCGATTGCCTGTTTTAATACTTCTGCATTGGGATCCGGGTAGAGTTTCAACTTTTCTCCGGTCTCATCTCTTATCGCTTGCAGCGCTTTAGGTGAGGGCGGATAGGGATTCTCGTTGGTATTAAGCTTAATTAAGTTGTCCACTTTCGGCTGTTCCCCTGGAATATAAGGGGTTAAGGTATGGACAAGTTGACTCCAAAATTGGCTCATAGATGAATCCGTCTATTAAATAGTGGTAATGTTAAGGGTTTGGGCTGTCGTTTAAATTTGCAACAACCTATAACGAGTTCGAAGTAAAAACGAAGTAGTTGTGGTTAATGTAATTTACATTTTACCGTAAAATGACCAGGCTTGGTAAGTTTGCACGACCCTGTATCCCTTTATAGACTTCTATTTTAGGGCTCTATTTTAGCGAGTATTTGAGTAAAGGAGTAGAAGAAATGGCTTATACGGAAGTTGCAATTGGTGTGCTGAAACGAGCTAACACTGTCTGCCTGAGTTTGAGGCAACCCTCACAAACGTTTGCGGCTCTATGGGAGTTTCCAGGCGGCAAGATTGAAGCCGAAGAGTCGATTGAAGATGCTCTAAAACGTGAGTTTTTAGAAGAGTTAGCGGTTGAAACCTCCGATTGGGAACCGCTAATAACAATTCCTTGGACCTACTCTAGCGTGGCTGTGCGATTAAATGTTTATATCACTAAAACGTTTGAGGGTGAACCTCATGGCAATGAGGGGCAAAAAGTGGCGTGGATCCCTATTCCAGAATTGACCGCTCTGTCGTTTCCAGAAGCCAATAGAGGCATTATTACTGCATTGCAATTAACGGATAAGTATCTGATTTCAGGAAGTTTTGAAAATGAATCGGATGCCTTACAGCGCTTGGATAGAGCGCTCAATAACGGTATTCGTCTATGTCAGTTACGGGCAAAAAAAATATCACAAAAGGATTTCGTGCCCTTAGCAGCAAGTGCGATTAAGTTGGCGCATGACTACCAGGCTAAAGTTTTGTTGAATGGTCGCCCCCAATTATTAGCGTTATTACCCGATGCAGATGGAGTTCAACTCGCCTCGAATTTGATTTTTGATTATCAAACACGACCGATTGCCAAAGATAAGTTGCTAGGCGTCTCAACTCATACGCTTGAAGAGATCGAACAGGCATTGAAAATCGAGGCTGATTTTATCCTACTCTCCCCTATCAAAGAGACAGCATCTCACCCAGGTGTCACTGGAATAGGCTGGCAAAAGTTTTCTGATACGGTTAAAGCGGTGCCAATTCCGGTGTTTGCTTTAGGGGGGATGAAGCCGGAAGATATAGCACAAGCTAAAAAATCTGGCGGACAGGGGGTTGCAGCGATTTCAGGATTTTGGCCGAATTAGTTGCATCTAATTACGCATAAAAGGATTTATTTTTCTAAAGCGATTAGTGATTATGAGAGCTGAAATCCTGCATAATTTGTTGAACCTGCCATTTTAGTTTTTCAAGGTTGCCATCATTCTTAATGACGCGATCTGCAACGGCTAAACGTTGTTCTCGGCTAGCTTGTGATGCCATGATTTTTTTAATTTGCGCAACAGAACTTTGATCTCTTTGGCTAGCACGTTGAATTTGCTGTTCTTGCGGGGTATCAATGACCCAAATCTCATCAATGTATTCTGGTTTATGGCCTGTTTTTTGAATGCCCTCTACCAGGAGTGGAATCGCCACGAGTAAAAAGGGGATGGGCTTACTGTTTTCTGTTCTGTTCACTAACTCTGTTATTTGGCGTTTCGTTTCGGCTTGAATCAGAGGGTGTAAAATAGCTTCTAACTCTAATTTGGCTTTGGGGTCATTGAAAATCAGCTCCCGCAGTTTTTCGCGGTTGAGGGTGCCATCTTTTTCTAATATCGATTGTCCAAATGTACTGCAAATTTTTTGTAAGCCGATTGAACCAGGCCTGACGACTTGACGTGCCAGTAAATCGGTATCAACTGTTGGGATATTGTAGTCTGCAAACAGTTGGCTAAGCGTGCTTTTCCCGGAACCTATTCCGCCGGTTAAGCCAATTATTTTAGGGCCTTTCTGGCGTGGTTTTTGCCGCTGAAGTTGTGGGTGTTGATTAGTCATAATATGGAAGCTCTGTAAAAGTTTCATCTAACACAACCTTCAGCTTGATATTTTGGTCTTCGTTGTATATAGACTTATTTAGAAATATTAGCAAGCCAAAACTAGCCAATAAGAATCCTAAAAAGTAGGCTCTAATGGGCTGGATAGGTGTGCGAAGAGTGGGCAGAGTCATATTTAACTTTGTTCTTATAGATTTTTTATGATGCGCTTAAGAGAGTCCTGTAAATCAAACTCATGCACACTAGAAAAAAAATGGTTGGCGCCATCAATGACAATCAGCTGTGTACCTGTTTTTTCTAACGATTTTAGCCAATTCTCTCCCACACTTTGATAGCGTTTATCTGCACTACCCATAATAGTATAGCTTGGGATGGAGAGTTTTTTAAGAGAGTCTAAGATGTATGAACGGTCGAGTTTTAGGTAGGAAAGAAAACTTTCTGGTGTGGCATAATAGTTACTCTTGCAGAAGAGAAAATTGTATTTTTGTGGTCGTTCTTGTTTGTTCTTTAGGGCTTGTTGCGCATAATCCACTTCACTTTGTATCGTGCCAAGTTCGCGGCCCTTAAGATAAAAAAGGCTGGTAAAAATAGCGGCATCAATTGCAATATCTTTACGGCTGTTTAGAAACTCAATCAGCTCCTGACTGCCACTGGAATGGCCTAACAGAATGATTTTTTTATGACCTCTATTGCGTAAAAACTTAACCCATTCAGCGACTTCGATAACATCTTTTTCTAAGGTATGAGTGTGGACAGAGTTACATTTAATAGAGCTTTGGCGTTGAGAAATATCCAATGTTAGAGTCGGTGTAAGGGTCGTATAGCCCTCCTCTTGGAGCGCTTGTGCCATGGATGTGACCGTGTGGAATTTATTGGTTGTTAAAAACCCGTGCAGAATGAGTACTGCTGCTTTATCCTCGTTGCCTGCAATATAATCCGCTTCTGATTTTAAGTTGAGTGAAGAGGTTTCATGAACGATCGTCTCTGCCTGCGTTTGTAGAGCAATCAAAAGCAAAAATCCAGCCGTGTATGAGAGTAAAGTTTTGAACCGATATATATTCATTTTTTTCCAAAAAAAAGCGTTAAATTTAAGATCCATGGGTAGGAAGGGTAGCAAGAAATAGCGTAAAGAGTAGACTAAAGATAAACTCGATTATCGATTAACGAAACTCTAACTAAGTTATTAAAACAAAAAAGGTGTCTGCTTTGCTATTTAATCTTTCTAATGAAATTCCTAAACAGGTAATATATGTCTAATAATAACGGTTTAATACAATTAAATAATTTTGAGAAGTGATGCCATGTGCGGAATTTGCGGTGAAATTTATTGGGATGGTCAGCGGGCAAACATCTCACGTTTGACTCCTATGTTAGAACAGATGGCTCGACGCGGGCCAGATGATGAGGGTGTTTGGGTTAGAGAGCAGGTCGGATTGGGGCACCGTCGACTTTCTATTATAGATCTATCGGAGGCAGGTCATCAACCAATGCATGATCAAGAGTTCTCTTTGGTCTTTAATGGTTGCATCTACAATTACCAGAGTCTCACGGCTGAGTTGGAAGCATTAGGCCATGAGTTTGTCTCACATTCCGATACAGAGGTCATTCTAAAAGCCTATCGTCAGTGGGGGTTGTCGTGTGTAGAGCATTTTGAAGGAATGTTTGCATTTGCTATCTGGGATGATGATCAACAGCAGCTATTACTCGCAAGAGATCGAATGGGCATTAAGCCGCTCTATTATGCCTCTGTCGAGGGTGGGATACGCTTTGCCTCGAATACTCAGGCATTATTGACCAGTGATGATATTGATACGGCTATTGATCCGATTGGCCTACACCATCAGCTCACGCTGCATGCCGTGATTCCAGCCCCCCACACTATCCTAAAAGGCATTAAAAAACTTGAGCCGGGTCATTGGATGATTATTGATCCAGATGGCCAAATGTATAAAAAACGCTTTTGGCACTTAGAGGCACAGCGTCCGACTCAAATTCATGGAAAACCCGCGCCACAAACAGACCAGGCCTGGATAGAGTTGATTCATCAAGATCTAAAAGAGGCGGTCCATAAGCGTTTGACAGCGGCAGATGTGCCTGTAGGCGTTTTGCTCTCTGGTGGTTTAGATTCCAGTTTATTAGTTGCGATGTTGCATGAAGCTGGCGTGAAAGAGATCAAAACCTTCTCAATTGGTTTTGAAGATGCACCGGAGGAGAAAGGTAATGAGTTTGAGTTTTCAGATCTGATTGTAGAGCGCTATAAAACCGACCATCATCAGTATTTAATTTCGAATTCGGATGTATTGCCAAGGTTGCATGAGGCCGTTTCCGCCATGTCTGAACCGATGGTTGGCCAAGATGCGGTCGCCTTCTATCTATTGTCAGAAAAAGTCTCTGAGAAGGTTAAGGTGGTGATGTCGGGTCAAGGCGCGGATGAGGTTTTTGGAGGCTATTCATGGTATTCAAAAATGCATCAAGCTGGAATGAACATTGATTTAAGTAATCCACAGGACGCTGTCAATGCCTTTGCACCACACTATTTTGATCGCTCTCACCAAGAGTGGCTAGAGATCGTGAACCCTGAATATCATATAGAGGATGTCACCTCTGTTTTGATCGGGGATCGGTTAACCGATCCTGGAGCGGATAGTTTTTTAGATCAAGTCCTACGTTTGGATGCGACAACCTTAGTGGTTGATGATCCAGTGAAACGAGTGGATAATATGACGATGGCCTGGGGCTTAGAAGCGCGCGTGCCTTTTTTAGACCATAAGTTGGTGGAAACTGCAATGGCGGCTCCGATAGAGTTAAAAGTTAAGAG
>JBNJEY010000010.1:0-24302 GCA_051746325.1 Pseudomonadota bacterium
CTCGCATAAAATTTCTCTTTATGAGTTTAGTTTAAATAGGCGATTGAAGTTTTCAGTTGTGGCTTTAGCCACCGTTTCAAAAGGCAGCTCTTTTAGTTTGGCAATCTCTTCCACCACATAACGGGTATAACCCGGTTGATTGGTTTTCCCTCGAAATGGCATGGGCGCTAAATAGGGCG
The DNA here is from genome assembly GCA_051746325.1 of Pseudomonadota bacterium. Lineage (GTDB taxonomy): Bacteria > Pseudomonadota > Gammaproteobacteria > Thiomicrospirales > Thiomicrospiraceae > Thiomicrorhabdus. The sequence continues at coordinate 180 of JBNJEY010000010.1, forward strand.
AATCGGTTTCAACTAAGATTCTGTCTAATGGCAAGGCGGTCGCCACGGCTTTGATCTCTTTAGCATTTTTAAAGGTGACAATGCCTGAGAATGAGATATAGAAACCAATCTGCATGGCGCGTTGAGCCGTAGCTAGGTCCTCTACAAAACAGTGCATAATGCCGCCGATCGAATCCGCCCCTTCTGACTCCAAGAGTGATAAACAGTCTGGCGTAGAATGACGTGTGTGAATAATCAACGGTTTACCCAGTTGCTTGGCAATGCGGATATGTTGTTTAAAACGATCGTGTTGCCAATCCATACCGCCTTCAATAGCGGCATCGGCTTCAAAGTGAAAATAATCTAGACCGACTTCACCAATCGCAATCACCTTAGGATGAGAGGCGGTTTTAATTAAGACTTCATCGCTGACAATCAACTCTTTATCTTCACAAGGATGGATGCCAATGGCAGCATAGACAGAGTCATATTGATCTGCTAGCTGTAAGACTTCAGCCCACTGCTCTGGATTAATCGCCACACACAAAATGCGTTCGACACCGAGCTCGGCGGCCTTAGCAATGACTTCATCGACACTACCGACTTTATCTTCTGGCAGAATATTAAGATGACAATGAGAATCGACAATCATGAGAGCGTTCCTTTTTGGTATTGAGATTGAAACACCGATTGGAAAGGTTCGGCGATCTGCTGGACTTCGAGCCACTCTAAACAGAGGGTTTCTAAGACCAACTCTTTATTGGCATTGGCCAACCAGTTTTGCTTGGCTTGCAAGGTGGCTTGCTGAAAACGCAACCAGTTCTGTAGCTGTAAAGTTTGCTGCTCAGAAAGTGACCAGGCCTGGTCACTTTGATTGCCAGCTTGGGAAGCCTTTATATAAGTGACCGAACGCACGGCTGAAACACTCCATTGATAGAAGTAATCAAACACGGTAATAGGAGTTGGCCATTTAAGCCATTCGCCCACCACTTGTGAAACGGACTTACGTCCAGACTGCAGTTGTTTTAGTCCCTCTTTCCATTGACTATCCTCTTCGAACTTGGCCGCTTCAATCCATTGTAAAGCATCCAGTGGCGCCCCCCAGTTTAAGCGCAAAGCACGTTTAATCAGCGCAACATCTATTTGGGGAACTTTTTGCTGCAACCACTCAATGGCGTCCGCTAATGCAGGCGGTGTAAAATTTAGGAGCTGACAACGGCTTTTAATCGTTGCAGGTAAGCGACCTATTTGATGGGTGGTCAATAAAAACAAAGTGCGTGCCGCAGGCTCTTCCAGGGTTTTCAATAAGGCATTGAAAGCGGATTGATTAAGCAACTCAATGCCCTCGATCCAGATGACTTTATAGCCCCCTTGATGTGATGTTTCATTGAGTTTATTGATTAAACCACGAACTTGGTCGACGGCGATCTCTTTTTTATCTTCTAAGCGTTTAAGGTGATAAAAATCGGGGTGTTGTTGACCTTTTAACAGATGACAGCCCTGGCAGTGACCGCAGCCTGAGCCATTAAGCCCCGCACTCTCAATAGGTTGAACACAGAGGGTAGATTGAACAACAGCATCTACAAATTGCTCGAGACCAATGCCTTTAGGGCCTGAAAGTAAGTAGGCGTGGCCTAAGCGATCTGACAACTGTAACCACTGCAACCACTGTGAGTTTAACCAAGGTAGCAGGTCTGGTGAAATGGTTTGTGGCATCTCTTGCGACCTTGACACTCTATCGACTGGGCTCATGCCAACATCGCCTCAAGACGGTGCGCAATAGCCTGTTGCACCTTGCTCAGTGGCTGACTGGCATCCAATACGCTATAACGTTCAGGCGCTTGCTCTGCACGGCTTAAATAAGCGCTGCGCACCTTTTCAAAGAACGCCTGTTTTTCGCTTTCAAACCGATCGATCTGCTGACCGGTCACCTGGCTTCTGGCGGCAACACGTGCCATGCCGATTTCTACTGGCAGATCGAAGATAAAGGTGGTGTCTGGTTGAAAACCTTGCTGCACCCAAGCTTCAATTAAAGCAATACGCTCGAAACCCATCTCTCTAGCCGCGCCTTGATAGGCGTAAGAGGCATCGGTAAAACGATCAGAGATAACCCACTTACCCTGCGCTAATGCGGGGTGAATTTTCTCTTGGAGATGTTGGGCGCGTGCGGCAAACATCAGCAGTAGCTCCGTGTCAGCATGCATTTCTGAAAAGTCATTATTCAATAGAATGCCACGAATGGCTTCACCAATTTCTGTTCCACCCGGTTCACGGGTGACAATAACCTCAATATCTTTAGAGGCTAGAAAGTTATGAATAAACTGTAGGTTAGTCGACTTACCACCACCTTCGGTTCCTTCTAAAGTAATAAATTGACCTTTCATTAAGCTTCCTGTGTTTCTAGAACGGTTTGTGCTAACTATATGGGCTAACGATATAGGCTTTAACCATGAGTTCGGAGTTAGCGGTTAAGCAGATACTTATTCACGGCTTGATTGTGTTCAATTAAAGTTTCTGAAAAGTAATGCTCCCCACCGCCTTTGGCAACAAAATAAAGTGCCTTGGTTTTCTCGGGATGCATGACCGCATCAATCGCCTCTTTACTGGGTAAAGCAATGGGTGTTGGTGGCAAACCGTTTATTCTATAAGTGTTATAAGCCGTCATAGATAATAAATCGCGTTTACGAATATTACCATCATAAGAGTGACCAATACCATAGATCACCGTTGGATCTGTTTGCAGTCGCATTCCTCTTTTTATGCGACGCATAAAGACGCCAGCAATCTGAGGACGCTCTGCTGCAACACCGGTCTCTTTTTCGACAATCGAGGCCATAATCAAAGCTTCATAGGGTGTTTTGAACGGCAAACCCTTATCGCGTGTAGACCAGGCCTGGTCTAATTTAGTTTTCATGGCTTGATAAGCGCGCAAGACAATCTGTTTATCACTATCACCCGATTTATAGTGATAGGTTTCTGGCAGTAACCATCCCTCTAAATTTGCATAAGGGTATTTTCTGTCTATTTTGCTTTCAATCGCGAATAAAGATTGCAGGCCGGCAATATCGTTTATATCCAACTCTTTTCTAATTTTGGGCAGGGAGTGAATCATCTGCAAATTTTCTTGGATCGTTTGCCCTGCAATCAAGGCGACTGGGTATAACACCACCTGCCCTGCAATTAATTTGTCAATCAGTCTCTCTACAGACCATTGCGGATCTATCTCGAATTCGCCCGCCTGTAGCTGGGTGTGTTTGCCTAAATAACGTAAATACCAGGAAAACAATTTAGGCGAGTTTAACACCCCTTTTTCCTGTAATAGATGTGCGACTTTTTTTGCCGAACTGCCGGGTTTGATCTCAATCACCTGCTTTGTCGTGCTGTTTGCAATCGGATCAGTGATAAAATCACTCCACTGCCAGGCAAAGCCCCCTACTAGCAGAACCAGGAGTACAAAGCCCATTATGATAAGCCTTTTTAAAATTCTCATTGCACTGCTCTCTTTGTTTCAAGTGATAAACTCACGCCATTGTCTCTCTGCCAATTTGACCAGGCCTGGTGGATTTCTAATATTTTACTATTTGAGAATCTCTTTTGGTTAAATAGATTCACAGGCATTATCCCGCGCACCGCATTGGCTAAAAATAGTCCATCGGCCTCCATTAAGTCCTCTATAAATAAAGTGGACTCTTTCCAGACTAAATTCAAGTGGTCTGCCAACAGACTCAACTGATAACGGGTTGTGCCTTCAACACCGCTGTCTGTTAACTGAGGGGTGATTAAATTTTGGCCTTTAATCAGAAATAGATTGGACTGCGTGCCACCAATGACCTGCTGATAGGCATTTAACATAACCCCTTCAGTCAGGCCTTTGCGGACGATTTCAGAACGGGCCAATACATTTTCCAAGCGGTTCAAATGCTTTAAACCCGCCAGTTGTGGTTGAATACTAGCCAAAGTTTCACACACCCCTAGCTCAATGGCTTGCGGTTGAGAAAAAATGGGCAAATGGCTTCCAGTTTCATGCTCAATTTGAATCGGCGCAAGCGTGACTTGCAGAATCGTGGTGATCTGCGGCGTTTCCGGCACTTGGTAACCGATGCCACCAACACCGCGCGTAAAGATTACCTTTACGACCTTATTGGATTCAACACTGCTTTTGGTATAGTTAAAGACAGCAACCGCCTGTTTAACTTGGGTAAACAGTTCCTGCTCATCTATTACCGGAAATTGCAGGCGATGCGCTGCATTTTGCACTCTGCGCCAATGGCCAGGCCAGTTTAATAACAGGTTTCCGGTCACCAATAGTGTCGAGAAAAAACCATCACCATACTGCAGACCACGATCTCGCACCGACACAGAGTCGATCAGCGAGCCATTGATAATGGTCGTTATTTCGGGTGAGTCTATACTGGTATCCATTCTAATGACGCTCTGCACTGATTAAGGCGTTGACCAAACCCTTGGCTTTATGGCGTGTTTCAATCAATTCACTTTTAGCCTCGGAATCGGCCACAATGCCAGCACCCGCTCTAAACTGTACAGTGGGTTGTCCGTCTTTTTCAAACTGCAGCATTGTGCGTATCAGAATATTCAAATCTAAGGAACCATCGCGATTGATATAACCCAATGAACCGGTGTAGGCTTCACGCGGCATTTGCTCAAGCTCAGCGATAATCTGCATACAGCGAATTTTAGGGCAGCCGGTTATGGTTCCACCCGGGAATAAAGCATGAATAATATCTAAAGGGGAGAGATTATCTTGCAACTGACCACGTACATTGGAGACGATATGATGGACATGTTCATAACTTTCAATCGCCATTAACTCATTGACCTCCACCGTACCGGGCTTGCAAATACGTCCTAAATCATTGCGCTCCAAATCGATGAGCATAATATGCTCTGCACGCTCTTTGGGATGAGAGATTAATTCGGTTATCAGGGCTTTGTCCGCCTCTAAATCCGGCCCCCGCTTACGGGTACCCGCAATTGGACGCGTCTCGACCCAAGGCGCTTGGTATTTGACTAAACGTTCTGGCGAAGAGCTGATAACCTGCCAGGCCTGGTCATTGGCATCTTTAAAAGAGGCTAAAGCGGCAAATGGTGCAGGGTTAGAGTGGCGCAATGCTCGATAAACCGCAAGGTAATCGGTTTTTTTATCTAAAGTGACCTGCCATTGACGTGATAAATTAACCTGAAATACATCTCCCGCCAAGATGTACTCTTTAATGGCTTTAACCCCTTCTAGATACTTAGCTTCGGGCTCTTCCATGGCCTGGACAGATTCAATGGGATGCGCTATTGACGGCAATCGCACAGCTTGCTGAAGATCGGCTTCCATTTGCGTAAAGAGGTGAGTGTATTCGGGCTCGGCAACCAAAAACAGGCTTTGGCGCTTGTGATTCACCACCACGGCCGCTGGAATACGCGTGAGGACAGCCAGTGGAAATTCAGATTTTGGTAGGTTTAAAACAGGCTCAACGACCTGGGCATAGTCATAACTAAAATAGGCAAACCAGCCGCCTTTAAAAGGCAGCTCTGCGGATGATGCGGAAGAAAGCTCTGAATCATCCGCCGTGGTAATTGAAGCGTCGGAAAAGGCCTTAGTCGCTCTCTTAAGGAAATCGTCTTTTTTTGAAAGCTCGTTAAGCTGGATGGTTTCTTGCGGATAAGCAAATAGAATATCAAACTCGCCCAAACCACCCTTGGCGACACTTTCTAATAGATACGGATAACGCTCAGGATTGAGTTCATGTAATTTTGATAAATCTAATAGCGCGAGATCGGGAAGTGAAACAGGCTGTGAAACGACCGCCTGATTAATCTGGTTATTTGTAAAGTTGGACATATTGCAGTAAAGCCTAACGAGAGTCTTGCAAAAGGGGGCACTGACAATCCATTAAACTTTACCCAGAACTAAGGTGGCATTGGTGCCACCAAAGCCAAAAGAGTTCGAGAGAGCATACTCAATGGTCGCATCACGTGCTTCACCGGCCACATAATCCAAATCACACCCCTCTTCAGGGTTTTCAAGGTTAATGGTTGGTGGCAACTTTTGATTTTTAAGCGCTAAGGCGGTAAAGACCGCTTCCATAGCACCAGCAGCACCTAACGCATGACCAGTCATCGACTTAGTCGAGCTCATGGCCAGATTGTAGGCGTGGGCTCCAAAAGTCGATTTGACCGCACTGGTTTCACACAGATCACCCGCAGGCGTTGAAGTGCCATGCGCATTGATGTAACCGATTTGGTTCGGGTCTAGCTTTGCATTATTCAGCGCTGTTGCCATACAACGCGAGGCGCCTTCGCCACCTGCCGCAGGTAAGGTCATATGATAAGCGTCACCGCTCATACCAAATCCTAACACCTCAGCGTAGATCGTTGCACCACGAGCTTTAGCGTGTTCATACTCTTCAAGCACAACCGCTCCAGCACCATCACTCAAAACAAAACCATCGCGATCTCTATCCCAAGGACGACTGGCCGCTTGAGGATCGTCATTACGGGTTGATAAGGCACGAGCGGCTGCAAAACCGGCCAACCCTAGCTCAGTGGTTGCATGCTCAGCGCCACCGGCGACCATGGCATCCACATCGCCATATTCAATCATACGCGCCGCATCACCAATACTATGAGTACCAGTGGCGCAAGCTGTAGCAATTGCCATATTTGGGCCTTTAAGACCAAACATAATCGATAGATTGCCAGAAATCATATTTACGATTGAACTGGGTACAAAAAAGGGTGAGACACGGCGAGGTCCAGATTTAAGAGCGATACTGTGCTGAGTTTCGATTGAACCAATGCCCCCAATACCAGACCCCATTGAGACGCCGATACGAAATGCATTTTTATCCGTCACTTCTAGCCCGGAATCACGGATGGCCTGAGCGCCTGCAGCAATACCATAGTGAATAAAGGGGTCCATTTTTTTTACATCTTTGGGTGAGATATACTCCGTTGGATCGAAACCTTTAAGAACACCACCAAACCTAACAGAGTAGCCATCCGTATCAAATTTAGTTAAGTAATCAATACCGCTTTTTCCCGCCAATAAATTATCCCAGTTCTCTTGAACGGTTAAACCCACGGCTGATAACGCACCCACACCTGTAATTACAACTCGACGTTTACTCAAAATGACATCCTCTTCTTATTCTTTTGGTTCTTGCTAGAACATTTTGCATAAGACAGTGGCGAACAAACAAAATAATCCTTACCATTTAACCTATGCAAAACACTCTTAAGTCTAAATACAAAAAAAGCCGTATTATTACGGCTTTTTTACAGTACGTGACTGAACTTAAAACTTATAAGTTCGCTTCAACGTAAGCTGTTGCTTGTGCTAATGTAGAAATATTTTCAGCTTCTTCATCAGGAATTTCGCAATCGAACTCTTCTTCTAGCGCCATTACTAGCTCAACAGTGTCTAAAGAATCAGCACCTAAATCATCTACGAAAGATGCATCAGCTGTTACTTGATTTTCTTCTACACCTAATTGCTCTACAACAATCTTCTTTACGCGCTCTTCTATATCGCTCATGGAGTTCTCCAGTTTTTTTATATGTTAATGTGAATTATTAATTTTGACGTATTTTCGCTCTATACCGGGTATTTTTCAAGCTTTTAAAAAAAATACTTCAGCTTTTCTCTCCAGAACCCTTAATTAGGGCCTTAGAACAAGGGAGATCCACTCATTTATTGAGTAGATTTAAACCATATACATTCCACCATTGACGTTGAGCGTCTGACCGGTGATATAAGCACCGCCCTCACCAGCTAAAAACGTCACGGCTTTAGCGATGTCTTCTGGCTGACCTAGGCTCTGTAAAGGAATCTGAGCGGTCAAGGCAGCACGCTGTTCTTCAGGCAGGTCTTTGGTCATGTCCGTATCAATAAAACCGGGTGCGATGGTATTAACCGTAATATTACGCGCACCTACTTCACGGGCTAAGGACTTACTAAATCCAATAATACCGGCTTTCGCTGCAGCATAGTTAGTCTGACCGGCATTGCCCATCACTCCGACAACCGATGCGATACTGATAATACGTCCACCTTTAGCCTTCATCATGCCACGTAAACAGGCTTTACTCATGCGAAAAACGGATGTTAAATTGGTCTGAATAATATCATCCCACTCATCGTCTTTCATGCGCATAAGTAAATTATCGCGCGTAATTCCAGCATTATTCACCAAGATGGTTGGTACGCCAAATTCTTTAGTAATTTCAGCCAACACATCGGTAATCATCTGTGCATCAGTGACATTCAGGCATTTACCGCCACCTAAAGCACCCGCCTCTTTTAAGTAAGCTGATATATTTTCAGCACCTGATTCAGAGGTGGCCGTTCCGATGACTGTGGCGCCGTGAGATGCTAAGTCCAAAGCAATCGCTTTTCCTATTCCACGACTGGCACCCGTAACAAATGCGATTTTTCCTGTTAACATGATTTCCCTACCTATATTTTAGATATCTTTATTGTCTTGAATGCTCCATAGTGCTTTTAGCATCGATTATGTCATTACAATAATGCGACACTTCACTCTGCACTAAATTATCTAAGCAATTCTATCAATTTATCAACTTGGTTTTTAAAAAAATGCTGATTATAAACTGATTAAGGCTTTTTCGAAGCTTGCTTGATCAAACACAGGAAAAACAACCATCTTACGATCAATACGTCGATTAAGCCCCATTAGAACTTTTCCTGGCCCTAACTCGTACAAAGTTTCGACACCTTGAGCCTTCATTGCATTCACCGTCTCAACCCATTGTACTGGACGGTATAACTGCTGAACTAACAGCGTTTTGATCTCATCAACACTGCTCGCCTGTGAAAACTGAACATTGTGTAAAACTGGAATGCTTGGCATCTGAAATGTCATGGTCGCCAACTTTTCAGCCAACTTATCCGCAGCAGGCTTCATTAATGAACAGTGCGACGGTACGCTGACGGGTAAAGGGACAACACGAGATGCGCCCGCTTCTGTCATAAGGGGCAGTGCGGCCTCTACGGCCTCTTTATTACCGGCAATAACGACTTGGCCTGGTGAGTTAAAGTTGACCGCTTCAACCACACCGTCCACTTGGTGACAAATAGCCACAACCTGTGCATCTTCTAGCCCCAAAACGGCCGCCATAGCGCCTTGCCCAGCGGGAACGGCTTGTTGCATTAAACGTCCACGTTCGGCAACCAACTCGATACCCTGCGCTAAGCTCATTACTCCACTGGCAACCAGGGCTGTGTACTCACCTAAAGAGTGACCCGCCATAAACTTAGGGGCACACTCTTTTTGCGCCAAAAGTGTACGGTAAACAGCAATCCCCGCAGCCAACATCGCTGGCTGCGTCACATCGGTTTGATTCAGCTTGCCATCTACATCGTTTTGTACGACATCCCAAAGGTCGTAGCCCAAGACGGCTGAGGCTTCATCAAACACTGCTTTGACATGTGAATGGGATTCAGCGAGATCCGCTAACATACCGACTGATTGAGAGCCTTGACCTGGAAAAATGAATGCATATGACATATTTAAATTCCTACTTAAATTTATATTTATATCTGAACTAATAACTAGTAACGGATAAGAGCAGAGCCCCAAGTGAATCCACCGCCAAAGGCTTCTAATAACAATAACTGGCCTCTTTGAATGCGACCATCACGAATCGCTTCATCTAGCGCAAGCGGGACTGATGCACTAGAAGTGTTGGCGTGTTTATGGACGGTAATCACCGTTTGATCATCCGTTAGCTTTAACTTTTTAGCGGCTCCTTTGATAATCCTCACGTTTGCTTGGTGCGGGACTAACCAATCAATATCTTCTTTGTGCATACCGTTCGCATCAAGGGTCTCTTTCGCGATACGACTTAAGGTATTAACCGCCATCTTAAAGACTTCATTGCCCTTCATCTGCATTGAGCGTTCTGCGACAGAATCGGTGTGAGGCAACTTTGACGGCCCAGAAGGCACATGGAGTAACTCCTCATACTGACCGTCTGCATGAATATGGGTAGACAGGATTCCCTCTTCTTCAGAGGCTTCTAAAAGAACAGCACCCGCACCATCCCCAAACAAGACACAGGTATTGCGATCACTCCAATCGGTAATTCGGGAGAGGGTTTCAGCACCCACCACTAAAGCACGTTTAGACATGCCGGTTTTAATAAACTGATCGGCGACACTTAAAGCATAGACAAAACCAGAACAGACCGCCTGAATATCAAATGCCGGACAACCATGAATATTTAAGCGACTCTGTAATAAACAGGCGGTACTTGGAAATATTTTATCTGGTGTAGTGGTGGCGACAATGATTAGATCAATTGTACTGGCATCAATACCCGACATTTCAAGCGCTTTTAAAGTCGCTTGTTCGGCTAAATCACAAGTGGTTTGACCCTCAGCTGCAATATGACGCTGCTGGATTCCGGTGCGTTCGCGGATCCACTCATCACTGGTTTCAACGATTTTTTCAAGATCAGCATTGGTTAGAATTTTTTCAGGTAAGTAGCCACCGGTACCGATGATACGACTATAGATTTTTGAACTCATAAACTACTCAACATATATTCAACATATACTTAATATAAAGGGAGAGACTAAAATGGTTATATTCTGGCCTTAACAGCTCAAAAAATATAACCTCAACTTGATTTACGCTTTTGATTCAGACAGTTTATTCTGCTGCTTAATAAGCTTAGACACTTCAGTTGAAATCAACTCAGGTACATTTTTACTGACTTCTAGTCTGGCTTCGGCAATGGCGTAAAAATAAGCAGTTCTGTCCGCACCGCCATGACTCTTAATGACGATCTTACGCAAGCCTAATAAAGAAGCACCGTTGTATTTGGCTGGATCAACTTTTTCTTTAAACGATTTGAGAACAGGATAGGCGATTAAGGCGACAAGCTTAGTCAATAAGTTCTTCTTAAAAGATTGCTTAAGGTAAAAAGTGATCATTTTAGCCACCCCTTCTGCAGATTTTAGCGCCACATTACCGTCAAAACCATCACAAGCGACCACATCGACATCACCTTTAAAGATGTCATCACCTTCAACATAACCGATATAATTAATATTAATACCGCGAATGAGCTGATGTGCATCTTTTATCCGCTGATGGCCCTTAATCTCTTCTTCGCCGATATTTAATAAACCTACTTTAGGAGAGGGATTATCATCTACTGCTTGCGTAAGCACAGAGCCCATCATTGCAAACTGTGCTAACTGTTCGCCGGTACAACCGACATTAGCACCCAGATCCAAAACATGGACATGGCCTTTCATGGTCGGCATGCTCGTACAGATTGCTGGACGATCAATGTCGGGCAACATTTTTAAAACAAATTTCGCCACCGCCATCAAAGCACCCGTATTTCCAGCACTGACACACGCTTGAGCCTGATCATCTTTGACCAAATTCAAGGCGATACGCATTGACGATTGCTTTTTATTTCTTAACGCTTTTGAGGGTAGATCATCCATTTCAACGATTTGATCAGCGTGTTGAACAGTGATTCTGGAGGCATCGTATTGATGGTTAGAAAGTTCAGCATTAATTAAGTCTTCTTTGCCGACTAAGGTAATGTGAATATCTGAGAATTTTTTGAGTGCATCGATTGAAGCTGGAACCGTGACCACTACTCCGTGGTCACCGCCCATAGCATCGATGGCGATATTAATAGCCAAGATGATTTAAGCCTTATCTTGAACGACTTTTTTGCCTTTGTAATATCCATCAGCAGTCACGTGGTGACGACGGTGAACTTCACCCGTCGTTTCATCAACCGTTAACGTTGGTGCATCAAGGGAATCATGTGAACGACGCATACCGCGTCTTGATGGGGTTTTACGACTCTTTTGAACTGCCATGGCAATCTCCTAAATTATAATCTTAAATTCTATTTTTTTAACCCTTGCAATATTGCAAAAGGATTAGGTTTTTCGCTATCATCAGCAGCCATTGAATCAATGTCATTGACATAGTCTAGTGAACTTGTTTCATCCACCGGCGACAAAGGCAGCGACAATAAAAGCTCATCTTCTACCCAATCATATGCAGACAACTTAGCGTCATCTTCATTGCGCAGAAACACTTCAATATCTGCCGGTAAATCTTTAGCCAGTGTCAGCGACGTTGTAAAAATACCTTTAACTTCTGTTTTAATGGGAAAGCTAAACGTTTTTAAAGAACGCTGACATTGTAAATCGAGTACCGTTTCTATCTTCATAATAAAAGCAGGAAATCTTAATACCTTATCATAAAAGAAATTCAGTTCTACCAGAACATCCCGATCTGCGGCAACAGTCAGCTCTCCCAGGCGTTTAAAACGGCTCTGGTTGACTCGACCCACGAATTGTTTATCATGGTTTACCGAGTTGATGGGATCGATATATTCAGGTAGCTTGTCAAACATAGGCGCGAATCATACAGTCATCGTCTGATTAAGTCAAAAAATAACGTAAAAAAACCTGCTTTTTTCACAGTAGAATAGGCATCGACTCGGAAATTCGAACTTCCCTCTTGAAAAATCGAGAGTAAACTCAGAATCACCTGGCATTTTCGCCGGTTTTATCTTAAAAATACTAGGTAATTTTCCACTTATGCACTTAAGCCAACCCATTTCAACTATTGAAAAAGCGACTTCAGCCGATCCACAAGGCAGATCGACTCAACCAATGCCCCAGGTCATACTAGGCTCTACCTCGAGCTTTAGAAAGCAACTCCTTAAAAAGCTGCACATTGATTTTATACAAATTGCGCCAGACATTGATGAAACTCCCCTTAAAGATGAAGCCCCAAAAGAGATGGTCCAACGCCTCTCTTTAAAAAAAGCGCAAAAGATTGCTCACAACCAGCCCAATGCCATTATTATCGCTTCAGACCAAAGCGCTGTTTTCAATGGCTTACCCGTTGGCAAACCGCATAGTGTCGAAAATGCCATTAAGCAGTTAAGTGACTTCAGTGGTCACTGTATTACATTCTATACAGGCCTGGTCGTTATCAACACGACAACCCAGCAAACCTACCAGACTATGGATGTCACGAAGGTCTACTTTAGAAACTTAAACGACACGGTCATTCGTAACTATATAGAGATAGAGCAACCCCTAAACTGTGCAGGCAGCTTTAAATCTGAAGGTGTCGGCATAACACTCTTTAAACGTATTGAAAGCCAAGACCCGAATGCCTTAATTGGTTTGCCATTGATTAAACTGACCGATATTTTCTATCAAATGGGTTACCCATTGCCCTTACAACCCACAAGCTGATACACCGCCACTCAATTAAAAAAATCATAAAAAGTCATCAGGCCTGGTGACTTTAAAAACAGCACCTTTTAAGCATTAAATATTCTGCATTAGCCAAACATTCAACTCTTGCAATGAATCTAACTGAGCGACTGGATTATATTCGGCCAGTATCTCCATCTGATGCACGCCATGACTCAATGCAATGCAATCCATACCGATATTTTGTGCCATCTCCATATCAAACGTTGTGTCACCAATCATAACCACTTCATCAACCGAAAGGCCAAACTCGGTAAGAATTTGCTCCAACATTAAAGGATTAGGCTTAGAGGCTGACTCAACAGGGGTACGCGTCATATCAAAATAGAGACCAAAACCATACTCACTCAACACCTGATCTAGCCCTTTACGACTCTTACCAGTGGCAACTGCTAACTTAAGACCCTGTTGCTTTAGATTAAATAGTAAGGACTCGGCACCATCAAAAGCCTCCATTGGCACCTTACAATCCTCTAAGAAATACTGGGTATAAGCCTCTGCCATCGCCACCACTTTAGATTGCTCAGCCTCAGGGTACAATCCCAAAATAGCCATCTCCAAGCTCAAACCAATAATCTGCTTGGATTCATAATCCGATAAAACAGGGAAGCCACACTCTCTTGCAGCCGTTTGAATTGAATTGACAATGCGCGCCTCAGAATTCATTAAGGTACCATCCCAGTCAAAAATAACCGCTTTATATTTTTTTACCACGCTTTTAACCCTCCTCTATTTCCTGGTACTGCTTTACTTTCAAGTCACTTCAGGGCAAACCAAAGCAAGCTTTAAACACGAGAACTCTAAATTCTAGGAGTTCGATAAACTCAGCGTTTCGATAATCTGGGTGAAATCAGCATACATGGGTGCCTCCATTAAGAACCACTCTCCCGTTCCCGGATGGGTAAAACCAAGAAACTGCGCATGCAGGGCCAATCGCTTCATCCCCATTGGGCGATATCTCTTATTAACCTCATGGTCGCCATAGCGATCATCCCCCAACAGAGGACAGCCATACGCCAAGGCATGCACTCTTATCTGATGCGTTCTACCTGTCTTAAGCTTAACGGAGACCAAATCACACCCTTTAAGATGTTGCTCTATTTTGAAAAAACTAATAGCGACCTTACCACCCTCGGCCACCGACACCTTCCAACCACCGTCTGGCAGATGATCTTTACGTAACGGCAAATCCACTTTTTGTACTTGTTTTGGCCATTGACCCGTCACAATAGCTAAATACCGTTTATCCCATTTGTCGGCACGTATTTGGGCATGTAGCTCCTTTAAAATAGAGGCTTTTTTGGCTATTAAAATGCAACCAGAGGTATCTCGGTCAATGCGATGAACCAACTCCAAACGCTTAGCCAGAGGTCGCAATACACGCACCACCTCAATCAACCCCCAATTAATGCCGCCACCACCATGCACTGCAATGCCGGACGGCTTATTAATCACCATTAAATCACTGTCTTCGTAGATAATGCTCTCTTCAACACGCTTTAACTGGGCATAAGGAATATCGGATTCAATTATCTCAATTTTGTCAGGCACAGTGACAGGCGGTATGCGCACTACGTCTCCGGCATTCAAACGGGTATTCGCCTTGACACGCCCCTTATTAACCCGCACCTCACCCTTGCGGATAATTCGATAAATTAGGGTACGAGGCGCTTTACGTAAATGACGCATCAAAAAGTTATCAACTCTCTGCCCTGCATCTTCCTCAGTCACGTCTATTAATTTAACATTTGCCATTACTTACTCGCCCGCTGAAATCTGATTCTTAACTGCATTCATAAACTGCATTTTATTGACACTCACGACCTCTGAATAAAACATCACGGGTAACCTGTTGTAAGAAAAAAGTTCCACAAGTTATCCACAAGAATACCCACAAGGTTATATATAAGGTCTATTTACTGAAATTTGCGACAGTTTACAGCCTGAAAGCGAGGTTGTCATTGCGCAGTTGGGAAATGAGTGATATATTTGCAGGGCTTAAATTTGTAAGCGATGCTTTCGTAGCAAACCATACTGACCCTAATGGTCTAGTGAAGTAGCACGATTTACGTGAAAGAATTTTCAATACCGACAGAAATCGGCGGCCTATCAAACCATAGGAAACTGGAGCGCTTTTGTTTATACAAACCCCTCCTAAGACGCTTAAATTTATTCTGTTTTATCAAAACTTCTGAGCCACACATCCATACAAGACACTTAAAGCCCCCAACACCTCTCTTTTACATAAAACGAAAGAGGATGTTGAGATAATTGACTGGCGCTGTACTTAACTAACCTCACGAAAAGGTTAACCATAAAGTCATAAGACGCCAGCTCAATGATACGAGAGCTAAATCAAGCTGAAAGTATTGTAAAAAACAGACATTGTCTGCCCGGCTAGAGCAAATAGCCCAAAAATAACAAAATAATGCATTTGCTCGATACCACTGTTACACAAAGATAGAACGATATTAAAATGAAGCGTAATACGGCGTTTCATTTGCCCATAGAGGCTATTGAAAAAGATGCGAGACACGGCACTCAAGTTCAGGGCAGAAAGACCCAGAGCTTATAGAAACAGTCGCAAAAACAAACTTTTATTCTTGTCTAACAACTCGCCTACACAACGCTTTTCAGACCTATGAGTGAGATCTCTCGTCCGCTTTTTCTGTCTTCTATTCATGATGTCTCTCAGATAACCTAAAAAGAGAAAAGCATGAAAAGAATGCTCATTAATGCGACTCAGTCAGAAGAGACTCGCATTGCCCTTGTTAGCGGGCAAACCCTGTACGACCTAGATGTAGAAACACCACGCCACCAGAAGAAAAAAGCCAATATTTACAAAGGTAAAATCACTCGCATCGAGCCGAGTTTAGAAGCCGCATTTATTGACTACGGCTCTGAGCGTCACGGTTTCCTACCCTTTAAAGAAGTTGCTGAAGAATATTTTCCTAAGAACAAACCAGAATCCGGCCGCTTAAGCATCAAAGATGTTTTAAAAGAAGGTCAAGAGATCATTGTTCAAGTTCAAAAAGAGGAACGAGGTAATAAAGGTGCGGCCTTAACAACTCAAATCACCCTTGCTGGTCCATATGTTGTGATGATGCCAAATAACCCTAAGGCGGGTGGTATCTCACGCCGTATCGAAGGCGAAGATCGCACTGATATTCGGGATACATTACGTGATTTAGAAACACCTGAAGGCATGGGATTAATCATCCGTACCGCAGGTGTTGACAAAAACACTGATGAACTACAATGGGGCGTTAATTACCTGGTACAACTTTGGGAAGCCATTAAAAAAGCCTCTACTGAACATACCGCCCCCTTCCTAATCCATCAAGAATCAGACATTGTTATCCTTGCCATCCGTGATTACCTTCGCCAGGACATTGGTGAAATCATTATTGATAATATGGAAGTATTCCATAGAGCACGTGAGTTCATTAAACACGTCATGCCTGAGCAAGTCTATAAAGTAAAACCGTATCAAGATACGATTCCTCTCTTTACCCGTTTTCAAATTGAATCTCAAATTGAGTCTGCCTACCAACGTGAAGTAACGCTACCGTCTGGTGGATCAATTGTGATTGATATCACAGAAGCCTTAACCGCAATTGACATCAACTCAAGTCGCGCGACAAAAGGCACAGATATTGAAGACACCGCTTTCAGTACCAATATGGAAGCGGCTTGCGAAATTGCACGTCAACTACGCCTACGTGATTTAGGTGGTTTAGTGGTGATCGATTTCATTGATATGCATTCAAATAAGCACCAACGCGATGTTGAAAATAAAATCCGAGAAGCCGTTAAGTCTGATCGTGCCCGTGTGCAAATCGGAAAGATCTCTCGTTTTGGTTTACTTGAGATGTCACGTCAGCGTTTACGCCCTTCCATTGAAGAGTCCACTCAAATTGTCTGCCCTCGCTGTCATGGTGTCGGGGTTATCCGTGGTGTTGAGTCTTTAGGTCTTTCTGTCTTACGCCTGCTTGAAGAAGAGAGCATGAAAGAGAATACCCGACGCGTTACCGTACAACTGCCGGTAGACGTTGCAACATTCCTTCTCAATGAAAAACGCTCTCAGTTAATTTTAATTGAAGATCGTCATAACTTGCATATTTTGATTGTGCCAAATGAACATTTAGAAACACCACAGTACATTATTGAACGTTCGCGTACTGGTGAAGAGATTTCAAGCAATGCAAGTTATGAGATTAAAGAAATTTCACAACCTGACTTTTCACTGAGCGATGAAGATGCCAAACAGCAGCTGCCTAAAGAGGAACCTGCCGTTAAACACATCCAACAGACAACACCGCCTCAATCAGCGACTGTCACTACAGCCCCTGAAAAAGCAGTCGCTAAAGTTGAAACGGAAGCGAAACCCGGCTTGTTCTCTCGTGTTTGGAACGCTTTATTTGGTAAGACAGAAGAGCCTAAAGAACCACAAAAAGCATCTCGTCAGAATCCACGTCGTAGTAGCAACCGTAATCGCAGCCGTGATGACAATCGTGGAGGTCGTAACCGCAACCGCAATGAACGTGATGATACACGCAATAAGCGCCGTCCACCGTCCGATGTGAATGAAGAGCTAGATTCTCAAGCCATATCAGATCAGCAAAAAAAGCCTAATCGTCGTCCAAACCGCGACAACCGTAAACGCAATAAAGAGCGTGAAACCCAAGCTCCAACGGTTGATAAAAGCTTAACCTCGGGTGCCGCTGTCGATACGACAACAGGAGATCAATCCAGTGAGCGTAAGGAGAAGAAATCTGAGAAGCCTCAAGGCCGTCATCGTAGTCGTTACAACAGCCGCAGTTACAACAGCCGCCGTCGTGCGCCTGCCAATGCTGAAACATTATCAATTGATTCACCAGCACCAGGTTCAGAACGCGCTGAGCGTTCTGAACCCATTGCGGCGAAAAAACCAGATGACAGTGTGACTCAGAGTGTTGATGCAGTTGTAGAAACCACAAGCATTGTGGCTCCAACGGTTGATACTACGGCTGAAAAAGCGATTGAGACCCCAGTTAAAGCGGCGTTAACTCAACCGGAAACTGAAAACCTTACTGTCGAAGCGACCGCGACTGAAATAACAGCTAAAGCGCCAGCAGAAGTAACCGAAGTAGAGTCTACGACTGAAATACCAACGGTCGAAACACCTGCTGAAATCCAAGCTGAACCTGTGACTGAAACGCAGACTCAGGAGATCGCTGACACGGAAGCTGTCGTAGAGACTCAAGAGGTCGTAACTAAGACAGCTTCAGAAGAGAGTGAAGAAGCACCAGAGAAGAAATCTAGACCTAGAAGACCTAGAAGACCTCGTGGTCCGAGAAAGCCTAGAACCGCTGAAAACAAAAGCAAAAAGGATTCTTCGGATACTGCAACTTCATCACCAAAAGCTGAAGCCAATAGCGAAGGTGCACAAAAAACGGAAACGACTTCAAAAGAGTCATAAATTTCTGGTTATTTTGCACCTACAAAAACACCGCCAATAGGCGGTGTTTTTGTATCTGCATTTTATCACCACAGCCAGATCATCTGAATCACTCATTCGAAGCCCGTTAAGAGCGGTGCATCATAAGGCTGAACTCAATCAAATCAACCATTGACCAGGCCTGGCATTTCCACACCTATCTCAAATCTCACGATTCAAGCCACGTCCTTCAGGGCGTGGTAGTTGACGACAAATGATGCTGTTTAATATGCGTTAATAGGCCTATCGATGCCGATTCCACCAGATCAAAGACATGATCAAACCCCTGATCTCCACCGTAATAGGGATCAGGCACCTCCGATTCTGAAAACGCCTCGGCATAGTCCAAAAACATCTGCACCTTATCAATATGCTCCGGCAATGCCATATCGATCAAGTTCGAATAGTTTGCACTGTCCATCGCCAGAATATAGTCATAGACGTAAAAATCACCAAAATCCACCTTGCGTGCACGCAGGTCTCTCATATCCACTCCACGCTCTAACGCAACGCTGGTTGAACGGCTATCCGGCGACTTACCGATATGAAAAGCTGCAGTGCCTGCCGAATCAATTTCAATCCTGTCCTCTAAACCGGCTTGCACAACCAAATTCCTAAAGATACCATGTGCCGTCGGCGAACGGCAGATATTGCCCAAACAGACAAATAAGACAGAAACTTTATTAGATATATCAGCCATTTCAATAGACACCTTGGTTTAAAATAAGACAATAGTTTACAAGGCCTATTCATAAAATGCACTCATCCCCTACTTTCCCGAACCAATTTAGCTTTAACTCCAGTTGGATTCATTATGCAGATGACCAGATTGTGATTGCTAACAAACCCAGTGGCTTACTCTCTGTTCCCGGTCGAGGGCCAGAAAAACACGAGTGTCTACTATCCCACTTACAAGTGAGTTACCCTGAGATAAAAATTGTGCATCGCTTAGATATGGATACCTCGGGTTTAATGGTTCTTGCCTTAAATGCAGATGTACACCGTTCGCTAAGTCGTCAGTTTCAGGAACGAGAAACCGCTAAAAGGTATCAAGCGATCTGTGCTGGCATCCCCGCAGTACAACACGGTACGATTAACCTACCCATGCGTTGCGACTGGGATCGCCGCCCTCTGCAGATGATTGACTTTAAGCAAGGAAAGTCAGCACAAACATATTGGAAAGTCCTGCAACAAAACCGTAATCAGTTTCTGGTTGAACTCACACCCATCACAGGGCGCTCTCACCAGCTGAGATTACATATGAAATCATTGGGCCACCCTATATTAGGCGACAATCTGTATGCTGATAAGATCACGCTGCGCACCTCCTCTCGATTACTTTTACATGCGACTAGCTTAAGCTTTACTCACCCAACAACCCAACAGTGGCTTGAATTCCATCTACTCCCTGAATTCTCCCTGCCCGACGCTTAACACGGCAATAAAAATGGCATAAATAATGCTTTATGATATCTAATCACTATCAAATTAAGCTTATAGGAATCGCTGCCATGTCGGATTTAAATACTCAAAAAGATGATCTAGCCACCCGGGAAATGTTGGAAATGATGGGCGAATTAACAGAAGAGCAGGCCGAACTACCCGCCGATTTGTCTGATATCGACATGGATGACTTACTCAATAGCCTGGATGAGAGTCAAGGCGATACCGATGAGCCAAAAAAGAGTGACACGACAGCTAAACCCTCACCAGCTGACGATGCAGATAACGATTCTAACGCGCTGGATTTAGAGGATATAGACACTCTAATGGCACAAGCAGAGAGTGATAGTGAAACAGAGATTGAAGTCGCTGAGACCACACACGAAGCCATCTCAGAAAATCAGAATGATATTCAAAATGAACTCCTAGGTGATGCAGTGGCAGATGAAGATGATATTGAAAAAATGAAAAGTGGTGATCACGAAGCCGACCCTTCTAGCACTCAAGCTTCAAAGGAGATCGCTTTGGACGACATTGAGGACACGACCGACATTGATACATTAATGGCGCAAATGGAGTCGACTCAGTCAAGTGAACCGGCTGATACGTCCAATAATGTCATGGATAATGAAGTGACAGAACCTGAAAATGCCGACAGTGCGGATAATATTGACGAGATAATGGCGAAATTTGATCAGCCAGCCGATGCAGAACCGACCGATTCTCATGAGATTGACGAAGATACGGATACTGGAGATAAAACCTCAATAGAGCCCACTAAAGAGGAGATGGCTGATCTCACTGAAGACGTTTCGCCGGAGAGCAGTGCGATTGATGACCTAATTGCGCAAGCTGACAAAGTTAAGGAGATGGATACGGGCAGTGATACGCCTGCCCAAGAGGTCACAGATGAAACACCCATACCAGAACCCTCGATTGAGAGCGACGCTAATCAATCGGTGGATGAAACCATAGAGATAAATACGGAAATGGACAGTGGCGAGAATGAGAGTATCAGCGATAAAACGGCTGATATTGAAATGAATAATGACAACCAGATGAGTGAACAAGCAAGCCAATCCGTCGTTAGCATGGAAGAAGCTATTGAGATAGACCAAGAAATTCAAGAGATTGCATCACAAGTGCAAAATACGGCTCAAGAAGCGACCCTGCTCGCACTGGCGACCTCGCAGAAGGCGCATGAATCTGCTGAAAAAATTCAACAAGCCATAGAAGCCACGTTTATTGCGGCCGAACGCGCTTTTGAAGCCGCCAAAAATGCAGGCTACAGCATTGACTTAAGTGAACTTGAAACACAGCTATCATCTCCTGAAATTAGTGAGCGCTTACTTGATATTCAAGCTAAAAACAAAAGCTTAAAAGCCACAAATAAAACTCTTAAAGCAAGAATTTTAGATCTTAATGACTAAATTGAGCCGACCATTACACATCTTATTAAATAGGTAGCACCATGAGTAAGATCGTTGACGATTTACTACAAGAAGTTGAACAGCTAGAAGAGAGCACACAACAATTGAACGATAACGTTCAGAAAGTTGAAACGCAAAATTCACAGCTTAAAAGTGGCGAAACAAATTCATTAGATGCTGACCTAGTTGCACTTGAAACCGCTAAAACAGCTCAAGAAGCTTCGCTTCAGAGTCACTTAGCCGCCAAAGCGGCCATCAAAATGGCTGAACAACTCAAATCACAAAGTCTCGAACTGGAAGAGCTTAACTACACTTGGCGTCAATCTATTCGCACTACCTCGAAAGAGATGAAATCCGCTAAAACGACTTTTATCGCGTTAATGGCTGGGTCGGTCGCCGCAAATATTATTGCGCTCAGTGTGATTGGTTATTTTTTCTATGAGAGCAATAAACAAAATAGCCAGTTTAAAGGCCAAATTCTGGACATTATTCAGATTGAAAGTAATTTATTGAGTAAAAAAATAACCCTAAAAGTGGATGAACTCTCTTCATTAACCGAAGCGCTGAGTGGCGATATCATACGTATGAAAAGCACATTGAACCAATCTGTTAAATCGCAGAGTTCTCTCAACGATAATGTGGCTAAAACGCCAGGCGAAACAGCCATTAAAGCACGCACTACTGATACTAAAGTAGAGCAGAAAACTGAAGCAGAGAGCGACATTCAGAATGCAACGTCTGAAATAAATCCTTCAACAGCAACCATTGACTATTCTGAACTCAAGGCTCTGGTTGAAAAAATATTGGCAGAACAACATAAACTCCAAGAAATCACTCTTGCAGAGAGCCGTGTCGGCACTTTAGATGCCGCACAGGTCAAAAAATTAAATGATATTAGCTGGTTAGTTAGAAAACAGGAAAAAGCACTTAAAGCCATTCAAGCGAACTTAACGAATGGGGGAGCTACCCGCCCCGCTGTTCCTTCAAGCATTAATGACACTTTAAATGAGCTCAAAGTACAATTGCGTTTATTGACAGAACAACAGCTCACCATTCAAAACCAGGTTGAAAACTTACAAGCTGATTTCAAAAAGTATGCTTCGGAACCCGCCCCCTACAGTTATAAAGCTAAGTAAGGCTAGGCAAGGAGGGACCAACGGGTTTTTGGTCGGCATTGATTTACTTATACGGGATTTCTACATTTACTCTGTATAGTTCGAATCTTGCTCTGCACTTGAGGCGAGATACCCTCAACCCAAACGTGTTTAATGAGGCGAACAAATACAATATTTTCTTTTGAAATACTTTCTATTCGATCTATAAACTTGGGAGCATGTTCAGCTAATAGATCCTCCAGCGGGCCTTCGGCAAGATTAGAAAGTATTTCATCTGTATGTTCAGTTTTAATGACTTCAAGAATACAATCCCATGCAACTTCTGGGTTTTCATTGGCCAAATCTATAAAATCATCATTAGACCATTCTAAATCAGGATTTTGAGTGCGCTGAAACTCGATCCAGCTTTGAGTTAATTTTTTTGTATCAGTCATATTGTGCGCTTCCTATAATGCCGCTATGTGCGGCAAACTTTTTGGTGATTTTTTTTGCAGTTGCAGTTAAAGGGGCCTGTGGTGTTGGGATTAAACGTTTTTGATAAACTTGAGCTTCGTAAACCTACCAAGCCTAGTCAAGCCAAAAGCACAAAATTTATATGAATTAGAAATAAGGACTTACCGTAGAATGGTTATCCACATTAAATGACTTTGACCCTCTTTATTTTTATAGGGGGGTGTTTGGGTTCCAGCTCATGGCAAGGCCTTTGCAAAATACTTATAAAATGTAATATTTTCGACATATCTATTTAATATGTCGATAGTCTAAACACGTTCTTAACAATATGTCGATATTTTATAATTTTTTGGACATTACCCGTGGCTAGCAAACTAACTTTAATTAAGAATTATCCTGAAAACACCCTAATTTTACTATTCTGTTATCTAGCGTCAATTACTTTGTCCGGGTCGTATTGCCTCATTAAAAAAGTAAACTATGAAAACAAAGCACTAACAGACTTAACCTAAATCATTAACTCACCCATTTTTTTCTCATAGCCCTTGCTACGCAATCGCCATTCATGAATTCTTCGCTGTAAAGTCCGGATTTGGCCTTTTGAATACTTGCCAGGGTATTTGACAGATAACCACTCAATTATTTCTCGTGCATAACTTTCTGGCTGCAACTCTAGCTTCAGTTGTATCTCACTCCAAACGTTCTCAAACGGATCTGGCCTAGTTCTGTATGTTCTAGGAAGACTACGCTTGTCCGTTGGCTTTTTGAAGTTAAAATAATCCATTGTTGTACTAGTGTCGAGTTCTGCTGGCTTCACAGTTGGTTTTATAGTGCAAATATCATCAGGTATAATGCAACTTTTTGAGTTTAGATGCCAGGCGAATTGAATCAAATTTTGCTGCAAAGACTTTAAGTTCTCCA
>JBNJEY010000011.1:0-23197 GCA_051746325.1 Pseudomonadota bacterium
TCCTGCAAATTTGTTTTGTTATCAATCTCCCCGTAAATATTCTTGTCACCCGTCATAATTAGTCCTTTTTAAATTGATATATTTCGGTATCTACGTAATCCAGTATTTATAATAACACTATACGTAATAACAGTGACAGGGCTAAAATTTGTTAATATTCATTTCACTATACAAAAAATCACTCCATAGCTCTATAGGATTAAATTAAGTTCGCATATTTAAAAAGTGGGGCAATAGTTGCACATGAGTGTTATTCTACATAAATACCAATTTAACATAATATATATTATACGAACTTAACAAAGGCCGGTTTGCAGGGGGGTTGGTTAATAGATTACTAATGAATTACATATGAATACTATTAAAATCAATAAGTTGACTCTTCTCTTAAAATCATCTTTGAATATACTTTTACTACAGTCGTTAGCCAAATAATATATTGGATACAAGTATATTGGATACAAAAAAGCCGAATCGACTGATTCGGCTTTTTTGTAATGTAATTTACTAATAGTCTTTAAACTCTTAGAGCCCTGAATCACCGACAAACTGTATCGCCATTGGGATGACAGAGATCAATGCGAGCAGGATCGGCACCCATGCCTTTTCTTCTTTGTTTTTTAAACCAATAAAACCTGAAATTAATGCAACTGGAGCCGCTATCCAAGCGATTGGAGGAAATACAAAGCTAAATAAAATGGCAATAACACCTGCCACCATCCCTAGTGTTGATGCATTCCCAGGCTGATAGGTTCGTGTGTTTCGCATATCTGTTGGCTCAGAACTTGATGACTCTATGCGTCCTAAAATAGAGCTAATATCCGAATCTGTTAATTCAGATTGCGCCACTTCAAGATCCGTCATTCCAAGAGTAATTTTCTTCCTTTTATAAAGCGACTTAACCAAATCATCCCAATGAGCATCTTCCGGTAATTGATCAATAATTGCATGTGCATCTTCTTTAATCGACATAGGGCCTCTCTCTTTTATTAAATTTTGAATATTATTTTCTTAAATGAACCTTAATCCAGTGACGCAACTTAAAAGCCTTAAATATGCGGGCTTCTAGAGTAAAAAATACGCGTTTGTAAGTGCTTTTACATTACCTTTCTTACGTTTTTAGATTATTATATCTATAAAAGTTTGTTTTACGAATCCAAATTTCCGTTCAAACAAAATTACCTTTATCAGGAGTTGTTTTTAGTATGGCACTAATGCCCGGTCTACAGTTAAATATTGGTCAGCAACTTAAATTGACGCCACAATTACAGCAGTCGATTAAAATTTTGCAATATTCCGCTCTAGAGGTTCAACAGACCATTGAAGCGACTCTTGAAACAAACTTTATGCTTGAAGTAGATGAAGAGCTCTCCCAAGATGATGAGCTTCCATCTGAACAAACTTCTGAGACTCAGCAAGAGATTAAGGAGGCGGAGTTCAACTCTATTGAGGAAAAGCCCATTGATATCAAAGAGGCTGACAGTATCTCTGACGAACTTGATATCGATTGTAACTGGGATGAGGTTTATTCCGATCACACAGTGAGCTCAAGCTCCAAATCTGCAGAAGACTATATTAGCGCTGAAACCTATACCGCTTCTGAAAAATCACTGCATGACCACCTACATTGGCAGTCAGACATCTACCCTTGGGACGAAGTTCAAGAGGTCTTAGCTTCCTATCTTATTGATGACATTAATGATGAAGGCTATTTATCAACTGACCTGAATGAACTACTTGAGGAAATTAACCTTAATGAAGAGTCTGATCATTATCTAGAAGAGTTAACGTCTGTACTAACAATTATTCAGCAATTTGAGCCGACGGGTGTCGGCGCTAGAAGCGTTCAAGAGTCCCTTTTATTACAGCTAGCAACTCTGCCAAACAACCCTTTTGTGGTAACGGCCGCTCAGTTGATTGCAGATAATTTTGACTGGCTCTCTTTTCATGATAATAAACGCATTAAAAAACTTTACGGCCTAGACGATGAGCAACTTAGTCAACTCTATAGATTAATTCAATCTTTAAATCCTCGCCCTGGCCGAGACTTTTCGTCAACACAATCTGAAATCATTGTTCCTGACTTACGCATTAGGCGTTCTAAACAAGGATGGCTAGTTGAGTTAAATGCCAATGCTTTCCCACGCCTTGCGGTCAACTCTACCTATATTAATTTGGCCAATACATTGGATAATAGCGAGCAGTCTAAGAAAATTAAAGAACAGTTAATTGAGGCGAAAGGCTTAATTAAAAGTATTCATAGTCGAGGTGAAACCCTACTTCGTGTCGGTAGATTCATCGTTGAAAAACAGCATCTTTTTTTTGAAGAAGGTGAACAGGCTATGCAACCTCTTGTGTTACGCGAAGTAGCTGAAAACCTAGAATTACATGAATCCACAATTTCTAGAGCAACTAGCCAAAAATACATGCAGACTCCGCGTGGTACTTATGAATTGAAGTACTTTTTTTCAACTGGCGTCAGCCAATATGGTAGTGCAGACCAATCAGCAACAGCAATCAAAGCCCATATTAAGGGCCTCATTGATCAAGAAGATGCCAAAAAACCATTAAGTGATAATAAACTTATGGCGCTTTTAGAAGAAAAAGAGATTGCTGTTGCTCGTAGAACCATTGCTAAGTACCGCGAAGCTCTCAACATCCCCTCTTCCAGCGAGCGTAAAAAACGTAACCAATTCAAGATGTAGAATTGCTTGCCTTGCGCATTGCTCTTATAATACGAACATTACTTAATAAAAATTTAGTCAAGGTTAGTGGATATGAATCGAACAAATATTGAACAAATACAGGTTGCTGCTCAGCAAAAATGGGAACATCAGGCTCAAGTAAAAGAGTATATGTCAGCTGTTAATCCATCCATGCCTAAAATTGATGTCGTTGACTACCCAAGTAGTTTGCATGAAGGGGGTGATACTCGCATCATTCCTTTTGATTTATCAGCGACCTTAGGGACGACATATCCTGCAACCTCTCCAAATTTAATGGCTAACTACATACATATTAATGAGGGTGATACCTTAAAAACGGATGTTTCGGCCACTTCACAGATGTTTTATGTCATTCGTGGCAGCGGTCATACACAGATGAAAAATGGCACTATTGAGTGGAAGCAAGGGGATCTATTTACCTTGCCCGCAGTACCTGATGCACTACATTCAGCTAGCTCAGATACGGCTATCTATTGGGTGCATGATGCACCTCTTTTAAACTATTTAGGGGTTGAACCAACGGTTCAACGTTTTGAGCCCGTTTTATATACCCATGAACGTTTAACGCAGGAATTAAACGCTGTTCGTGAAGTTGCCGCTGGTCGAAATCGTACTGGTTTCTTATTGGCACATCCAAACTTCCCTCAAACTATGACATTAACCCATACTTTATGGGCACTTTATAATGTACTGCCTGCTGGCGTTGTTCAAAAAGCCCATCGTCATAACTCTATTGCATTGGATTTCTGTGTCTCATCAGGTCCTGATACTTACACAATGATTGGTAAAGATATAGATGAAAACGGCGATATCATCAATCCAATTAAGGCAATGTGGACACCGGGTTCCGCATTTATAACTCCGCCAGGCTGGTGGCACTCTCACCACAATGATTCTACAGAAGATGCCATTGTGTTGCCGATTCAGGATGCTGGCCTTATTATGAATATGCAAGTATTGGATTTTCAGCTCACGAGTGAATAACACATGAATTTCATCTCGTTACTAAAAGCGGAGTTTTATGAAAAACACAGATTATCGAATCGCAGTGATTGAAGACGATCCAATTCAATTAGAAAATCTAGTCACGGCACTGGAACAACAGGGATTTATGGTCGATTCTTTTGATAATCGTCAAAGTGCAGAAGCAAGCTTCGCTGCAGGACTGCCTAATTTGGTGATTTCAGATATTATCCTTGGATCTGAGGTCGATGGTGGATTTGACTTAGCCAAACACCTACTTGGCTATAATCAGCCGATTCCGATTATCTTTCTCTCTGAAAGACAGTCGGAATTCGATATTTATACTGGCCATGCTCTCGGCGCGATTGATTACCTACCAAAACCGATTAGTTTAAATATGCTGATTGTTAAGGTAAAAAATCTATTACGAATTACCGGTAATACCAATACTAGCAATGCGGCTGAGGAAGCTTCCAAAATTCCCAATCTAGTATTGGTTCAGGATCAGTTCAAGGCTTACTGGTTTGAAGAACCATTGGATTTGACGGCTACTGAATTTGAGATGCTCAAGCAGTTTGCCCTCGCTGGCGAATCAAATGTTGTCTCGTATGATGCTTTACAGGCTTCGACCCAAGGCGTGGTTGAGCGTAATACAATAAACACGCATATTTGTCGTATTCGAAATGCTTTCAAAAAAATTACACCTGATTTTAATTCAATTCATAATGAGTATGGCCGTGGTTATAGCTGGCAGAAAAGCTCTTAATATTTTTCTAATGAGTTTCTTTAATGGCTTTAAAATCGATTTTAAAGCCATCTTAGTAACGCTATGTCACGCTAAAATTGGTCAGATTACTCGCCTTAGGGGATGTTAACTTTTGTCACTCAACATTAAGCTCATCGGTCTAAGGCTCTCCATTCGAACAAGATTTTTTGTCCTGTTGTTACTTCTAACGATCCTCCCCTTTTTAGCCTATCGATTTGCGATTGATTTACATCGTATTATGCTTAATAATCAGGCGATCGTTCAGCAGCAAACCGTTGAAAATTTGGCGCTGATTCTAGAAAATCGCACGGACTTATGGGCGTTACAAATTCAATCCGGGACACCTACTCGGCTTTCTCACCTAAATTTAGCAAACTCTGTACTTTGGGTGGTCAATGAACGAGGCCTAACGACCTATGTCGTAGGTCAACTTCCACAAGAAAGTAGTCAGGAAAAAACGGATCTGTTTACGGCTGTCGGTAAAAACTTGATTAAAACATTTGCCACTTTTCTGCCCTACTCTCTGCCTTACCCCTACCCTCAAAGTGAAATGCCAGAACGCAACCTCATTAGCCAGTCCCTCAAGGGTTCCACTATTCAGCAATATAGGATGGATAAAAGCCAGCAACCGGTTTCACTCATGTCAGCTACCCCTTTAATGGTAAAACAGAAAATTATTGGGGCATTAATACTTGAACAACGTATGGAAACCCTTTTCAGTCAAAGCCTCAACTACTTTTATAAACTGATTGGAATCGGAGCCTCTATTTTCCTCCTTGTCATTATTGGGGCGATTATACATACAGCATCAATATCTAATAGAATCATGCGCTTAGATAATGATGTAAAAAAGACATTCAATGCTCAAGGGCGTTTAACAGAGTTGGTCTTTCCTGATAAAATTAATCGATTTTATCAAGATGAACTCTCTGACCTAAGGCATCATATCCATGAAATGCTCAAGCAATTAGGTGCTTATGAACGTTATTTAAAGCAGTTGCCAAAAACATTACGTCATGAATTGCATAATCCGCTAAACCGCCTAACCATGTCCTTAAGCCTTCTAGAGAAAGAGACTCAACACACACAGTTGGACTATGCCCAGCATGCTGTCGCACAGCTAAAACAGATTATTGGATCACTTTCAGAAGCGACCAGCATAGAAGATAGCCTTGACCTTCAAGTGCCTGAAGCATTTTCGATTGGTGAGATGCTCAATCACTATATGAAAAATAATATTGACCTGCACCCTGATTGGAATTTTAAATTTGAGAATAGAGTGCCTGATAATATTCAGATTTTGGGGGATGGGTTTATGCTCGAGCAGATGCTGGATAAGTTATTAAGTAATGCCAAAGATTTTTCAGATGGTAAGTTGCCCATTACCATGCAAGCTCTATTCGATAATCAGAACGTGAAGATTATCGTTGAGAATTCAGGACAACATTTGCCAGCAGGTCATGAGCAACAAATATTTGATGGTATGACCTCCATTAGACATCTTAATCAAGATGACCAGGCGCATTTAGGCCTGGGATTATATATTGTTAAACTCATTACCGACTTCCACAGAGGTAAGGTCTATGCTGAAAACTTTGATGAGTATCAAGGACGAAAGTTACAAGGAGTACGCTTTATTGTTGAACTGCCTATCTTGAAATCAGAAACTTAATTGTGCAACCTTCTAAAGGTCAACCTTGGTTGCGATAATAGAGGAAATAGCAATTCTACTGATTTGAATATGGGAATCTTAAATGATGCCAGCACTCCTTATGGTTAAGAGTAGCGCTGGTTTTAAAGGTTAGAGGAATGTGGGGTTAAGCTGTACAAAGAGAAGAGAATGGGGTTAAAAACAGTGTAAAAGAGCGAAGTTCAAATTTGTAGTCGTTAGCGGAAGGCTAGGCATAATGAATCCATCGCCTGCTGTCTATTTAACTCGAGCTACTATATTCTTCACTCTTCGTACCCATGGAGAAATCCCAAATTCCATTTTGTACTGTTCCGCAAATTTATCGGCCGCTTTACGACTCGCAAATGAACCTGTCAGCAAAATATAGTTGGTAGTCTTTCTTGTCTGAGGAATAATTCTAACATCCTTCAGCCCTTTTTTACGCACAACAGCTTTAAGAGAGTGCTGATCAGGCACGCTTGCCAACTGCAACGTATAATGTTGTGCTGGTTCATTCATCAACCATTTAACGTCGGCTGTATAGTTTTCAATAGGCGCATTGACCTTCTCTGGTCTCACGGGCGTTTTAATAGATTGTACTAACTGGACCAGTGGCTGTGTAATAACTGGAGACTGGGTTTGCGCAATGCTTGGCTCTGATATTGTCATTTCTGCTTGCGAATCATTTACAGCGACAGGTAGCACAACCTTATTAACAGAACTTCCCTCCTCTAAGGGTTTCTTTCCAGATGACAAGTAGTCAAGAATGGATTGTAATTTCTGATCTATTTTTTGTTCAAGTTGATTTAGCTTGTCATCTAAAACGGCTTCAGTCACGACTCTATTAGAGTCCGTCACCACATCTGTTTGGGCAGATGCACTAATCAGAGCAATATCTGAGCCTGCTGTGTTACTGACTGAGTTTTTTACAGGCGCCTGTAAAGCAAGAACCTGCGCTTCTAATGCAAAGACTTTATCTTCTAATGCAATAAATAATTCAGCCTTACCACCTGATGAGATGGATTTATCTAGAGCTTCCATATCAATCTGTAATTGATTCATTTTATCTGCATTGAGCTGATTAGATTCTAAGACACTTTGTAGCTCTTTATGTATGCTAGTGTAAGCGATATAGAGCACGCCTAATAAAGTGAGCAATAAAGAGAGCATAATAATAACGCCAAAGAATGACGCTTTGTTTTTAGACGGTTTAGTCGTTTGAGTTGTGTAATTTGAATGAGTTTCGCTATTTTCCATACTTTGCTTTTCCCTTACTGGTTCTGATACTGGCATTACCTCTTCGGCCGCCTTTAACCAATCTTTTAAAGAGTGATTTTCTCTAGAGCTCGATTTAGCAGAAGAAATAGTTTGAGCTTTACTCTCAATCTCTTCCAGTATTTTGGCTCTTTCTGATTCAAGTTCCGAAATTGTTAATGACATATTTATTAGACAAACCCTAAGTCAAAAGTAAAATTTATTGTAAAATGCTTTAGATAAAAAAGATACTGAAAATATAACTCTTTGGAGAGATAAACATGCCTGATATGGAAAGCGTTGGATCTGCTCTACTCATAACCTTTGGACTGCTTACAATATCCATTATTGTTGTCGGCCTGGCAATGTGGTGGCTGTTTCGTTTTTTTAAAAATAAAGAAGATTAAAGCGCTGCCAATTTAATTTTTAATCATTCAGAACGATCATCCTGTTAGACCTACATAATAAAACAAGAATTTCCCCCTAAATGCCCTAAATAGAAAATTGAGCGTTTAGGCTTTAAACTCCCCATCCACATAACACCAGTGCCCTTGCGCATCGCGGATAAAAAAACTTTTTTCTTGTAATTGTGCGCGATCCAATCCTACTTGATAAAATGCCGTAAAACTCACCCAGCCCTGCTTATCTCTTAGCTGACCTTTTTGACAGCGATTAATGATTAATGAGCGCCAAGCCAATCCATTCTCAAATTCAAACTCACCAGGCCTGGTTGCAACAGCCCAAGTTTCAAGCAGGTAGTTTTTTAAGTGCAAAGCGTAAGCCGTATAGCGTGATCGCATTAACTGCTCTGCCGTCTCTGGGTGGCTCTTACCTGTATGAAAAGCAAGACAACAGTGGCGATAGCTATGTCCGGAACCACATAGGCAGAGAGAGTCATTGACGTTATTAGGCGAAGTGGACATGATAGATCTTTTTTAAACGTATTGATAATAGGATTGCGGCCATCATTAGACCTAAGACAATTCCCAGCCAAAAACCTTGAACACCCATAGGTTGTACAATCCAGTCCTTAAAGGCAAAGAGATAACCCAGTCCTAGACCAACGCCCCAGTAGGTTACAAATGTAACGAACATGGTCACCTGAGTATCATGAAAGCCTCTTAAAGCGCCGGCAGCAGTCACTTGAATGGCATCAAAAACCTGATAAATGGCCGCGAAAATAAGTAATGAACTTGCGATATAAACAACAGAAGCATTATCAGTATAGAGTGCCACAATCTCAAACCTGAAAAAGTAGCTAATGAGTGCCAATAAGAGACCAATCAGTAATGCAAGCGTAAAACCAATGACTAAGCTGATACGAATCTGTTCACGGTTATGTCTACCAAAACCATCGCCTACCCTGACTGTTAATGCCATCGCTAGACTTAATGGCACCATAAAGGCCATGGATGTGAAGCTTAAAGCAATTTGATTACCCGCAATGACTTCAGCCCCTAATGAGGCAATAAATAAAACGATCATACTAAATAGACTGACTTCGAACAGTAGCGCCAATGTATTAGGCACACCAAGAGCAAGTATCGGCTTGATACCAGATTTCCAGCTAGGACGTAATGGAACGTGCAATGCAATGGCTGGCTTGCAAAAGGGCCTGGTTAACTTGGCATTAACCACATAGAGAACTGCGACCAAAAGCATCCCCCACATAACAATCGTACTCGCGATACCACAGCCAGCAGCGCCTAGTGGCTCAATAGGTCCCATGCCATAGATAAAAAGGGCATTTAACGGAACATTTAAGAGTAATGCAAAAAAGCTAATCCACATGGTAGGCAGTGTCGTACCCAAACCTTCCCAAAAAAAACGCAGTGCTTGATAAAGCGCTATAGCAGGCAAGCCAAATGCGATATAAAACAGATAGTCTTGAGACAATTGATAAATCGAACTGTTTAAATCCAATAAGTTTAATAGCCAATCGAGATTCATTAACCCCCATAAGCTCACAAGACCAAGGGGCAGTGCCAACCAGAGACCTTGATAGAGAAATTCAGTGATTTTACGATTTTGAACCTGACCATTCGCTTTAGCCACTAAAGGGGTAATCGCGAGAAGTATTCCTGTAGAGAACATAAAAACAGGAAACATTATGCTTGAACCAAGACCAATTGCAGCTAGATCATTGGTACCAACCCAGCCTGACATCAAGGTATCTATCACACCTAAACCCGTTAGGGCCCACTGTGCCAATAAAATAGGCATTGCTAGTTTTAACAGAAGAGATGATTCCGCCTGTAATCTAGGCCACCTACTGTTTTTCATATGGGTTCATAGGCTGGTTGCTTATCACTTAACTTCATCAGATGCTTTTTGCTTGGCTTTTGATGAATCTACTTCTGAATGAGTGCCCTCCTGAGTCCAATACTCCGAACCATGCCTCTCTTCTAGATCCTGGATATTATCTTCTTCAAGTTGCTCCTGTAACTCATCAATTTCTGGGGCTGGAGGTATAATAAATTTTGGTAATGCGATAATAATCAGTATCTTGCAGGCCCAGTAAATTGTGGCATAAACAACGACTCCCATCATTAACACTAAAGGTAGGCCGAACACTAAATCGACAATCAAAGCTTCACCGCTCATTAGCATACTGACCAAAGATTTTTCAATAATAGCGAAATATAGCCAACCAATCACGCCAAAAAGGCTTAATAAAATGACATAACGATTCAAGCGTGGATGAATATGTGAATTTCTAAATAAGCAAAACATAATTTTTTTCTCTGAATAAATTTATTGAGTAGAGCGCGCTATTGTTCTAAATAAACAGCGGTTAATTGAGCGGCTGAATCACTAACTTCTGAAAAAACAGCCATTGCAGTGCGATATAAGTACTGGCCACATTAAATTCTGCATTTAATAACATGCGCCTGGCATCTGCAAAAGCCAGTTTGATCACTCGAATATCCTCATGATCGCCTGCTAATCCAGCAAACTCACTGACCTCATCTGCGCAAATATCGGCCGCATATAAATGCAAAATTTCATCACAAGCCCCAGGACTTGGATAGAATCGACAGACATATTCTAATTTTGAGATATTAATGCCCGCCTCTTCGCGGGACTCCCGAATGCCTGCTTCAATAGCTGTTTCGCCTAAGTCAATCATGCCAGCCACCGGTTCAAGTAACCAGGCCTGGTCAGGTTGGTTCAAGCGCTGTGCATGTTGTAATGCTCCTGGGCGACATTGTTCAACCAATATAACTTGGTTTAAGTTTGAATCATAAAGTAAAATAGCGACCGCCTCACCACGACAAAACAGCTCACGTTTGATCTCTGGCGAGCAACCTCCTTGATATAAAGAGTGTTTAAAAACTAAAGACTGTACTTTGAAAAACCCTTGGAATTCAGTCTTAACCGACTCAAGTTGAATCGTTTTTTTGGGTAGCGTATTCATTGTCATTTGGCTGTTACTTTATAGTTATTACTCAGTAATAAGTTGCATTGTTTGGTATTTGATGGCGTGTATGACATAAGCACTCTACAACCCCCTACTCTATCTCAATCATAGGAACACGTTGTGTAATTCCACATAATAGTTCATAACTAATCGTTCCAGCCCACTGCGCGACCTCATCGACACTTAAAGAATCCCCCCAGAGTACAGCGGTACTGCCGATTTCGATTAAATCAATATAATCTGTTATATCGACAGTAATCATATCCATTGAAACTCTTCCAACCAATGAGACACGATAACCTTTAATTAAGACAGGCGTGCCAGGACGTGCGTGCCTTGGATAACCATCTCCATAACCAATTGCAATCACGGCAATGACTGAATCACGCTGAGCCGTCCAACTACTGCCATAGCCGACTGATTCCCCCATATTGACCTCATTAATGGCAATGACTTTCGATTCGAGCTGCATCACTGCTTTAAGTTTGGATGCTGAGCTCTGTAATTGACCAGAACCATAGAGCATAATACCGGGACGTGTCCAGTCGAAAGCATTATTTGAGAAGTGCTGAATCCCAGCAGAATTGAGCAAACTTCTAGGCAAGTCATAAGCCGCACTGACCTGCTCAAATGTAGTGATTTGCTGCTGAGTAAAGCTAAGAGCATCACAGTGATCTTCATCTGCCGATGCCAGATGTGACATTAAGTGTAGATGAAACGTATTTGGACTCGCTTCAAGCTTGTGAATAATAGAGTTAACTTCATCAGGTTTAAAACCTAAACGATGCATTCCACTGTCTATTTTAATCCAGACATTGATACCAGACGGGGCTGTAAACTCAAGCAACCACTGTAACTGATAGTGGGAGTGAATAACTAAATCAAGATGATTTTGTATAATTAAAGGTAGTTCAGCTTTGGAAAAAAGACCTTCAAGCAATAAGATACGGTGTAAAAAACCTTTTTGCCGTAATATCAGCGCTTCATCAATAGAAGCAACGCCAAAACCATCAGCATGACTTAATTGTTGAGCTACTCGACCGATCCCATGTCCATAACCATTGGCTTTAATGACAGCCAGAACTTTACTATTGGGGGCAAGCGTTTTAGCAACAGTCAGGTTGTGACTTAGTGCGGGTAAATTAAGATAAGCCTTAGCAGGACGATAAAACATTACAAGCCTACTTCAACGTCAGTTGCAAAAATAGAGAGCGGACAGTCATTATAAACATTTTACGATTAACATCTTAATAATGGCCATCGGCCACAGCAAACGCCGCATGATTTTCAAAACGTGTGTATTCACCGATAAAGGTAAGTCGAACTGTGCCTAAAGAACCATTACGGTGCTTACCAATAATGATTTCCGCCGTGCCCTTGTCATCTGTTTCTGGATTATAGACCTCGTCACGATAAATAAAGACGATGATATCTGCATCCTGCTCAATCGCCCCTGATTCACGTAGATCTGACATGATGGGACGTTTATTTGGACGTTGCTCTAAACTTCGATTTAACTGAGAGAGTGCTATGACC
Organism: Pseudomonadota bacterium; assembly: GCA_051746325.1. Classification (GTDB taxonomy): domain Bacteria; phylum Pseudomonadota; class Gammaproteobacteria; order Thiomicrospirales; family Thiomicrospiraceae; genus Thiomicrorhabdus. Next base: position 12,336 of record JBNJEY010000011.1, read on the forward strand.
GGAATATTAAGTTCCTTCGCTAACGCCTTGAGGCCACGTGAGATTTCTGAGATTTCATTGACTCGGTTTTCAGCATTAGCAGAGCCTCTCATTAACTGTATATAATCGATCACAATGAGGCCCAGGCCTGTCACCTGAGTTTCCGGTTCAGCATGACCTGCTTCAAGCGCGTCTTTTAGCTGCTGTTCACGTACATCTTTATCAATTCTGCGAGAACGGGCTCTTAATTCTGTAATCATCAGTGCTGGTGTATCATCAATAAACACTTTGGCTTGCGATAAAAGGTTAATGGCTTTATTCAGTTTTGGCCAGTCATCTTGAGCTAACTTCCCTGTGCGCATACGACCCGCGTCAATGCGACCTATCGAACTAATCATACGCATTGCAAGAGATTCACCAGGCATCTCCATACTGAATACTGCGACTGGAGTGTTATTTTTAATCGCTATGTTCTCTGCAAGATTCATTGAGAAAGTGGTCTTACCCATTGAAGGTCGACCGGCAACAATAATTAAATCTGCTTTTTGCAAACCCGCAGTAATTTCATCAAATTCCGTTAAATGCGTTTCTTGCCCAGTAATCGTACCTTCGGAGTTAAACAGTTCATCTATTTTATTGATGGCGGCTTCTAGTAAAGCATCCATCGACTTATACTGGCGCTCTTTGCCTTCACCATGTTCTGCGATAGAGTTAATCTTGGCTTCTGCAATATCCAGAATTTCTCGAACATCACGACCCTGAGGGAAATAAGCGGTTTCGGAAACCTCATTACTGGCCTGAATCAACCCTCTTAAAATACCCTTATCTCTGACTAACTGCGCGTAATACAAGATATTAGCAGAACCTGGCGTATTTTTAACCAGTTCAGCAAGATAAGCGCGTTCACCGGCAAGTTCGAGCTGACCTACTGAATCGAGGTAGGCGACACAAGCAACTAAATCAAAAGGTTTGTTATTGCGACTTAAAGCAGTCAAAGCAGAATAAATAGCTTGGTGCTGCTTAGTGTAAAAGTCATTTTCATTGACGACAGAACTTACATCATCGTAGACACCGTTAGACAGCATCAACCCACCTAAGACGGATTGTTCGGCTTCAATGGAATGCGGGGGTACTTTAAATAACTCTTCTGATTTAACTAACTTGGCGGATTTGTAATTCATAGACTAACAGTATGTTTTTAACTCGAAAATAAAGAGTCATTATACCGACAAGCATGCTTAGATGACTTTAAATATTCAAGTCATTTTCATTAAAATGAATCATGAATTTAAATAAAGAATATCAGGAGTGCTCTATACGATAGAAAAGGAGTTTTAAGTCGATGACATGATTTTAAACAAAAAAAAGCGAGGCCATTCTAAGAATGAACCTCGCTTTTTTAAACAATCTAGAGAAGATTACTCTGTGATTGTTTTGATCTCAACACTAATTGAAGCCACCACATCAGAATGCAGTTGAACGTCAATTTCATAAATGCCGATATGACGCAATACACCTTCAGGCATACGCACATCACGGCGCTCAATTTCGAAACCAGAAGCCTTAAGGGCATCCATGATATCTTGAGTACCAACAGAACCGAATAACTTACCTTCGTCTCCAGAAGTTGCTTCAATTGTAACCACTTGACCGTTTAAGTTTTCGTAAACACCTTGTGCTACGGCTAATTCAGCAACTGCCGCTTTCTCAAGCTCAGCGCGGATTTCAGCAAATGCGGCAACGTTTTCTTTAGTTGCTGCTTTGGCTTTACCTTGTGGAATCAAAAAGTTACGAGCATAACCAGACTTAACTGATACTTCATCGCCTAAAGACCCTAGATTTTGTACTTTTTCAAGCAGAATAACATTCATAGCTTAAACCTCTATAATTCTTCTTTTTCCCAACGGTTTCGAAAGTCTACCCAAGTATCTACTAAACCGATGGTTGCTAATATCAACATCGTTTGAGGAAATAAAAATAACAAGAAATAAAACCCTACCAACCAAGCTGTATGTAACTGCTTAATTGAGACGGTTTGATGTGCAATAGCAATGCCTTGAAACATCAAACCGACAATGACAATACCGGATAAATCATAAACTAGGCCAGTAGACTGACTTGAGACCAAACTTAACACAGCAAGTAAAATTGCCATATAAGCTGTTGATTTAGGGAGTTTTAATTGATAAAAATCAACCTTAAACTGCCCTGGATTGTATAGCTCACTCTGCCACCAGCGTCCCACCGTTAAGATTGAAAACCAAAGTATCACGGCAAAAACCGCCAATAACATGGTTACCATCTTAACCATTTCAGCGACTATATCTGATTGATAAACAATCTCTGCAGCCTCTAAAACTGGAACAGCATGTTGGTTAAATAAAGCTAACCACCATTCAGCTGGATTAGGGATTATTAGATGAAATCCAATAATTCCTAATCCAGTCATAATCATTGCTGCTTGAAGTGCTGATGCTAATGAATTAGTTTGTCGTAAGACAATGCTCATTAACCATACGGGTAACATATACTCTAAAACTGAAATAATCGCTGGCCAATAAGTACCAGAAATCATAACACTCAATAATACATGACTCGTAACACCCCAAACAAGGGTCTTAAAACCTTCTGTAACCGAAACTCTCAAGGTCACTAAGGCGATAATTGCACCCACAAAAATACCAAGCGGTGCAACCCATACACTGAGTGCAGCGAATAGACAAACCGCGATGATTGCCTGTGAAGGCCCTTTCATGGAGTATTTGGCTATTGCTAACATTCAGTACCTGTTAAATTTAACGAATCTTCAAAGTTTTATTTATGTTGATCAGTATATGGCAGTAAAGCAATATAACGCGCACGTTTAATTGCAGTCGCCAATTGACGCTGATACCTAGCGCTCGTTCCTGTAATACGGCTAGGAACAATTTTCCCTGTTTCCGTAATATAGGCTCTTAAAGTATCTAGGTCTTTATAGTCAATTTGTTTTACGCCATCCGCCGTAAAACGACAAAATTTCTTTCTTCCAAATCCTCTAGACATTCTTCGCTCCTTGTCCGCGAGTGTCTGAACGTGTATCACGACGTTTATCAAACTTCTCATCTTTCTTGCTAAGCACAACTGAAGGCTCAGTAAGAGCTGTTTTTTGCTTAACGATGATGCTACGTAAAACGGCATCGTTGTAAAAGAAAGCATTCTCTAATTCATCAAGTGCTGTTTGGTTACATTCGATATTCATCATAATGTAATGGGCTTTGTGTACCTTATTAATAAGGTACGCAAGTTGACGGCGACCCCAGTCTTCTAAACGGTGAATTGAACCACCAGACTGTTCGATAAGGGCGCGGTAACGCTCTAGCATTGCAGGAACCTGTTCAGATTGATCAGGGTGCACTAGAAATACGACTTCATAATGACGCATTCATTCTCTCCTTATGGATAATAAAAAGTTTCCTGACACTCTCGCAAGAGTACAGTGAAACAAGGATTCTTCAGACAGACTGCCTGAAAGGCGCGAATTATAAACGATATTAATCACTGTTACAAGGATTTGTCTAAGCAAGTTTCAACAAGATAGCGAGTCAATGCTACTATTAATATCCTTAAGAACCTGTAGAGGATACTTTGACTGTGTAATTGGACGACCTATAACAAGATAGCTTGAACCCGCATCCATTGCCTGTCGTGGTGTCATGATACGCTTTTGATCATTAACATCACTCCCCTCTGGACGTATGCCAGGAGTCACTAGGCAAAAATCAGGCCCTAATCTTCTGCGTAATAGTTGTACTTCCTGTGCAGAGCATACAACACCATCCAAACCCGAGGACTGAGCCAGCTGAGCCAGTCTAAGCACATTATCCTTAGGCGAACCCTGTAAGCCGATTTCAGCCAAATCCGACTGCTCCATACTCGTCAATACCGTCACAGCAATCAATAGTGGTCGGCTCTCAAACTCATCTAAAGCCTCCCTAGCGGCTTGCATCATCTTCCGGCCACCTAACGCATGTACATTCACCATCCAAACACCCAAGCGGGCTGCTGCTTGAACAGCCTTAGCAACAGTATTTGGAATATCATGATATTTCAAATCTAAAAAAACATCAAAACCGCTGGAGATTAAGCTTGCCACAAAATCAGGACCTGCAACTGCAAACAGCTCCTTACCGACTTTTAAACGGCACTCTTCAGGGCGTAAGCTACTAATAAAATTCAATGCAGATATTTCATCTGCAAAATCTAACGCAACTAAGACTTTAGGGTCTTCTAAATGAATTAAAGAGTGGTTATTTCGTAAATTATTTTGACCCATAAGAGACCCTACTTTTCTAATTGTAACAAGCTGTTACCAGATTCTTTTAATGCTTTATTAGCATTAACTTGATCTTTTTTTAATTGAATTATTTGACTGGATTGTTTCTGATTAATCTTAATCTGCTTACGTAATCGCCATTTTAGCTGTGCAACTTGTATAAGAATAACGCCCGCACCAAGGATAACGCCAAAAATAAGCATTAGAGCCAATATGAGACTTAAAGGCAAAGTCGGTCTAATCAAGAAGAGATCTAGCGTGACAGGCTCTGGATTTAGAACACCTAAAACCATGCCGACCCCAAGAATAAGTAAGGCCACTGTAAATGAAATGAGTTTAAACATAAGTAATCTCTCCATGATAAGAATAGAGAGATTATAGAGGAATAAAAAAAAAGGGGCTACTTAAGTAGCCCCTTTTTTGGGATTAAACTAGAATATCCGTTGTCTCTTTAGAAGAGTCAACGCGTTCTCTTAGAGACTTACCTGGTTTAAAGTGCGGAACGCGCTTATCAGATAACTCGACCGTTGCCCCTGTTTTGGGGTTACGACCTACTCTAGCCTTTCTATAATGTAGACTAAAACTACCAAAGCCGCGAATTTCAATTCGCTCACCCTCGGATAAGGTATCAATCATAGAATCCACAATTTGATTCACTGCAATCTCAACATCTTTTTGAGAAAATTGAGTTTGTTTTCTTGCAATGAGCTCGATGATTTCTGACTTAGTCATTTGATCATTCTCTTAATAATCTCTAGAAAAAGAGAGTGTTAATTAAAACCAACACCATAAGTGCTAGTAAGATCAAAGAGTGACTCACATAGTAAAGTGTGAGTCACTAGCAAATAGCAGCTTGCTATTTACTCTCAGATTACATCTTATCCTTGAAAAGATCACCAAATGTAGTGCCTGCAGCTACAGTAGTTTGCTTCTCAGAATAGCCTTTAACAGCTTGAGCTTCTTCATGCGCTTCTTTCGCTTTCATAGAAAGTGAAACTGAACGGTTTTTACGGTCGATATTTGTAATTTTAGCAACTACTTTATCACCTTCTTTAAGAACACTTGAAGCATCACGAGTGTCTTCGACTAACTCAGAAGCGCGAAGGTAACCTTCAACCTCTGGACCTAGATCGATAACCGCGCCGCGCTCATCAACTGACTTAACGACACCTTCAACATCAGCGCCCTTGCCATGCTCAGCAACAAATTGACCGAATGGGTCCTGCTCTAACTGCTTAAGACCTAGTGAGATACGCTCACGATCAGGATCGATAGATAGAATAACGGTTTCTAACTCATCACCTTTCTTGAAGTCACGAATGGCTTCTTCACCCGTTTGCTTCCAAGAAATATCTGTTAGGTGAACAAGACCATCAATACCACCTTCTAGACCGATAAAGATACCGAAGTCAGTGATAGATTTGATAACACCAGAGATCTTATCGCCTTTCGCATGAACCGCTGAGAAACCTTCCCATGGATTGATTGCGCACTGCTTAATAGACAGTGAGATACGACGACGCTCTTGGTCAACATCAAGAATCTTAACGTTAACTTCTTCACCTAGGTGAACAACCTTAGATGGGTGGATATTACGGTTAGTCCAATCCAACTCTGAAGTATGAACAAGTCCTTCAATCCCTTCTTCGATTTCGATAAAAGCACCATAGTCAGTGATATTGGCAACTTTACCAGAAACCTGTGCACCCATTGGGTAACGAGCAACCATGTCTGCCCATGGATCTTCTTCAAGCTGCTTAAGTCCTAGAGAGACACGGCTACGCTCTTTGTCGAACTTAAGAACTTTAACGTCAATCTCATCGCCAACATTAACGATTTCAGAAGGATGGTTAACACGACGCCAAGCCATGTCAGTAATATGTAGAAGACCATCAACACCACCAAGGTCAATAAACGCACCATAGTCAGTCAGGTTCTTAACGATACCTTTTAGGACAGAACCTTCTTCCATATTTGCAAGAATGGCTTCACGCTCAGCAGAGCTTTCAATTTCGATAACGGCACGTCGAGATACAACAACGTTGTTACGCTTACGATCAAGCTTAACAAGTTTCAACTCAACTTCTTTCCCTTCTAGGAAACCGAAGTCGCGGATTGGACGGATATCCACAAGTGAACCAGGCAAGAAACCACGAACGCCTTCAACGTCAACAGTAAGACCACCTTTAACCTTACCAGTCACAAGACCGATAACAACTTCACCTTCTTCCATAGCCGTTTCAAGACGATCCCAAGTCTTAGCGCGCTTCGCTTTTTCACGTGATAAACGAGTTTCACCCAAGCCATCTTCTAATGATTCTAGGTAAACTTCGACGTCATCACCGACAGCGACTTCAAGCTCACCGTTAGCGTCTAAGAACTGGCTTTTAGGAATAGTTGATTCAGACTTCATGCCTGCATCAACAAGTACGGCTTCTTTATCAATACCAATTACAGTACCGATAATTAAAGAACCCGGTTTAAATTTGTCTTGAAAAGACTCTTCAAATAGTTCAGCGAAAGATAATTCACTCATGGATATAGCTACCATTTTTTCATACCGTCTTCTAATGGCTGATGGGTGTATTAATCAGTCAACGGGTCAGTTAGTTAAATGTCGGCATCCCAATTGCCAACAAAAGACAAATCCCCAGCCTAAAATAAGGTCGGGGATTTAAAAAAAGCTTTAATAATCAAGAGTTGATACCTATAGTATCGATATTAATAGGTATGCAACGATTGACAGAAGTTTGAATAAATTACTTTATTAAACCCCTATCCCACAATAAAGAGTCTATTTTTTTGCAGACATCTTCAATGTTTAAAGTCGAGGTATCCACGATGATTGCGTCATCTGCTGGCTTTAACGGCGCAGTCTTACGATTTACATCCCGTTCATCCCGCTCTTCTATATCTCGAGTTATCTGGTGGATATTAGCACTAACTCCTTGATTTTTCAACTGCTTAACACGTCTTTCTGCTCTAATTTCAGCCGATGCTGTTAAATAGATTTTTAAATCTGCCTCTGGAAAGACCACGGTTCCCATATCACGGCCATCTGCAACCAGGCCTGGCAACTCTACAAACGCTCGCTGTCTTGTCATTAAGGCGGCACGAACCTCGGGAATTACAGCAACCGTTGACGCCACACCCGCCACCTCCTCGGTGCGAACTTGAGAGGTCACATCTTCCCCTTCATAGAGAATGCTCGTCCCCACAAATTCAACCGGCAAGGTTTCCGCTAAAGTAACCATGCCTGGGACATCATCTAAAGCCAGTTGGTTTTTGACGGCACCAAAGGCTAATGCACGATATATCGCGCCACTGTCTAGCAGATGAAACCCTGTCTTAGTGGTTAAATGTTGTGCAAGGGTACCTTTACCAACGCCACTCGGACCATCAATGGTAATAATAGGAACGGATAATTGAGTCATTACTTAAAGCTCCTTAATCGCTTGAACTTGCATGCCAACTTGATTAATCAATTCAAGAAAGGTTGGGAATGAAGTATCTACATTGGCACAATCATCAATTACGATTTCAGAAACCGCATTTAAGCCCGCTATGGTCATTGCCATAGATATTCTGTGATCATGATGACTTTGAATCACGGTAGATTGCTTTGACTGGATTCCGCCATTAATTATCATGCCATCTGCTGTTGGCACAGCATCGATACCAACAGCTTGTAAGGCATCCGCCATCACTTGTATGCGATCCGACTCCTTAACGCGCAACTCTTCAGCTCCTGTCAGAATTGTTTGCCCTTGGGCACTCGCAGCAACGACAAACAATACTGGAAACTCATCAATCGCCAAGGCAACTAACTCTTCTGGAATACTAATCCCTTTTAGCGGCGCATAACGGACATGTACATCAGCAACAGGCTCACCACCGACCTCATATCTGTTTTCAAGGCTTATATCAGCCCCCATTAACCGCAGGATATCCACAATGCCAACGCGAGTAGGATTCATCCCAACGTGCTCAATCACTAAATCGGAACCTTTAGAAAGTGCGGCGGCGGCCATAAAGAATGATGCTGAAGAGATATCCGATGGTACATCAATATGACGCCCGGTTAATTTACCGCCACCCACCAGACAAGCTTTCATTCGCTGACTATCAATTTTTTCTGAAACGACTTTATAACCAAAACCATTCAACATACGCTCAGTATGATCTCGCGTTGGTGCAGGCTCCAAGACACAAGTTTTACCAACCGCATACAAGCCCGCCAATAAAACACAAGATTTCACCTGAGCGCTGGCCATTGGTAAAACATAGTCAATTGCACTCAAGGCTCCATCACCCGTCCCCGTAATTTTTAGAGGAGGCGTCCCGCCTTCTGCAGTCTCTATTTTGGCACCCATTGCACGCAAGGGATCTGTAACGCGCTTCATAGGACGTTTTGATAAAGAGGCATCACCGATTAATTCACAATCAAAATCCTGCCCGGCTAAAATGCCGGACATCAAGCGCATAGCCGTCCCTGAGTTGCCCATATCCAAAGGCTTATTAGGTTTCTGCAACCCCTTTAAGCCGACGCCATGAATGGTAACATTTCCACTATCAGGCCCTTCGATCTTGACACCCATCTCTTGAAAGGCTTTTAAAGTCGCTAAGCTATCATCGCCTTCTAAAAAGCCCGTCACGGTTGTGATACCCTCAGAGATAGCTCCCAACATAATACTTCTATGTGAAATAGATTTGTCACCTGGCACACGAATGCGCCCCTTAATAGTGCCGCCGGGTTGAACTTTAAATTTTATATTTGCCATATGTTGAATTCTTTTTTGATAGTTCTTTAAAAAACTAGGTTGCTATCTCAGTCAGAGATTAAAACTTGGATATTAGCGGTCACGAATTTAAAAAAAGATAGTAAATCAGTGGCCTATATGCCTATCCCGAGCGTTTTTCGCGTTTTCAAAAAGCTTGAATAACTGCTCACCCTCTTTGGCTTCAACCAACTCCGTTAAAGCGGCAATCGATTGTTGGTAATTCTTTAACCACTTAACGATTGCAGCTGAATTGGTTAAAGCAATATCCCGCCACATGGTTGCATCACTGGATGCAATCCGCGTAAAGTCTCTAAAACCGCCCGCTGTATAAGGAAAAACATTCCCCAACTCTGGGTGATGATCGAGCATATCAACCAATGAAAAAGCTAATAAATGGGGTAGATGACTGGTTGCAGCGAAGATATCATCATGCTGTTGGGCACTCATCACTTCAACATTGGCACCTAAAGCTTGCCATAATTGAGTGACGAGCTTAACGGCATCAGTATTGACGTGCTCAGTGGGTGTCAAAATCACACGGTGATTAACATAAAGCGTTGGGTCGGCTGCCGTTACGCCGCTTCTCTCTTTACCTGCAATCGGATGACCTGGGACAAAACACTCAGGCAGGTGACCAAAAACTTTAATCGCTGAAGTGATTACATTACTTTTGGCGCTGCCAGCATCGGTAATAATGGCGCCGGGCTTAATGTAAGGCTTCATCTGCTCAAGTACCGCTTCCATCACCCCTAAAGGCACCGCCAACATAATCAAGTCACTGTCAACGACGGCCGCTTGCATATCGGCAGTGTATTCATCAATGACGCCCAACTCGATGGCTTTTCGTAAATCAGTTTCACTCTGATCAAAGCCCATAACCGTTTTGACCAGGCCGGCTTGTTTTAAACCTTTAGCAAAAGAACCGCCGATTAAACCTACGCCGATAATGGTGATCTTATTGAGTGGTTTCAACTTATAAATCCTTAGACATTGATAATAAAACTGACTTAAGCGCGTCAATAAAATGCTGGTTTTCAACCTGGGTGCCGATTGAAACTCGTAGAAATTGAGGCAAACCGTAATTGCTTACAGGGCGCACAATGACACCCTCTTCTAATAACTTCTGATTCACCTGAGCGGCATTTTCACCTAAATCAATGCACAGGAAATTTCCAGAAGAAGGGATTGATTCAATCCCTAGGCTCGCCAAAGCATCCAGTATTTGGCGCATACCTTGTTGGTTCAATAGCAGCACTTTCTCTACAAAACCCTGGTCACCCAAGGCTGAGAGAGCGGCAACCTGCGCGTAATGATTAACATTAAATGGCGCGCGTAATTGATTGATATATTGGATTATCTCTTTACATCCTGCCATATAACCCACACGTAAAGAGGCCAACCCATAGGCCTTAGAGAAAGTTCTTGAGACCAATAAGTTAGAATAATCTGCCAGATAATCAATGCCATTAGCATATTCATTATTATTGAACTTCGCTTGAGCATACTCAATATAAGCTTCATCCAATACCACAATCACGGTTTTAGGTACTTGAGAGATAAAGGCTTCCCACACAACACGGTTAAAAACCGTCCCTGTTGGGTTATTAGGATTTGCAAGATAGATCACTTTCGTCTTATCGGTAATGGCGGCTAATATGGCTTCTAAATCGTGCCCCCAACCTTTCGCAGCCACTTCAATACCGGTTGCACCGACCACTTGAGCTGAAATAGGATAGACTGCAAAAGCATATTGCGAATAGAGTATCTCATCACCAGGCCCTGCAAAAACG
>JBNJEY010000012.1:0-22439 GCA_051746325.1 Pseudomonadota bacterium
GATAATTTTTTAGCAAGAGATCGTTCGAGTTTTCGCACCCTCAAGGGTAATATTAACTTGTAATTGTTGGTAGTTAGCGAGAAGGCTTTTGCTGGAATCTGGGCATTGATCTAAAGTGCCTAAACCGATCACACAATCTCCAAACCCGGAGCCGGATATTTTCGCCGCCTCTATACTTGCACAAGCGGATAAGGCTTCGATTAGAAGTGACAGCGTGGCATCATTGACACCCAGTTGCGTCATTAACGCTTGATACGTTTTAAAAAGGTGATAGAACAGGGGCAGATTTTGCTGCTGTAGGGCTTTAAAGGCCGCCAGAGTGGTTTGTCCCATCTGTTGATAGAGCGCGGATAATTCGGCCGGTCGAGTCTGCCACTGTTTGGCGACGAGCTCCAGTACCTGTGCGGTGGGCGTTTTATAACCGGCATAAATCAGGGTAACTGGAAATGCCTGATTAAGCTGAATCAGTGATTTAATCTCTGGTGGCTGCCCAGCGGAATGCGGTTGAAAATAAATGACCCCGCCACTTAAACTTGCGGCTAAGTCCGTACCCGAACCTCGCCCCTGAATCTTTAAGATAATAGAGTGACCGATGGCAAACAGTTCAAGGAGTGATTTGTGCTGCTGGGTGATTTGGTTTAACCCACTGAGCATCGCCGCAAGTACGGCTGCAGAACTGCCTAAACCAATCGTCGATGAAAATTCACTGCGAATATGAATCGTTAGGCCAAAGGGTAACTGCTCTGCAAAGGCTGCAAGGGCGTGGCAGACAAATTTTAACTGAGGGTGAATGGCCTGCTTTTGAGTCAATAAGCTTTGAATCTGCGTACTATGTTCAGCCAGTGCAGAGTGAATGTGAATTTCATAATCAGGACGGCTTTGCCAGTCAATATAGATAAACTGGTTGAGTGCACAGGCCATAGCTGGATGCCCGTAAACTACACTATGTTCGCCTAATATCATGCTATTGGCCGGTGCGACACTCTGCCATTTTAAGGGGGGCGTTATAGGCTCTGCTAGGGACATCTGAGTGTTCTTTTAGCTTTCAATGAGTTCACATTCAATGCCTTTATTTTGTAGGTGTAAAGGAAGGCACTCATAGCCGTAGGTTTCGCACAAAGCATAAGGAGGGTTCTCAGAGATACACAACACTATGCCGGCATTATCCCCCGAGACACTGCCGGCTCCACAGATTTTAGCAGCCCCATGATATTGGCTTTCTAGCTGGTCAATAAAACGTTGAACTTTAGCAGGGACAACGCCTAATTTAAAAAGCAGTTGTTGATTTTTACGAATCCATTTTTTAAACTTCGGAGAATCCTTTTCTGACCAGGCCTCTACCAGTTTTTGAGTCACTTTTTTAAAGCCTTTCCAGCAGCTCCTATTGTCGCCCCACGCTTGTTTAACATGTTCAACGCATTGTCCCGTGGTACTCAATGGTTTGCCGGTATCAATCAACCAGGCATTCAGCTTGTGTGAATTTACGCGCTGTATCGGTAAGTTAGATTGGTACTGTAACAGTCCACCGCAGATCAGGGTAGCGGGATCAATGCCACTGGATTTGCCATGCTGTCGACATTCGATACGTTGTGCTAATGCAAGTAAAGTATCGTCTGTAAGGTTAATATTATGATGTTTAATCAAAGAGGTTAATAGGCTGAGAATGACGGCGGCAGAGCTGCCCAATCCTCTACCGATATAGGCTTCAGAGTGAATCTTGAACTGCCAATCCCCGAATTTCAGTGGGCAGAGTTCTTCAAAGTGAAAGAGGGTGTTGAGAATAAGATCGACAGGTTTGGTTAAAACAGATTGAATCGCGACGGATTTTTGTTGAAATAAGAGATAACGGCACTCCATTTCAATGCACATTTTCTGCCATATTTCATAGGGAAAGCAGTGCTTTTGCTGGAAATTTACAAGTTCAATGGTGACAGAAAACAGCGTGTTTGGAGTGTATTCACATTTGCAGTGGGTTGGCAGGTCTATCGCCATGCTCAGAGCTGGACATTGATATAAAACGGCATGCTCACCAGAGAGTATCAGTTTAGCTGGTACAGAGCAGAGCGTTTTCATAAGGCATCTCGCTTAACGATTAATCGTCCGTTTTTTCATAGTAGCGTTTGTGGTCTTTAATGCCGGCCAAGCGGTAAGGACCTCGATTATTGAGATCAAAAACGACATTCTCAGCTGAAGCTCCCATCTGTTGATGGAACTCTAAATACTGAGTGTACGTTAGCGGGACTCTTTGATCGATTTGCGTTTTATGGTCTTCAGTCATCAAAACCCCTTGATAACCGGGTTGCATAACACCAGTAAAGAACTCAGCGACACAGCCAGAACCATAACTAAAGAAGCTGACACGTTTGTTTTCGATGTTTTCAGTGAGGTTATCCAGTAACGAGATAAAACTGATAAAGAGTGACGCGCTATAGCTGTTGCCGATAATACGGTTATAGAGTTGACCTGGTAAAGTTTGCGCTTCAAGTTGCGCTTGAGTCAATTTCACACCGGCCTTTCTGACCAAGGTTTGATGCGCTTTTTCAGCCATCTTGGTAAAAGGAATGTGATAACAGAAGTAATCAATATCGGTAAAGCATCTACCGGTCGATTCAGTAAAGTGTTCCCAAACCCGCTTCAGGCTGTTTAGATAAACTTTGGTTGAATATTTGCCATCCACCAGTGCGGTTGTTCTGCTATTAGGACGCCAAAAATCCATAACATCATCCGTAAAATAGCCTGAACCCGGTTCGATTTCAAGAATACGCGGAGATTCAGTCACCAGCATCGCAACCGCACCACAACCTTGGGTTGCTTCACCTGAAGTATCCAAATCATATTTAGCCACATCTGCCGCAATCACAAGGATTTTCTCTTGCGGATTGGTTCTGACTAGTGCTGTTGCCATCTGCAATGCCGCTGCACCGGCATAACAAGCCTGCTTAAACTCTACGACGCGACAACGGTTAGACAAATTCAGAAGGCCGTGCAGGAAAACACCGGCCGACTTTGATTGGTCAACCCCTGATTCGGTGGCAAATAGCACGGCAGAAATCTTATTAGAATCGATCTTCTGTAAAATGGGTGCCGCTGCCTTCGCTGCCAAACTGACGATATCTTCATCAGGGGATGCAATCGACATTTTCTCTTGTCCAATGCCGATATAGAACTTATCTACATCAATATTTTTTTCGGCGGCAAACGTATCTAATCCTAGACAGTAGTTTGCAGTCGCAAAATGGAGTAAATCGATACCTACTTTCATAGTGAGAATGGATTCTTTTTCTTAAAGGATTCTTATTTCTTTACTGACTTAAAAGGCCTAAAGATCCAGGGAGTTTCCCTGGAGTTTAAGGCAGCAGTAAAGCGCTATTCAAATACAAGGCATCGACACTGTCGACGCCTAACAAAAATTGTGCTGTGGCAAATTCTTGTTTAAATTGTTCGATTGTTTGCACCACTTTTTCGGTGGATTCCAATGCGGGTGTCAATAAAGGCGCAGCGACACCGCATAAACGGCCGCCCATTATAACAGCTTTTACCATGTCTATACCGTTACGTATACCGCCACTGGCAACAAAAGTCCCTTTCGATTGATAGGCTTGGCTCAGTTGTAAAGCCTCGACGGTGGTTAAACCCCAATCTTGGAAAGTGAAACCAAGTGGGTTGTCTGCACGGTGTGCTTCAATACGGCTCCATGAAGTGCCCCCTCTACCAGCGACATCAAAGTAGGTGATGCCGGCCTGCAGTCCGAGTTCAATATCTTTAGGGGATAATCCGGCACCGACCTCTTTGAGGATAATGGGCACGTCAATCTGTTGCGCCAGTTGATGGATTTTGTCAGCCAGTCCTGCAAAATTGGTATCGCCTTCGGGCTGGATAACCTCTTGTAACGGGTTGAGATGTAAATAGAGTGCATCCGCGTCTAAAACCTCAATGGCGCGCCTGGCTTCATCCACTCCAAAACCATAGTTCAGTTGCACCGCGCCGAGGTTAGCAATGAGCGGCACGCTTGGAGCGTATTGGCGTAGAGCGAAGCTCTGTTTAGCGGCATCGTCTAGGATCATGGCGCGTTGTGAACCGACAGCCATCGGTACTTGACAAATTTGGGCGGCTTCTGCCAAGTGGCGATTAATACTTCCCAAATTTGTCGCGGAACCCCCTGTCATGGAGGCAATCATAAAAGGGAATGAGATGGTTTTACCTAAAAACTGGCTACTGGTATCGATTTGGCTAAAGTTGCATTCTGGCAGGCCGCGGTGCGTTAATCTTATCTGATCAAATCCCCCTTGCTGACGCTCTACTAAGGGGTCGTGGAGTACAGCATCAATATGCTCTTGCTTACGCTGGGTCACTTGTGATGTGGCGAAGTCTGTTTTTGTGGGCGCTTTAGTATGAGCCATTTAACTGCGCTCTAATTTGATATGCGCTTCCATTAGCTCACCAGGATTGGTCTGTGCAGCCAGTAAAGAGAGCTCTCCGCAGAAAGCCGTTGCCCCTGCAATACAAGCCAAACGGCGCGCATTCACACCGGGTTCAACACCCTTTTGGGCACAACCCAGTTGTTGTAGATTGTCTACAACAAACTCTAAGTCTTTACCATTGCCGACCGTACCGACAATTAAATTTGGAAGGGTCGTTGAGAAGTAGAGGTCGCCATCCGGGGTCACCTCGCAATGGTTAATGGCTTGAGAACCTTCTACAATATTGGCGGCATCTTGACCTGTCGCCAAATAAAAACCTAACAGCATATTGGCCACATGGGCATTCGCGCTTCTCAAACCACCCGAGATAATGCTACCGATCAGGTCTTTTTTAATGTGTAGGTCGACCAACGCTTCGGGCGTCGTTTTTAGGAATCGTTTACAAAACTTTCTAGGAATCGTGGTTTCGCAGACTACATATTTCCCGCGCCCCAAAATACCATTGACGGCAGAAACTTTTTTATCAGTGCAGTAGTTGGCTGAAATGGAGACATATTTTAAATCGCTATAGCTTTCTAAAATCCATGGAATCAATTTGTCTGCGGCATTGGTCACCATATTGTGACCGGACGCATCCCCGGTATTAAATTCCAAGCGTAAATAGATGAGATTACCCACTACCTGAAAGTGGGTGTCCAATAACTTGGCAAAACGACTGGTTTGCGATACCACCGCTTGTAGATCGGCATGGCGACTTTGAATATCCCTTAAACGTAAAATGGCAATGCCCGCATTTGGAGCTTCTAAAAGAATGGAGCGTGTCATGCGCTCATCAACCACCGTGACGCGAATGCCTCCAGAATGCGCGGCGACCCGTGCACCTCGAGCAACCGACGGCCACAGAGGAGTTTCATAGGTTGCCAGAGGCACCATAAGGTCGTCGACTTCAATATCGCCAATCAATTTAAAAGGACCAACGGATTGCATTGGGACGGAAGCATAGTGCATTTGTGTGTTTTGTTTAATATCAGTCATAGCGCATATTATAAATGAGCAATTTGCGATAAATACATAAAACCACAAATAAAATAGTAAAAGGGAAGGTTAACCCTTGAATCTAAGAAGAAAGACCTTATATTTTGGTTCAACGTCATTAAAAATGTTTTGTACGACTAAATGTAAGAGTAGATAAGAATCGTTGTCGATTCTGCAAGCAAAACAGTTTAATCACGATTTAAAAATTAATTAAAATATAAATGAAGGAAGGTCTCATGGCTTTAGCGACTGCGCGTCATATCTTGGTAGATACAGAAGAGAAATGTAACGAATTAAAAGATCAAATTGCCAATGGAGCTGAATTTGCTGATATTGCAAAAGAGCACTCTAACTGTCCGTCAGGTAAAAGTGGTGGAGATCTAGGTCAGTTTAGTCCTGGCATGATGGTTCCAGAATTTGATAAGGTAGTTTTTAGTGCTGATATTGGCTCGGTTGAAGGCCCTGTGAAAACTCAGTTTGGTTACCACCTGTTAGAAGTGACTAGCCGCTCTTAAGCGTTTAAGGTAACCATTTAAATCTAAAAATCCCGAATGACCAGGCCTGGTCATTCGGGATTTTTTTTATGCCTAAATTTTAGTTTAAAACTCTTAAATCAAACCTTTACGTTGTGCAGCTATTCCTAAAAGGTAATAACTGACGATAATGACTAAAGGTAACCAGAGAGCATCGACTTGGCCGACAGTTTGGCTGATTAGAGGCGTTAAAAAGGAGATCAAAAAGGCAAAACCAAATGCGCAGAAGGCCACAAATAGAGTGATCCGTAAAAAAAGTTTGAGGCTGCCGATCTGTTTTTTAACAAACGATAAAATATCATTGCCATAGATCACTAGTAAGGTCGCCACCATGGAGAGGACGATTTCATTTAAATAGGTTTTCATCAAGCTTGAAAGGCTATTGATGAGGTCGACGATAAAGCTTAAATCCACAGAAGACTCCGTTATTTATTTTCAGGATAATTGAAGTCATCTACTATAAAAGGCAATCTTAAGTTTGGCAATAAACTTTAATCTTGAAGCAAAAAAAAGGCGCTAGTTTCAACTAACGCCTTTTAAGCTTTTTACGGCGAACATTCTTTAAAAGTTAGTTCGGAGAAAAATTGAACTTTTGACCACTCAAGACCGCTTCATACATTAGACCACCCTTGGCAATATTAAAGACCGCCATGCCTTTGTAATATTGGCCTTCGGCTTTGACATATCTGTTTCCAGCATTAGCTGTCGCTGATGTGCCTTTGGTCGATGCTTCAGCCGCAACACCCGCGGTAATGACAACGACAGAAGCGTTTGCGCCAAACTCGAAGTTACCGCTGGTAAACTCATCATAAGCTCTTTGGTCTTGAAAGAAAATGATTTGGCTATAGGCTTGTCCACCGAATTGAAAACCGATAGAGGCTTGCGTCATTTGTGTGCGACCCGTATAACGACCTTTTTCATAAACTCGGCCTTGACCATAAGCGCCGCCAATCACAAAGCCGACTTTACCAATAGTTGGGAAAATAGCATAACCATAAGCATGTTCAAAGAAATTACCCACTTTAGAGTTTTTAAACGCCGCCAAAGCAACATCATATTCTGCTTCATCGACATCTTGCGTCATTTGCGCTTCTGATGCGGTGTAGTCATCATCCGCATAGGTAACAGGTGACAACGTTGTAAAAGCGATTAGAAAAAGTGCCGGAAGGCTAAGGTATTTGAACATTGAAATTATCCTTTTAAAAAATGTACTTAATAAAATTCATTTTAATCTTTATCTGGTCAATAGGGAAATGGCAAACTTGAAAAATGCTGGCCAAGCTTAAAGCTTGGCCAGCTGTAATACCAGTAGAGAGGGCTCTCAAGCGCATTTTACAAGTTAGAAAAATAGTCTATATTGTGTAGAATGGTATTAAAATAGATGGTTATCAAGGATTCAATCATGGTTTTTACAGGAATTATTAAGGGGGGTTTACGCATTAATTCGGGCGCCTCATTCGCCAATAAGTTTAACCAGATTTAATCGGCAAACACCTCACAAAGAAGATATTAAAGGAAGACTAGCTTATGGGCTTGATTAAAACGGCGTCAACATATTTATCTGTCATTAGCTTGTGGCTATTGTCATGGGGGGTGCTGGCACAGCCGGCCGCAATCGCGATGCCAGATCTATACAGTGCACAGACCGCAAAAAAGATTTTAATGCACGGTGGTAATGCGGTGGATGCCGCGGTGGCCTCAGCCTTTGTATTAGCGGTCACCTATCCTGAAGCAGGCAATCTAGGTGGAGGTGGGTTTTTAACCTTATTTGCATCCAATAAAGATTCTATTAACGCTTCCAAACACTCGACTCCAGGTAAGAGTTATTTTTTAGACTATCGTGAAAAAGCGCCATCAGCCGCTTTTCGTGATCTCTATTTGGATGCAAATAAAGCCGTGATTCCATATCGTTCCTTAGTGGGCTATCAAGCATCTGGGGTGCCGGGAACGGTCCGAGGGATGTGGGAAGTCCATCAACGTTTTGGTCGTTTGCCATGGAAGAGCCTCTTGTCAGAAGCCATTAATTTTGCTGATCAAGGCTTTATTGTCTCCGAGTCGTTAGCCCAACGGGCGATTTGGTATCAGAGCTGGATCGCCGATAAATCACCGATTCCACTGAATTTTACAACGTATTTTGCGGATCTTAAAGCCGATAATCTTTTTAAACAGCCAGAACTGGCGAAGACCTTAACGTTAATTGCGCAACAGGGTGCGGATGTCTTTTATACGGGCAAAATAGCCGAACAGATCGTCAAGCAAATGCAAAAGCCAGAATCCATGGCCGACAAGGGGTTGATTACATTAGCGGATTTAAAGAGCTATCAAGCAATTTGGCGGCAACCGATTGAGGGGCAGTGGCAAGGACGTACCATTGTCTCTGCACCACCGCCCAGTTCAGGCGGCATTGCCATTATTCAACTATTAAAGATGAAGTCCTTATTAGAGGCGCGAGTACAACACCACAGGCTTAATAAAGCAAAGAGAGAAGCTCTACCAGAACAGGCTTTTAAAGCGCATTTTTATGCTGAACTGGAAAAGCGTGTCTACGCTGATAGAGCCTTTTATTTAGGCGATCCGGATTTTATTGACGTCCCTAGTGAACAACTTATTTCGGACTCTTACCTTAAGTCTCGAATTAAAGGGGTGTTGCTGGACGATATATCGGACACTGACAGCATTAAGCCTGGAAAGTTAGAAACTCCAGAAACCACGCATTTTTCAATTATCGACAGTCAAGGGATGGCAGTTTCAAATACCTATACGCTGAATATGCCCTTTGGTAGTGGCGTGGTTATAGAAGGCGCTGGTTTTTTAATGAATGACGAAATGGACGATTTTAGCACCAAGCCGGGTGTGGCCAATGTATTTGGTGTGGTCGGCGGCAAAGCGAATGAAATCGCCCCGCATAAACGGATGTTATCATCTATGTCGCCGACCATCGTTTTGAAAGAGGGTCAGGTCGAAATGGTGGTCGGTACACCTGGCGGATCAACGATTATCACGTCGGTATTTCAGACAATTGTAAATGTTGTCGAGGAGGGCATGAGTGCCCAACAAGCCGTGGATGCTCCAAGACTGCATCACCAACTGTTACCGGTAAACCAAATCGCCTACAATCCTGAATTGCCCGAGTCGACTAAAACGGCATTAGAGTTAATGGGCTATAACCTAAAGCAGAACAATTATATGGGTGATGTGCAACTCATCGCCTATATTAATGGACAGTGGCAAGCGGCATCCGATAAACGAGGTCCAGGGGTTTCTGAGGTATTTGAATTAGAGTAATTGCCGTTATTAACCTTAAATCGAGAAAAACTCAATATTGAAGGTGTTCGTGGGGCGAGATCGCTTTAAACTTTTTAATAAATATTGTTTTTTTAGAGGCGTATTTAGGGATATTGTGATTGTAGTGAGTTGATTTAATAGGTTTTAAATCGTTTGATTGAAGTGGTAGCGATTGCAAATAGAGAGTAGCAATCGCTGTACTTTAGATAGGTCTAATTGATTTTAAAGGGGGGCTACAACTACAAGGGTCACAAGAGCGGCGAAACTAAATTAAATTGTGCTCTTGGCCCTATTACCCTTGTTTAAAGAGATCGCTGCAAATCGCTTGGGTTCTTCAAGTTTTTTATGCGGCCACAAAATAGGTGACGGCAATAACCGCTAGAATGACAAAAGCGACAATCCATTTGTTTTTTAAAGAGAGCAAACTCTTACTCTTTTGGTCTTTGGACTTAAAGGCTTCAACGCCTTCAATATGTGCATTATAAGCTCGATTCTTACCGTCGTCTTGAACTTGAATTTGGTATGTAATTACATCACCAATGGTTGGTCGGCGGGTCATTTGCTTTAGTTCTGAGATGTGAATGAATATGTCGCTGTCTTCATCTTCACCACCGATAAAACCAAATCCTTTTGAATCATTCCATCGCTTTAGTTGACCTCTATAGGTCTTGTTGTCCGTTGAACTCATTTATTAAACTCCTAACACTTAATCTTGGAAAAATTGAAACTACAGCTCTTTTTGCAGATAGTCGACTCATACAAAAGAGTCTATTATATGAACCTATGTCGATTCTGTCTCATTTCTTGTGAAATTTTAGCCATTTATATCGGTTTATGCTCTCGTGCAAAGGTCTCTTAATGTTTTATTTTGAAACAATGGGACTAAAACCGAACTAAAATTTAACTAAACTCTAACGAGCTCTTATTGAAAAGCTATCGGTCGCTTTAAGTTTTATAATGGTTGGGTTTGGTGTTTTATTTTCGATTAACCAGGCCAGCTCATCTTGTAGATTGGCATCATCAATCACTTGTTGCCAGACGCGCTCATCAGGATTCCAACGATAGCCGCGCGTACGTAAGGCATCTTTAACGGCAAACGGTGCGCCAGTGGCTTTAATCAGTGATTTACTTTGGCGGATAGAGTGCAACAAATAGTGAAAAGCCGGTTGCCTCTCTTCTGAGATGGGAATGGCTAGTAGCTGACAAAGTGCCTGCACATCATCTAAAGCACGATGGGCACCGTAAAAAAACTCTCCGACTTTCCAGCATAAAAATTCCTGGCTACGCGAGCTCACATTGGCTAGATTTTGCCAATCTATTTGGGCGACTGAACATCCCCAGATCTTATTCATAAAGACATTATGATAACGTTCAAGCACAGGGCGATCAAAAGCTGCATTATGGGCGACACACAGTTGTACTTCGGCAATGTCCTCGGCCACTTTATCCCAAGGGATATGATGACCCTTGACATCGTCCAGTGTAATCCCCGTAACGCGAGTGACCTCCGCACTGATTTCACCTTGCGGTTCATTCAAGAAATTTTGTGAACGGATGACTTGGTAGAAATTTCCCCGTGAATCGAACTCAATAATCTGATAACCGACTTCAATCACTTCACAAGCATCGGTGTCTAACCCGGTAGTTTCGGTATCAATCACACAGACTCGGTGACAATTTTTAGGTGTGGGTGCATTGAATACAGTGGTCGGTTGGACTTTTTTCAATACTTGATAATCATCAGATTGATTGAGTAAATTGGCACACTCTTGTTGATTTGTCTGATCGGTATTAGTCGCTGTCATCAGGTTTAGTAAGCTCCTGTAATTTTTATTGATTATATGGGATTGTAGCAATTGTTACCGACTAAAGTAATAAGAACTCTTTATAAAATTGTTATTGATTCGTCTGGGTTAAATAACGCTGTAGCCTTTTAAGCTGTTGTAATTGTTGTACCCATATCGTTAGGAGATGCAGGTTTAAGGCGGTAAGCCAGGGGAGCTGCATTTTAAGGAGGCACTCAATTTCGATGCGTTTGCCTAGTTTTGCCCTGTGGGTAACCTGTAGACTATATGTACAAGACGATTTTAATTGGCGACTAATAATGAGCGTCAGTTGCCTTGGGACGTAACCTAGCAATAGCCCAGGAGCGTCTCTATTTAAAACGTTAATGCTAGAAGCTCTATTGTTTGAAGACTCAGCTATTGTCGGCAGAAAAATTTGCAAGGCGTGTCGATCATAGCCATTGTCAGGCTCCGCAGCCAGATGTAATTGGGTATTATTGGTCAGTCGGTTTTCCTTAAATACGATCTCGGCCGCATCCTTTATTCAATTGTCATTAAATCCAGTTGCTGTTCGGTTAATTCATACAATAGAGCTTGTTGAGAGATAGGGCATAGAAAACTCAGTTTATAAGCGGTGAGTTGCAAATCAGGGCGTGCTTTTGCATCTATTTGCAGTGCTAAATCCATCGATTCATCCCCATAAAGACGATCACCAATAATTGGAAAGCCAGATTCAGATAGATGTCGGCGGATTTGATGTTTGCGGCCGGTTTCAATCTCAATCTCAATCCGCGAGATATTCAACTGGGCACTGTAGGATTTTAAAGTGATATGGCTGAGCGCGGTTTTATTGTCAATCGGTAAGGAAATGGTTTGTTTTTCTGCTGGAAACCGCCCCCAGACATTGGCCTGGTACGCTTTGTGGATTTGACGGATTTCAAAATAGTGGCTTAGAGTTTGAGCCATTTTTTTGGTATGCGCAAGTAATATCAGACCTTGCGTGGCTCGGTCTAAACGGTGTACTATCCAGGACTGGCGAGTTTCATTGTTCGGTTTGTAATGCATCTCAACCCAGCGATACAGCGCCGTATGGTCTCCCCATTTAGAACCCTGCGAGAGCATGCCACGAGGTTTTAGCCAAACCGAATACCCCTGCTTATCCGCAATGATCTGAGCAGGTGGTTGCTCTGCATGCAGTAACTCAGGAAAATAGTAGAAGTCTAAAACCATACCGGGCAACAGCGCTTTTTTTAAGCGCCTAAGGCGTTCGGGTTTGGATGATTTTGATGGATTGGATTGAGTCAACCAAACCGCGCCTTTAAGGGCATAGCTTTTCAACAGTTGCTTACTTAAACCAGTCAACTCTGCCAAGTGTTCAAGGGCATCTGCGGGGTGTTTAATGGTTAGACTATAGTGCTGTTTTATTGGGTTTGCATTCATAAGGGATAGTATAGAGTAAAATGGTTAAATGCATAAATCGGTTTGCTAAACAATTGCTGAGCGTTCAGAATATTTAACAACGTTTGAATTCGCATAACAACTACAATTTAAGCTGTAATATGCCGTTTCCTTTGTTAAAATCGCTCTATAATGACTTTTTTTAAAGCATAAAACGATTTTAAAAGTCGTCTCTGCCCCGCTCCCGACTGATGCAATAAAGGTCTAAATAAAAGATAAAATATGTCTTTATTCTCGTCTTTAAAATCGAAAGCCAAATCTGCAGCACCGCCAGATTTTAATCACTTTCAAGTGGGTCATCAAAGCCTGCCTATCGTGCGTACCAGCCGCAAAAAGTCGATTGCTTTAAAAAAACGTCCGGCGGGTGTCGCTATCTTAGTGCCCAAATATTTTTCTAATAAACGCCTATTGGCCCTATTAACGGGGCATTATGAATGGCTGCAAAAAACGCTCAAAGCCTTAGAGTTACGCCCCTCTTATCAATCCATGTCACTTTTCCAGGGCAGAGAGGGCGATATGCTAGAGTTTTTGGGGGTGCAAATGGTTTTTCGCATTCAGCATAAAGAAACCTCGGCGCATAAGAGTGTTGCCGAGGTGGTGATAGAGGAGAAAATCTGTTCTCTTTATTGGGATGAAATAGATTACGGCAAACTGAGTGTCGATGCGTGTGCGACCCAAGCATGTCAAAACATTCAAGCCTTTATGCAAACGCAAGCGGTTGCATACCTTAAACCTAGATTAGCCTATTATGCTCAGCAGATTGGTGTAGAGCCAAAAAGCCTGACGGTAAAAGGGTATAAATCGCGCTGGGGCAGCTGTTATACCGATGGTCGAATCCAATTCAACTGGCGTCTAATGCAAGCACCAAGTTGGGTAATTGATTATGTCGTGGTACATGAACTGTGTCATTTAGTGCACGCCAATCACTCCAAAGCCTTTTGGGATTTGGTCAATCTTCATTATCCGCAAACGCCAGAGGCAAAGCGGGTCATAAAAACCCATGGGGCACGCTGGATTCAACTGTTAGTATGATTTATGGCAGAGTATCTCTTGACTTGTCTTTAGCCCTAATTACCTTGTTTGTAAACTGCCCATAAGACCTTTTTTAAGAAGCGAGTTCGATGAAAACCATCCATATTACGGCCAATAGTCGTCTAAGTGCGACCCTTAAACAGCAATCCATCCACAAGCAAAGTCATGCGGTGATTCAATCGCCGCAGATCATGACCTTTAGCCAATGGTGGACGGTATGGCAAGAGGGGTGCTTGCTGCGGGGTGAGTTGTCGATCGATGAACTGCCGAGTAAAGTATTAAGCGGCTTTGAAGCGCAGTGGTTGTGGGAGCAGGTATTACAAGAGGAGTTAGAGTCTCGAGAAACGGCTTTAAGCAACTTGACAGAATCGAATCAGATTGCGGGTGATAGCGCGGTCTCCCAAAATATTCAAAGCATTGCCCTGCTTAATGTCTCAAGCACGGCTAAACAACTCTACCAGGCGTGGTCACTATCGCAATCGTGGTTCCCTGATGATTGGTTAGAGACGCCTTTTCACTCGAATGAGACACAGTTATTTACAAGTTGTCGCTCTCGTTATCTTAAAAAGTTAAAGGCTCACAATTGGCAGGACGATGTTTTGGCACAACAACAGCGTTTGGGCTGGTTGAAAATGGGCAAAGGCTCTCTGCCCGATGCATTTTTTTTACATGGTTTTGATGAAATAACACCGTTAATAAAGCAGTGGCAAACGGCGGTAGAATTATTGGGTTGCCAGGTAACTGAAGAGGGGATGGATTCGAATGACAATCAATCCATTCAGAACCTCTATAGCGCCGCAGATGCACAGGATGAAGTAGAGCAAGTGTCCTTATGGTGTCTACAGCAGTGGCAAAATCTCTCTGTATCAAAACCTGTTCATCAAATTAAAATTGGCGTGGTGTCGCCAAATCTAGCCGATTATAAAGTCGCTTTAACCCAGTGTTTGGATGAGCAACTGAGTCTGCAAGGTTTGCAAGCACTCAGCAGTAGGCGGACTACGCCACCGTTTTATAACTTGTCATTAGGCGACTCTTTACTGGATTTGCCATTGGTGCAAAATGCCTGGATGAGTTTACAGCTTTTTTTACGCCCGCAAAAGCCGTGTAGCTATGTCGACTGGAGTCAGTGGTTAATCTCGCCCTATAGCCAAGGCAATTTTGTGCAACGCCAACAAGCCGATGCAAGTTTTAGGCGGTTACAGTGGTCTAATTTTGCTTGGCCGGCTCTATTGGAGACCGAGTCGGCTAAAGCCTTACCGAAAGCTTTATTGCAAAGCCTGCGCCAGCAAGCGACCCTTGAACTACCCGCTAAATTGAGTCTAACGCAGTTTATCGAAGCCACTTGGGATGTTTTGCAGCTGATCGCCTGGCCGGGTTCCAGAGCGCTTAACAGTGACGAATACCAACAAAAAATGGCTTTTGAATCGGCCGTCACGCATTTTTCAATGGTGACCGAAATGGTCGGCAAGCAGCCGGTTTCGGCCTGGTTATCGCTCTTTAGACGCTTTCTGTCAGAGCAGCTGCAGCAATCGCAAAGCAAAGGTCTGCAACCGATTCAGATTATGGGGATGTTGGAAGCTGGCGGGCAAAATTTTGATGCCTTATGGGTTATGGGCTTAACCGATGAAGCTTGGCCGAGAATCTCCAATCCCAATCCTTTTTTACCGATGAGTTTGCAAAGAGAGCAGCGTTCGCCGCGTTGCGATGCAAAACGAGAGCTGGATTACGCCCTGCAAGTGACCGAACGTTTAGCCCAATGTGCGCCGACTTTGGTTTGGAGCTACCCGCAATATCAAGGCGATGCCGAGTTATTAGCCAGTCCATTAATTCAAGTTCGTCGTGATGCGTTTCAGCGCTTGCAAGACGTTGTATTAACACCTTATCAACCCCTTATTTACCACTCTTTAGCAGAGCGAGTTTTTCAATTACGCGATGCAGAAAAACCGATTGAATGGGTTTTAGATACTAAAGGGCCGCAAGTGGCCGAAGGGTCAAAAGCCCCTGGTGGAACTGGTATTTTGCAGGCGCAAAGTCAGTGTCCTTTAATGGCCTTTATGGATTACCGTTTGGGTGGGAAATATGGCTTACAGACTGTTGAAGAGGGGTTGCAAAACACCAATCAGGGCACCTTAGTGCATGCGGTTTTAGAGCATTTTTGGCAAGAGACCAAAACCCAAAATGCGATGTTATTATTAAGCGATGCCGAATTGGCAGAACGTCTGCAAAACCACATTATTCAGAGTTTTGCCCAACTGCAAGGTACCATTGAAAATGCCTATTTAGAGTTGGAACAAGCCCGAATTCTAGAACTCTGTCTACAATGGCTCGAGCTTGAGAAAACCCGGCCGAGTTTTGAAGTGGTTGCCACCGAAGAAAAACATCAAATCACCCTAGCAGGCATCGAGTTCAGCGTGATTGTTGACCGAATCGATTTGGTGGCGGGTCAGAAGGTCATTATTGATTATAAGACCGGTAAAGCCAGTATCAATGACCTGTTAAAAACGCCGACCAAAGCGCCACAGCTAGCCGTCTATTTACATGCGGTGAGTGATGACGTTTCTGGGATTGGTTATGGTCTATTGCATTCAGACGATGGGGTCAAGATCAGTGCCATTGCCGCAGAGGACGATGTATTGCTTAAAGCCCGTTCGATTCAGGTGTTTGCTAAGATGGCCGAGAAAGAGAGCAGTGAATATTACGAAACCACCTGGGTGCATTTTTTAGGCCATTTAAGACAGCAGGTCTCTGATTTGGCCAGTGATATTCAATTGGGCTGCGCCGAGATGGCATTTGATAAAGAGAGTGATATTCAATATGCCAATTGTAAGTTGGCACTGCGCTTGCCAGAGATGAAGCAACAGCAACGTTTTGCCGATGAAGATGATGCCAATAACCATGACTTTCAAGGGGAGGTTTAATCATGTTAAATACACCGATAGAGCAACCATCTGATGAGTCAAATGATGCGTCAACTTACGACCAAACCACGCCTTTGCAAACCGAAAATCGTCCCGGAGTGACCGAACTGTTTGGCGTTCAACAGGACAGTAACCTAATTGACGGCGCCGCCCGATTTTCAGCCATTAACCCCTTTAGCTCGTTTATTGTCCAAGCGCCAGCGGGTTCGGGCAAAACAGCTCTACTGACACAACGCTTTTTAGCCCTTTTGTCGCAAGTTGAACAGCCTGAACAAATTGTGGCGATGACCTTTACCAAAAAAGCCGCCGCCGAAATGCGTGACCGTATTATGGGCGCGTTAAAAATGGGTCTATTGCCCGAGTTGCCCGAAAACGCCACCTTAAATGATTTTAATACCTGGCAATTGGCCAAAAGTGCCTTGCAACAAAACAGTGACCAGGCCTGGTCACTGTTGCAAAACCCCAACCGTTTGCGCATCAAAACCATCGATGGTTTAAACAGCTATTTAGTCGGCCAAATGCCTCTGCTCTCCAAAATGGGGGCGCCTTCGCAGATTTCACATAAGGTCGATTCATCCTATAAAGAGGCTGTGCATCTAACCTTAAAAACTCCAGCCTTAGAAGAGGCGGTAGCGCGTCTATTAGGCTTGGTGAATGGTCGATTTAACCGGGCAGAAAGCCTGTTAATGAATATGTTGAAAAAACGTGATCAATGGATGGGCAATCTACTGCGCCTAAACGGCGACGATTCCCGTACCAGACTCGAATCTGCTTTAGAGACCATTGTTTTAGATGAGCTCAAGCAACAGGTCGCCAAGTTAAGTCATGTTCGACCTCTGTTAGAGGAGGCCTGCCAGGTGGCGGAGTACGCCGTGCAAAAGGAGCAGCCAGATTTAGATATATTGTGTGGTGCCTGGCCTTTGAGTGATTCGCTAGAGGATATTCAGGCTTGGCAACGATTAGCGGATTGGTTGTTAACTAAAGAATCTAAAACCATTCGGACGAAAGTCAATAAAAACAATGGGTTTCCACCAGGCAAGGGTGAAGCCAAAGAGCGTAAAGAGCAGTTTGAAAATATCTTGGCGGGTTTAAAAGAGGGCCCTCAGTCTAAAGATGTCCTAGAGGCATTAGCCATTTTAAAAGAACTGCCTCAGCCGCATTATAGCGACGACCAATGGTTGGATCTGCAATGGTTGATTCAGTTATTAAGAGTCTCAGCGGCCTATTTAAAAGTGGTCTTTCAGTCGAGCGGACAAGCCGACTTTATCGAGATCGCCCAAGCGGCCAGTCAGGCATTAGGTGATGAGTTGGAGCCTACCGACTTGGCGCAACAGTTAGATTATCAAGTCAAACATCTACTGGTCGATGAGTTTCAAGATACCAGTAGTGAACAGTTTTCACTGCTACGTAAGTTAATCGCTGGTTGGCAGCCCGGCGATGGTCGCACTCTGTTTATTGTGGGCGATCCGATGCAATCTATCTACCGTTTCCGCGAAGCCGAGGTGGGTAACTTTCTTAAAGTTTGGCAAGGCAGGGTGGGTCAAGTCAATTTGACGCCGCTAACCCTCAAGGTCAACTTCCGTTCTAGTCAAGGCGTGGTCGATTGGGTCAATCAAAACTTCAGTAAAGTTCTGCCGAAAACCAATAATATCGAAAAAGGTGCCGTCAGCTACAGTGATTCAGTCGCCTTTTCAACCGATAAAACTCCAGCGGTACACAGCTTTTGGGCGCTCAATCGTTCACACGAAGAAGAAGCCCGTCAAATTGTGGACTTGATTCAACAGCGCCTGTTGGAACTGAGTGAGGGCGATGGCAAAAGCATCGCTTTATTGGGGCGTTCTCGTTCCAGTTTAATGGGCATTGCTCGTCTATTGAAACAAGCCGGCATTGGTTTTAGAGCGGTTGATCTGGAAGCCTTGAATGAACGTCAAGAAGTGCAGGACTGTTTGGCTTTAAGCCGTGCGCTATTGCATCTGTCTGACCGTGCAGCGTGGATTGCATTACTGCGTTCGCCTTTGGTTGGGCTCTCTTTGAATGACCTGTTTGCGGTTATGGGTAACTGGCCTTATCACCCCGTCTGGTCGTGCCTAACCTATCCCATATCAGCCCTAGGCAAAGGTATGCATCCAAAATCAGAAAGTGACCATGCCCAGGAAGGTGGTATAAATGCATGGTCACTTCAACAAATCCTCGAAGAAAAATCCCTTTCAGACGAAGGTCTGCAGCGATTAGGACAGGTTATTCCTATCCTGCAGCAGACCTTATCACGCTCGGGCAGTCTGCCTTTTTCAACCTTGGTCAGAGAGTGTTGGATTCAATTGGATGGCCCTCAGAGCGTTGAGACACATTTGGCACTGGAGAATGTCGAGGTATTTTGTCACACCTTGGCGGAGTTTGACGGTGAGCTGTTAGACTTTGAGCAACTCGAAACGATGATGAATGCTCTGTTTGCCCGAGCCGATAGCTCACCCGAGAGTCAGCGTATCGAGCTGATGACCATGCACAAATCCAAAGGGCTGGAGTTTGATACCGTTATTCTTCCCGGCCTAGGCCGCAAGCCGCGCGGAGATGATACCGAACTGGTTTCATGGTTCCAGTTTATGGCCGATGAGATGGCCTCTACGATGTCAGGTGAGGCTACTGAAAAGCTAGTTATAGCCCCCATTACCCAAAAAGGTCAAGCCGTTTCACGATTAAGCTTGTTATTGAAACGCTTTGAGTTAGAAAAACAGAATTATGAACTCGGTCGTCTGCTCTATGTCGCCGCGACGCGTGCCAAGCAAAAACTCTATCTATTTGGACAAATTACCGTCAAAGAACCCGAGGATATAGAGGTGGTGATTAACCCAGTAAAAGGCAGTATGCTGGAGGCCTTGTGGCCTTGCGTGAATTTAACCTTTACTCAACTGCTGCACTCCCATGAGTTTGTCGAGTTAGATCAAAGGCAGCAGAACTCCCCTTGGCCCAAAGTCAGTCGCCTACCACTGCAAAGAGGCGGCTTTTCCACGCTGTTTCAGCCAGACACTGAAGGGGTTAAAGGTGAGAGTGAAGGCTCCGCTACAACTGCAAACCTGATTACTGGCATTCCAAAAACAGCCGCTGTAGCTGATAAACTGCCGCCAGAGGCGGAGACTCTGTTTGCCAGTCGACAAGCGCTTCTTAATACTTCGGTGGGTAATCTGGTGCATGCGGTATTAGAGCAGATCGTCGACGAAGGCATTGAACATTGGGATGCGACACGGCTCGCTCAACGTCTGTCTTTTTACCAACAGTGGTTAGGTCAACAGGGCTTAAAAGAGGGCGAATTGGACGAAGCCCTGCGTCGTACCGAACGCTCTTTGGCCAATGCCATCGGCAATGCAAAATTACGTTGGGCGCTGGGCCGTGAGTTTGCCGAATCACAAACCGAACAACCCCTTACGGCTTTAGAAGAGGGTCTGGTCAGTAACCATATTATCGATAGAACATTTGTCGATCAAACCGGCCTGCGCTGGATTGTCGATTATAAGACCAGTCTATACCAAGGCCGGGCGGATGATAAAGCAGCTTTAGAGGCGTTTATCCAACAACAAGTTGAGCAGTATCAACCGCAATTAGAACGCTACGGTCATTTGTTTGCAGAGCTTGAAGAGCGACCGCAAAAATGGGTTCTTTATTTTAGCTATATAGACCAATGGGTTGAGCTTAATTAAGTTTGGCAGTCGCCATAATGGTTCAAAAAAAATTAATAGGTCGGCATTAAAAACACTAAACTAGCCTAAATCAATAATAACTTGGCTTTCAACACAGGAACAATCGCTATGGAAAAGACCCAAAAACAGATTCTAAGACACCACGGTGGAAATGGAGAGCATGCCCGTCAAATGATTACCGAAACCTATGAGCGTCGTCACGATATCGACTTTTGGGAGTTTTGGAATGAAGAGATGGCCACGGTAATCAGCAATGGCGATTGTCTATTAGATCTAGGCGCGGGAACGGGACAATTCGTCAGCGATTTAGCACTGCGTTATCCACAGAACTCTGTCCTGGGAATTGATGCTGCAGACTATATGTTAGTCGCGCAACAAGCCCTGCCTGAAAATGGCCGCATGGTTAAAGGCGACTTGAATGAACCGCAAGTCAATATCGAAGAGGGGTGTGTCGGCGTCGCCATGGCGAGTATGCTGGTGCATGAACTGCCACAGCCGATTAATCTATTTAAAGCAGTCTATAAATGGCTAAAGCCGGGTGGTCGTTTCTGCATTATCGATTTGGTCAGACGACCTTTGGCCGAGTATTTGGAGCATAAGTTTCCTGATGGCGAGTTGTTTAAAACCGATATTGAACGAGATGAGATGGAAGATGTCTTTGAACATTTCCTAGAACACAATCGCTATCATGCAGATGACATTATCTATATGTTGCAAGGGGTGGGCTTTAAGGTCATTGAGAATACGCCACAACGTGATGGGCGTTTTGTTCGGATTGTGGTTGAGAAGTAGGGGGTGACCAGGCCTGGTCATTTAACCTAAATGTCATTTCAAAAAGCCTTATTCAAAGGCTGGCTGTTCTAACGCCCGTATTGCCGGAGTGAAAAGTTGTCCGGTTAATACGTTTGTTATGCTTGTATTACGAATAATTTACTTTGTCATTGCTCTCAACATCCATGATGTTTTTTCATGAATGCGCATACGATCAGAGACTAGAGCAACTGTTGATTCATCATCCGCTTCTTGCGCTAATTTCAAAACTTCACGCGAGGTTTTGACGACCTGTTCGTGGCCTTTAGTCAATAAATCAACCATTTCTGATGCGCTAGGAACACCTTCGACGTCTTTAATTGAACTTAATCTTGCGAATTCCTTATAAGTTCCAGGAGCCGCTACATCTAAGGTACGAATACGCTCTGCAATTTCATCGACAGCCGTTGCCAGCTCGGTGTAATGTTCTTCAAACATTAGATGTAATACACGAAATTGTGATCCTGTGACATTCCAATGGAAATTGTGTGTTTGTAAATAGAGCGTATAAGAATCAGCCAAAAGATGCTTCAAACCTTCTGCTATTTTTAGTCTATTATCCTTACTAATACCGATATCTATGTCACTCATTTTACTCGCCTCATCTATGTGGATTTAATGAATCATCGTTATGATTATGGTTTCTAATATATATGCATTAACGATTAAATTGTAGTTTTTTTTGCTGATTTATGTGGTTGAAAATAGGATTTCATAAAATAATTGAGGCAGAGTAAGTTATACAACCAGGCCTGGTCATATTATTTTTAAAACCATATAACAAAGTCTTATAAAGGGCTGTAGGCAGCATGGCTACTGATAGGTAGCGCCATTGTGTTTAAGCCAGCCACCGATATGCTTGCGGCTTGGATCATGATGTGTCCAGTGTACTACGCCACCTTTCTCGTTCCATTCGTATTCGCCATAAAAACGCACGGTATCACCTTTGGAAAGTCGGTTAATACGTGGTGCCAAATCGATATTATGGGCTATCAGCAACGTTTGGCCAGAGGAAAGTCTGAGGATGAATCTTTGGTGTCTACTGCCGTTGGTGTCATCGGCTAGGTTTTTAATAACAGTGCCAGAACCTTCAACTTGAATATCACTTTGTTGGTTTTCAAAGGCCGTGGTGAGGAGTTGGTCACCCGTTTTGCTTTGTTCTGCATGTGCCGGAAGGGAACTAGGGTTGTAATTTGATAACCCATAGAGCGAAAAGGTGATGACAACGAGTAGTAGTATTTTTTTTATGATATGTCAGGCATCCCTTTTAACGCTTTTGGCCCTAAGGCTCCAATAGTGGCTGAAATTTTATTTAAACGATAGAGCTTTGAACTTGGGAGGCATTCAAAGGTATCATGACTGTCACAACGTAGCACTCGAAGTGCTTAGGCTAATCACCTATTAGCGTGTTTCCACACCTATCTCAAATCTCACGATTCAAGCCACGTCCTTCAGGGCGTGGTAGTTGACG
>JBNJEY010000013.1:0-21603 GCA_051746325.1 Pseudomonadota bacterium
CAGTTTTTTGGGTTGATTTTACGGGGTTTTAGGCCGTTCTAGTGATTCTCAATGATTTTCATTATACTCAAAAACGCATTCAAAATGGCGAATGATACGTTTATTGATAATGGTTGCAAATTTGAGGAATGGTTACAAATTTGGGTATAAGTTTGCTATGAGCCAGACAGTCGACAGAGCCTCTAGGATTTGGGTTCAACTTTAATGACGATTCGGCAACCATAGTCTGTGATGATGACATCTTGTAATGTATGTTTATTAACCCGTGTCCAGCTAGTGATGTCTTTTTGTGCACCGGGATCGGTGCATTCAATCGAGATCAATTCGCCCGGACTACTTTGGCGAGCTTGTTGTTGCAATTTAATTACTGGCATAGGGCATTTTAGCCCCTTAGCATCAACAAGGTAATCAGCGGTAAGCTGGGAGTCATTATGATTCATTATAGGGTCTTCTTTCTTGTGTTTGAGCCAAGTAACTCTCTTAAAGTCACAATAAAATACGGTATAATTGATCGTATTTTGTAACATATTTTACATCCATTATGCCAAGGTCTCAAATTTAGAAGCTCTTAATCTTCTAAACTTAACAGGCTTTGATTTAATTGGGCTAATGATAAGGCTAAGAGGTTCGGACCGTGTCGGCAAAAGCAGCAACAGATATTCGTACATTTCAAGGGTTGATTCAAACCTTACAAGCATTTTGGGCAGAGCAAGGCTGTGTGGTGATGCAGCCCTATGATAATGAGATGGGTGCAGGTACATTCCACCCATCTACCTTCCTAAAATCGATTGGTCCAGAGCCTTGGAGAGCGGCCTATGTTCAACCTTGTCGTCGCCCAACAGACGGTCGTTATGGAGAAAATCCTAACCGTTTACAGCACTACTATCAGTTTCAAGTGATGCTTAAACCGTCGCCAGACAATATCCAAGAGTTATACCTAGACTCCTTAAGGGCGATGGGAGTCAATCCGCTAGAGCATGATATTCGTTTTGTTGAAGACAACTGGGAATCACCAACATTAGGCGCCTGGGGTCTAGGTTGGGAGGTCTGGATGAATGGTATGGAAGTTACGCAGTTCACCTATTTTCAGCAAGTCGGTGGCTTAGAGTGTCGTCCGGTTACCGGCGAAATCACCTATGGTCTAGAGCGCATCGCTATGTACCTGCAAGGTGTTGAAAGTGTCTATGACCTAACCTGGGTTAATGGGCCGGAAGGTAAAGTGACCTATGGCGATGTGTTTCACCAAAACGAAGTTGAAATGTCGACTTATAATTTTGAAAAAGCCGACACAGCAATTTTGTTTAGAACCTTTGATGAGTGTGAACAGATTTTTGTCAAGTTAGTCGCAGATAAGTTGCCTTTGCCGGCATATGAGCAAGTCTTAAAAGCCTCGCATGCTTTCAATATGCTGGATGCGCGCCATGCCATTAGTGTGACAGAACGAGCGCGCTATATTGGCCGTGTTAGAACGATGGCTAAGCAAATTGCCTCAGCCTATTATGAAGGCCGTGAAGCACTTGGTTTCCCTTTGGTCAAAAAACCGGTTGCCGAACAATCTGAAAAGGGGGCAAAATAATGACAACGAATACAGAAGCATTTTTGGTTGAAATTGGGACAGAAGAGTTACCGCCGAAAGCCCTAAAAAAATTAAGTGAAGCATTTGCATCAGGTATTGAAGCAGGCCTGGTCGAAGCTGAATTAAGCTATGGTGAAATTAAAGCTTATGCTGCACCACGTCGTTTAGCGGTCTTTATCGAAGATTTGCAAACGGTGCAAAACGATAAAATTATTGAGCGTAAGGGACCCGCTAAAAAAGCTGGATTTGATGCAGATGGCAATGCTACTAAGGCATTGCAAGGCTTTGCCCGAGGATGTGGTGCTACGGTAGAAGAGTTAATTGAGATCGAAACCGATAAAGGTATTTGGATGGCCTATAACCTGGCGCAAAAAGGTCAAGTTGCTGAAGCCCTATTACCTGAGATCGTCAATCAATCGTTAGCCAAATTACCGATTCCAAAACGAATGCGTTGGGGCAGTTCGGATATAGAATTTGTTCGTCCTGTGCACTGGGCTTTGATGTTATTGGGCCGTCAAGTGGTGCCAGCTACTATTCTGGGTCATCAAACCTCAAATACCACCAGAGGGCATCGTTTCCACGCACCCACTAAATTATTGATTGAAGATCCAGCACAGTATGCGCAGATCTTGAAATCAGAAGGTTATGTCATGGTTGATTTTGCAGAGCGTACCGAAAGGGTGCGTCAGCAAGTTGTCGCCGTGGCAGAACAAGCGGGGGGGCGAGCTGTCATAGATCCTGAACTGCTTGAAGAGGTCAGTGCGCTCAATGAGTGGCCAAATGCCATTGTCGGTGATTTTGATGAGGCTTTTTTAGCCGTACCATCAGAAGCGTTAATTTCAGCGATGGCGGGACATCAAAAATATTTCCATATGCTCGACAGTCAGAATCACTTAATGGCGAAGTTCATAACCGTCAGTAATATTGAAAGCATTAATCCGGCCTCGGTTAAGTCTGGTAACGAACGCGTTATTCGTCCGCGACTGGCAGACGCTAAGTTTTTCTGGGATCAGGATCGTAAAAATCCATTGGATGACTTTCTACCAAGATTGAAAACAGTGGTTTTTCAAAAACAGCTAGGTTCTTTATTTGATAAGGTGGAGCGTTTAGAAGCCTTAACCATCAAAATCGGCAAGCCTTTAGGGGTCAAGGCTGAGATTTGTGAGCGGGCAGCACGTTTATCAAAATGTGATTTAATGAGCAATATGGTCGATGAATTCCCAGATCTTCAGGGCGTTATGGGACGTTATTATGCGGCAGAGCAGGGTGAAGACAGCGCGGTTGCGGAAGCGATTGATGCACAATATCAGCCGCGTTTTGCCGGAGATGATTTGCCAGATTCTGCGGTGGCACAAGCTTTAGCGATTGCTGATAAATTGGATACCATTACCGGAATTTTCGGTATCGGCCAAGTGCCCACGGGTGATAAAGATCCGTTTGCTCTGCGTCGTGCTGCTTTGGGTCTGTTACGTATTATGATTGAAAAACAGCTTGATTTAGATTTACGTCTATTGATCCAGTTAAGCCTAAGATTGCATGAATCAGTTGTCGTCACGGATACTTTGGTGGATGAGATTTATGATTTTGTCATTGGACGCTTACGCGCCTATTATACCGATCAAGGGATCACTGCTGAGCAGTTTGAAGCTGTTCGAGTTTGTCGTCCTGCACACCCCATCGATTTCTCGAAACGGATTGAAGCCGTTAAGCAGTTTAGTCAAATGGATTCAGCTGAAAGTTTAAGTGCCGCCAATAAACGTATTAGCAACATTTTGAAAAAAGTTGAGGGGAACTTGCCGGATACGGTAAATTCTGACCTGTTTGAAGACGAAGCTGAAAAAGTTTTATGGGTGGCACTGGATGCTTTACGTGAAACAGTGAGTGAGCAGATTGCTGGGCGAGATTACACGTCTGCCATTGCCGAGTTAGCAACTATTCGTGAAGCGGTTGATCGCTTTTTTGATGATGTGATGGTTATGTCTGATAATCTTGAAGTTCGTAAGAACCGTTTGGCTTTACTGAATCAAATTTATCAGTTGTTTTTACAAGTTGCAGATGTGTCAAGATTATAAAGGTCTATTAAAGAGTTAATGGTTTTAGAAGACAAATTCCCGCAACTGCGGGAATTTGTGTTTATATGGGATAGAAAGCATGCAAAATATTATTGTATTGGATCGTGATGGGGTGATTAATAAAGACTCCGATGCCTATATTAAATCAGCCGATGAGTGGCTGCCAGTTGCAGGCAGTATTGAAGCCATACAGCGGTTGAAAGCCGCCGGTTGGCTAGTGGCTATTGCCACCAATCAATCGGGCATTAGGCGCGGCTATTACTCACGGCAAGCTCTAAGTGAAATGCATCAGAAATTACAGAATCTAGTCGGTGGCTCGGGTGTAGACTGGATCAGTTATTCCCCTTATCTTACGGAGGATAGATCGCCCTCACGTAAACCCGGTACTGGCATGTTGATCGCGATTGAACAACGTTTTAATCGCTCCCTTAAAGGATCTGTTCTGGTCGGTGATACACTGGCAGACGTCAAGGCGGCGTTAGCCAAAGAGATGTGGCCTATTTTGGTTAAGACCGGCAAGGGACAGCGCACTTTGGCAAGCCAGGATGCCGTTTTGGAGAATGTCGCCGTCTATGAAAACTTACAAGCCGTTGTGGAGGCGCTTTTAAATGAAATTTAGTTGGTTGTTAGGTTCAACCCTTTTCGCTTTGGGGCAGGGTATTACATTGATTTTGTTCTCGGTATTGGGTCAGTTAACCCGACCTTTTTCTTTTAAAACACGTTACCAATTCATGCATTACTGGGCACGATTCTGTCTGCTTTGGTTACGTTGGACCTGTGGGGTGCGTTATGAAGTACATGGCCAACAGCATATTAATCCTGAACAGGCTGGCTTAATCCTTGCTAGGCATGAGTCCGCTTGGGAAACTCTGGCTTTTCAGGAGATCTTTCCACGGCAGGCCTATGTACTAAAAAGAGAGTTGCTTAAAATTCCTTTTTTTGGCTGGGGCATGGCGTTATTAAATCCCATTGCGATTGATCGCGGTGCCGGCCGAAAAGCATTGAACCAGCTGGTGACTGAAGGTAAAGAACGGTTGGCACAAGGCGATTGGGTTGTGCTTTTTCCAGAAGGCACGCGCATGCCGCCTGGCAAGTTAGGCAAGATTAATATCGGTGGCGCTATGTTAGCCATTAAAGCCAAAGCGCCTGTTTATCTCGTTGCGCATAATGCGGGCGAGTTTTGGCCGAAAAACAGTTTTATTAAACGTCCTGGTGTCGTGCAGATACATATTAGCCCAGCTTTAGAGGTGGCAGAACTGTCGGCATCAGAAGTCAATCAACAGATAGAGAATTGGTTAGCGACTCACCTGGAAAGTAGCCGGGTTGAGGAGACTAACTAACTAGGAAATAATGAGTAAATTTGCCACCATACTCGGATTGATTTTAGGCTCAATTATTTTAATTTTGAGCATGATCGACTATCAGCAAGGTCAATTTATCAGTGCATTTTTAAATTGGCAAGGGTTGGCATTAGTGTTGGGGGGGACCTTTGCCGCTATTTTTATTAACTACCCGCTTAAGCAAGTCGGCTGTGTTTTCAATGGTTTCTCTAAAGTATTCACCTCGGAACCAGCTACCCATGAAGATGTCATTGAAACCCTGGTTCATCTCAGCCACCTCTCCAAGAACAAAGGCTTGTTGGGGATTGAAAAGCAAATTGACTCAATCGATGATAATTTTTTTAGGTTTTCATTAACGGAGATGTTGGTCTACCAGGACAAAGATGTTCTCAAGCAGAGTTTAGAGAATCGCCTTATTAATATGCGGTTACGTCACTTGGGTTGCCAGGAAGTCTATAGCAATATGGCCTCCTACGCGCCAGCTTTCGGCATGATGGGGACTGTAATGGGCTTGATTATTATGATGACAACGCAGGTCACAGGCGGTGGTTCTCCCTATGACAATGGTGGCGCTCAGGATATGTTGGGCAGTCTTTTAAATGGTATGGGTCTGGCTTTGGTGACGACTTTTTATGGTGTAATGTTTTCCAATCTTTTATTTATGCCGATTGCTGGTAAGTTAAAAGTACTCTCTGAAGCAGAAGTGTTACGCAATGAAATCATTATTCATGGGGTACTGGCTCTAAAGAAATCAGAATCGACCCTATTGATGAAAGAGCAATTAATGGCCTATGTGAATGAGACAACCAAGCTCAAACTAGAGTCGTTGCGATAACTTAGGAAGCCTATATATGTCCTTCTTACTGCGCTCTGTGTGGAATAAGTCAACGGCAAAAGAGAGCCCTTCAAGGTTACCAGGCATGGTCGGTTTCGAAACAGGTCAAATTCAACAGATTAAAGCCTCCCGTATATGGTTGTTAACCTATATTGGTCTATTTACTTCACTATTAGCGTTTTTTATCTTAATCATTACGCTGGTTGAGCTTGAAAGTTCGACGCCTAAGCGTAATTATCAAAAATTAGTCAACCAACTTTATCAAGAGACCCTCTATCAAACTGAGCAACAGGGCTTAAGTTGGCTAGCGGTCGAAAATACACTGAGCAAAGGGGTGCGTCTGACCCTAGATCCGCAAACCATTCCTAGTCACTCTTTGTTTACTTCGGCAAGAGCGCAACTTAATCCTCGCTATCTCGGTTATATCCGGAGTTTATCTGAGCTATTACAAAGTCTATCGTTAGAAACCTTTACCCAAAGGCATCAGAAGTTAGTGCGAGGCATTGAAGCCGCAGGGTTTAATGTGGCGTTAATTATTCGGGTTGAAGGCCATACCGATTCTCGGCCTCTGGCTCAAACAGCACTCTTTGATAATAATGTTGAGCTCAGCACCTTTAGAGCCTACGCCATGATGAAGCTATTGAGACTGTATACCGGCCTGCCAGAGTCACAGTTTGCGATGGCGGGTTATGGGAGTTTTCACACTCTAACTGCAGATGGCACCGCGGATGAAAATCGTCGGGTCGAAATATATCTACTACCGCAAATTAAGGCAAAACATTCTCAGAATAGAAGTCCCATTACCGCAGTAAAACCTAATCTAGGTTCCAATCTAATCCCAATAGCAGGTGAGAGCCTGTTATGAGTGCTGCTGCAGAAAGAGCAAAAGGTGCCTGGTTATTGGCTTTTGGAGATGTTGTGACTTTGTTAATTACCTTTTTTATTATGATGATTGCCGTTAATAAAGGTGAGGTGTCAAAGGTTCAAGTCTGGGTTGATCAGCAGGTCACAACCTCTTATCGCTTGCTGCAGAGCGAGATTGAAAAGCAAAATATGACTGTGGTGAGGGCGAGCCGCAATGCCAACGGTATATTACTCACAATCAACCACCCCAAAGCCTTTCTAAGTGGTGGCTTTAAGCCCTCAGTGCAATTATCTGCAGAACTGCAGATGATGGGTCAATTATTACCAAATATACCTATTTTAAAGCTCGGCCAGCTTGCTGACAGTGTCGAAATTATTCAACAGGCACATGCAGAAGGCTATGAGTGGTTGGCAGAAGTCACTGTTGAAGGTCATACGGATAATGATTCAATCGATCCAAGATCGAGACTGCGTAACAATTGGTTTTTGAGTACTATGCGAGCGCAAACGGTGATGGAGAAACTCCAAACCACTAGTGCTTTACCTGCGCGGCTGTTCTCTGTGTCGGGTTATGGCGAGTTTCAGCCGATTGCATCTAATAAAAGCGATCAAGGCAAAGGTCAAAATAGACGGGTTGAGGTCTTAATTAGCGCCCATTTTCAGCAACGCCTGACCGAGTAAATCGCTTAATCGTCTCAGTTTAAAAGGTGGTTAGAGTCGCTCACTTTAAAAAGTCCCACTTCACATTGTAACGTTTGCGACAGCTCTAGTAATTTAAATGATTGCTCGCCAGTTTGCTCGACCAGTAGTGCATTCTGCTGAATACCTTGGTCGAGTTCAGCAATATTTTGGTTCATCTGTTGAATTCCCTGAGACTGCTCTATAGTACTGTGAGAAATGCTGCCAACAATGTCATTGACCGTTTGCACACTCAAATGTATTTTTTCAAACGTTACATTGGTACGGTTCAATTGATCAGAACCATGGTGGACTTGAGTCACCACCAGATCAATAAGATCTCTAATCTCCTTGGCAGAGCCGGCCGATTTTTGTGCAAGGTTGCGCACTTCAGAAGCGACCACGGCAAAACCACGTCCTTGTTCTCCGGCACGCGCCGCTTCTACTGCAGCATTTAAAGCCAATAAGTTGGTTTGGAAGGCGATATTGTCAATCATGCTGACGATTTCACTGATACGCAAACTGGAGTTCTGAATATCCTGCATAGAGCTGACCGTTTTTTGCATGACCTGCGTGCCTTCTTGAGCAATGGCTTGAGTTTCCTCACTGAGCCTGTTTGCAACTTTTGCATTCTGCGCCGTTTCTTGAATGGCAGCGGTCATCTCTTCCATCGCCGTCGCGGTCTGCTCAATGGAGGCGGCTTGTTGCTGCGTACGTTCTGACAGAGATGAATTACCAGCGGAGATTTCTTCAATCCCATCGGTAACCTGCATTGCGGTATTAATGACCGTTTGCATGGTTTGATTTAGCTGGCTCGAAGTACTATTGAGTTGGTTTTTCAGTAGATTCATCTCACCTTGAAACTCACCGCTAATTTGATGCTGTAAGTTCTGATTTGAGAGATGCTCAATGGCGCTGTTAATAGCGCCTAAACCTGTTTCTAAGGATTCAAGCGCGCCATTGATATAGTTCTTTAGATCATTAAAGCGACCAGAGGAAGAGACGGTGACACGGCGGTCGAAGCTACAGTTAGTCACATTCGCCATCACCAAGTTAATGTCATCAATGATTTCATCCATGCTCTGCATGGCCTGGTCGACAGTCGTTTTCAGTTCACCTTGTACGCGTTGATCCATACGGGCTGAAAAATCGCCAGCAGCCAATGCGTGCATAATCGTGTCCAGAGACGCCATGGTAATGGCAACACTCTCAATTGAGGAATTTACATTATTCTTAAAATCCGCTAAGTCACCGTGGACATCAATCTCTATTGTTTGGTTAAACGCGCCATTGGCAACCAGGCTGAGTTTGTTATTGGTTTCATCAAAGACGCTTTTCAAATTAGCCGTTAACTTATTGAAACTATTGATCACACTGCCGACTTCATCAGAGTATAAAGTATTTAGGGTGATAGAAAAATCATTGCTCTGAGTAATCTCTTCAATCCCATTTTGCATTGATTGTAGCGGTCGAGCAATCTTGCCGATGAGGGTAAAGTACATGAGAGCAATAAAGAGTAGAACGGCAATCACCACCGCGACGATAAAGATATCGATAAGATGGTTGGTCGAGACAATAAGGGCTTGAAACTGTTCTGCTTGGCTTGTGGCCACAAGCGCTTGTATCGATTGCCATTGATTCAGCAGGATTTGTGTATTCGACTTAATCATTAAGAAAGCAGAAACAAAAAATACCCCCGCAAAAACCATCATGATTAATAGCAAGTAACTTAAGGTCGTTATTTTAGTCTTGCTCCAAGCTGTTTTAAGTGAAAACATTTGTGATTGACCCGCTATAAAATTAATTAAATAGAGAGTGGCATAATACGACAATTAAGTAGTTGTCGCCATGATTGTGATGTCCCTAAGCGCTCAAGTTTTCCATATGGTCATAAACGCACTTGATCTCTCCTATCAGCGCTTGTATATAGGCCGTAAAAGCAAGGGTCGGTGAATGGGGTTTTCAAAGAGAAATCAGCGGGGAAGTTGCCAGTCAATCGGTTGGTGTGAGTGCGTTATAAGAGAGTCATTGGTTCGCGAAAAAGGGCGGCTACCAAAAAAACCACGGTAGGCTGAAAGGGGTGACGGGTGTGGGCTCTCAATGACTAGGTGTCGATTGCGGTCAATTATTTTGCCTTTTTTCTGGGCATAAGCGCCCCACAAAATAAACACACAGTGCTCGCGTTGAGTATTGACCGCTTGAATAATGGCATCGGTAAATGTTTCCCACCCCTTGTTTTGATGAGAGCCGGTTTTGCCAGCTTCAACGGTTAATACCGCATTAAGGAGTAAGACACCTTGTTCCGCCCAAGGCTGTAAAAACCCAGTATGGCTATTGTCAACCTGAATATCGGTGAGTAGCTCTTTATTGATATTCTGTAAGGACTTTGGCAGAGGTTTGACCTCTGGCAATACAGAAAAGCATAAACCGTGGGCATGACCGATGGTTGGATAAGGATCTTGGCCTAAAATAACCACCTTGACCTGGTTGAATGGGGTGCTCTGTAAAGCGTTAAACCAGAGGTTTTCTGGCGGTAAAATCGTTTTTCCTTGTCGCTGTTCAGAGGCCAGAAATTTTTGCAAGCATTGCATATAGGGTTGTTGCAGTTCATTTTTTAAAACAGAGTGCCAATCATGGGGTAACTCGTAGCGTAGCTTATTGGGTAAATTCATCGACGACTCAAGTTTTAAGGAGATAAGCGACGGGCATGCCAAGACTCTTCCGCCTCTAGGCTATAGCTAAAACGGTCATGTAAGCGATTGGGGCGCCCTTGCCAAAATTCAAATTTATGCGCAGTTAAACGATAACCTCCCCAATGGGCGGGATACGGGACTTTTTGATTGGCAAAACGTTCAGCATTCTCGGCGAAGGCTGTTTCCAAAGCAGCACGGCTAACAACTTCATGGCTCTGTGAGGAAGTAAAGGCGGCCAGTTGACTCTCTTTAGGTCGCGAGTGGAAATAGGTTTCAGACTCGGTTAAAGAGGTTTTGCTTAATAGACCCTCTATCCGAATTTGACGATCCAGTTCGGGCCAAAAGAACAGCAGTGCGGCTTTAGGGTTGTCTATAATTTGTTGGCCCTTATCGCTCTCATAATGGGTGTAGAAAACGAAGCCATTGTCATTGAACTCTTTGAGCAGAACAATACGGCTATGGGGTTGGCCATTAGCGTCTACCGTCGCCACTGACATGGCGGTTGGATCCATGATCTTTGACTGCATGGCTTCATCCATCCACTGGGTGAACTGTTTAAAAGGGGAGGCTTGTAATTGCTCTCGGCTTAGGCCTGAAGATTGATACTCACGGCGCTCTTGATGGTAATCTCGATTTGGCATAATAATATGATATGATTCCAGGAAATCTTTGAACGGAAGAAAAGTCTGGCTCTAAAAACTTAAGTAAGAGGTAACTCTTACAGCCTTGGTTCCGCTAAAAGGTCTGCCTTAGTTTATTTAACAAAAAATGGTTTATTCGTTTATATATTACGTTCATTTTATCACTAGGAGTCTTCACGGTGAGTGAAAACTACAATGCCTCAGAAATTGAAGTCTTAACCGGGCTAGATCCAGTGCGCAAACGCCCTGGGATGTATACCGATACCACTCGCCCTAACCATCTTGCTCAAGAAGTCATTGATAATAGTGTCGATGAAGCCATTGCTGGATTTGCCGATGATATTACAGTGACCCATTATGCCGATGGCTCGATGAGTGTATTGGATAATGGTCGAGGCATGCCCGTTGATATTCATCC
This sequence comes from Pseudomonadota bacterium, assembly GCA_051746325.1. Taxonomy (GTDB): domain Bacteria; phylum Pseudomonadota; class Gammaproteobacteria; order Thiomicrospirales; family Thiomicrospiraceae; genus Thiomicrorhabdus. The sequence continues at coordinate 11,118 of JBNJEY010000013.1, forward strand.
AGAAGAGGGCGTTTCAGGGGTCGAGGTCATTATGACTCGCCTGCACGCGGGTGGAAAGTTTTCGAATAAGGCCTATCAGTTTGCCGGTGGTTTACACGGTGTCGGTATCTCCGTGGTGAATGCCTTGTCTAGCAAGGTCGAAATTCTCATTCGACGTGATAGTAAAATACACGCCATTAGCTTTGCCAATGGTGAAGTGCTCTCTCCCTTAGAGGTGACCGGCAAAGTCGGTAAGAAAAATACCGGAACCTTTGTGCGCTTCTGGCCGGACGCCAAATTTTTTGATTCCCCCAAATATGCGCTAACACGTTTAAAGCATCTGTTAAGAGCCAAGGCGGTATTGAGTCCTGGTCTGAGAATGACCTTTATTGATGAAGTCTCCAATGAAACCACTGAATGGTTTTTCGAAGACGGCTTAAAAGATTATTTAAATGATGCTTTAGAGGGACTAGAACGTGTGCCAGTTGAAGGTTTTATTGGCGAAAGTAATGCTGAGAATGAGGGTGTTGCTTGGGCGATTACCTGGCTATTAGAGCCCAGTGAAACCTTAATGGAAAGTTACGTTAACCTGATTCCAACACCTCAAGGTGGGACGCATATCAATGGGTTACGTGCTGGTACGACCGATGCGATTCGTGAGTTTTGTGAATTCCGTAATCTGATTCCTCGTGGCGTTAAAATCACCCCAGAAGACGCATGGCAGAATGTGGCTTTTGTTTTGTCGGCAAAAGTACGTGAGCCGCAATTTGCAGGGCAAATTAAAGAGCGCCTCTCTTCGCGAGAGTGTGTCCCCTTTATTTCCGGCGTGGTGAAAGACGCCTTGAGTTTATGGTTAAACCAGCACACTGAAGTGGCTGAGAAAATCGCCGAATTAGTCATTCAGAACGCCTCTAATCGCAGTAAAAAAGCCAAAAAAGTGACCCGTAAAAAGATCACCTCTGGGCCCGCTTTACCGGGAAAATTGGCCGACTGTACCGACACCGATCTAACCCGAACTGAACTGTTTTTGGTAGAGGGCGATTCCGCCGGCGGTTCAGCCAAGCAGGCGCGTGATAAAAACTTCCAAGCGATTATGCCGTTGCGTGGCAAAATCTTAAATACTTGGGAGGTTGAATCTGGTCAAGTATTAGCATCGCAAGAAATTCACGATATCAGTGTTGCGATTGGTGTTGACCCGGGTTCAGATGATATCTCAGGATTACGCTACGGTAAAATCTGTATTCTTGCCGATGCCGATTCTGATGGACTGCATATAGCGACACTGATTTGCGCACTCTTTGTCCGCCACTTCACCCGTCTCATCGAACAAGGCCATGTATTTGTCGCTATGCCACCGTTATATCGAGTCGATGTCGGTAAAAAAGTCTTTTATGCCTTAGATGAAGCCGAACGCCAAGGAATTTTAGATCGTATCCAAGCCGAAAAACTGCCCGGCAAGGTGTCAGTCACACGATTTAAAGGGTTGGGTGAAATGAATCCCCCACAGTTACGCGAAACCACCATGTTGCCAGAGAGCCGACGTTTACTGCAATTGCAGTTGAATGATCATGGCATAGTCAATGAAATGATGGACAAGTTATTGGCTAAAAAACGTTCTGGAGACCGCAAGGTTTGGTTGGAAGACAAAGGAGATTTGGCCGAAGTTTAAGGGGGTTCAGCACGGTAATCGACCCAATAAAAGCCCATTTTTAGGGGCTTTTGAACACTTTTTTTAAAATCGGCTAATAACTCTAAGGGTTTGACATAATGCATAAATTTCAACAATGGATCTCATTGAGTTTGACTCTTTTCGCCATCTCTCTACTCATGGTTGGTAATAGCGCACTTGCCGCGAAAACGACAGCAACGCAGGGCGATTTTCATCTAACGCTTTATCAAGATCAGCAGGGTCAGTTAGACGATCTTGAGTTGTTCACTAAAATTGCGGATAAAGAGGTCTATTTAGGGTTAACCTGTTCAGCTATGTCGCCCTTTCCCATGCTTGAACTGTTACTGTTTAACAGTGAGGTGTTGATAGATTCACCCGCTTTGTTAAAAGTCGACTATCAGATTAATGGTCAGGTCGATGCCCCTATCGTCATTTTGCAGGGGGTTTTAAAGGCCGTGAATCGCGCGGATGAACACGCCAATAAGGTTCGTCTTGAGTTGGCTCATGGCCAGGTAACAACCATGGGCATGATGCAAGTCGCCTATCAAACGCTATTGGAGCAGCTAAAAGCAGGTCACTCAATCGATATCACCTTACAACATCAAAAATTTGGCGAAAAGCAGTACCACTTTTCATTACAAGGCTTAAATGCTTTACTCGCGCCTAATGAATCTATCTGCCGATAAGGATCTATTAAAACCGACCATGCCTGGTTGAAAGGGTTATAGGCTTTGTGAAAACCGATAAAAAAGCCGCATAAGAGGTGTTCTCTTTGCGGCTTTTTTTGTTGGAGCAGTGGCTGAAATTAGTCAGTGGTTAAATGCTTTATCACGCCTTATAAGGAGAAGTCATTAAAATCAGATTGCTCAACTTTAGAGTCAATCTGGCCTACCAGATAAGAGCTGATTTCAGACTCTTGCGGTGCGACCTGGACATTATCACTGACTAGCCAGTTGTTCATCCACGGCAAAGGATTACTGCGTAACTCAAAGATTGGTTGCAGACGAACCGCTTTTAAGCGGACATTAGTAATGTATTCAACATAGTCTTTTAAGATACTGGCATTCAGACCAATCATTGAACCATTTTTAAACAGATACTCTGCCCACTCTTTTTCCTGCTGTGCCGCTTCGCGAAAGATTTTGTAGACATTGTCTTCTTCTTCGCGCGCAATCACTGCCATTTCTGGGTCATCTTTGCCATCAGCCAATAGATTAATTATGTTCTGTGTGCCCGACAGATGCAGAGCTTCATCGCGAGCAATCAGTTTGATCACCTTGGCGTTGCCTTCCATTAAAGAGCGTTCGGCAAACGAGAAACTACAGGCAAAAGAGACATAGAAACGAACCGCCTCCAATACATTGACCGAAACCATTGTTAAGTAGAGTGCAGTTTTGATTTTCTTGCGGAAAGCATCGTCCTTACTCAGGTCAATGGCATTGGCGTACATATGGTTGGTTAAGGCGATTAACTTATCATAATAGAGCGTCACGCTCTCGGCACGTTTGGTAATCTCTTCATTATTGACGATGTCGTCAAAAATTAGCGAAGGATCGGCGACGATATTACGAATAATATGCGTGTATGAACGGCTGTGAATCGTCTCAGAAAACGACCAGGTTTCAATCCATGTTTCCAACTCTGGGATAGAAACTAAAGGCAGTAAAGCGACGTTAGGCGAACGACCTTGCACAGAATCTAGCAATGTTTGATATTTGAGGTTGCTGATAAAAATATGCTGTTCATTCTCCGGCAGGTTGGCATATTCACTGCGATCACTTGATAAATCGACCTCTTCAGGGCGCCAGAAGAAACTCAGCTGTTTCTCAATCAATTTTTCAAAAATCGGATACTTTTGTTGATCGTAACGCGCGACATTGACGTTCTGGCCAAAAAACATCGGCTCTTTCATCGCGTTGTTAGGCGAACGACAAAAAGTAGAATATGTGTGTTGATCTTTGCAGCTCATAAATCGGTTTTTCCTGGAAAAAGGGATGTTTAGTCAGACTATTTTAGACTAGATAAGTGTATATGAACACCTTTACTATTTAAGGGATTGATAGTTATTTGAATTCATCACATAACAAGTCATTAAAGTCGGACTCAGAACGGGCAAGTTCCTAGTTTTCTAAACACAGGAAGTATTTAAATGCGTCCTTCATCAGCGCCTAACGGAACTGCTCTTGGGGTATGAAATGACGTTTACTTACAGAAGAGAGTGTTTCTATATTATTTCCGTATTTTATCAGCTGAAAAGTAATGGGCTTTTAAAATGACCAGGCCTCGTCATTTTTTGTACGAGTAATACTAGTAAACTTACTAGTATTTATCTATACTCTCTTAAACGAATTTTTGCTTTGGGTTTAAAAGGTTCTTAGACGACAGAAGTCCTAAATCTCCTGTTAAAATGTCTGTAATAGATACCGATTTAATGACGTTTTGCTCAGCGTTTTTGTATAGCATTAGGATGACTAATAATAGTGCATAGCAGGAGGCACATTGGAAGATGACATAGAAAGATTTGCTCAATTATTTAAAGAGCAGATGAAAGGTCTTTCCCAAGAAGAGTCTAGAGCTCACTTTGAGGAGCAAAGAGAGCAATACGATGAACAGTATGCAGACTTCATCGAACATTACCACAACGGTGAATGTTACCTTTGTGGAAAGCCTCTAGCTGAGATCAGTAAAGCTAATCCTTGCCTTCATTGGTTGTTGCGCAGATGCAAATTCAAGAAAAAGGATTTCCCTAGATTTTTTGAAAGATTTGACTTCTATAGCGTAGCAGCTTATTTGCGGTGGGTGGCAAATGCTGAAGTTGGCAGTAGAGATATAAATAATCTAAAAGATGAAACTCGTGAGCAAAAAATATTTGAGACCTCTATAAAGTGGAAGAATATCGAATGGACTTTAGATTGTTCAAAAAATGACTTAGCAGGCCACGAAGATAGCAAAGCTAACTTTCCCCATTGGCATTTTCAAATGCGAGTAGATAGAAATCAATTCATTAATTTTAGCGATTTTGATATTCCTTTTTCGAAAGATGACCAATTGAAAATAGTTCTAGAAAATGATCCTGACTCTGGTTTTATCCATAGTTTTGGCTTCGGCAAGCAGAGCATGCAAGAATCCATGGATAGAATCTCTGATAATACAGATGAGTTTATTGCAAATGCCATGGCTACTTCAAGCCTTGACGAGGGAACAGTAGATATGCAATCTACTGTCACAGGGCTGGAAGGTGGTATTTCTAGCGATAAAATTAATCAACTCCTAGAGATGGATCAAACAACGGGAAAAACAGTTGTCTACTGCTTTAGAGATGTTTTATCGGATAATAAAGATGTATCAATTTCGATCATCGCGACTCCCGTAGAAAGTGTGGCTGAAATTACCAAACAGGGTGAGCGCAAGAGAAGCTAGGCTCGTCAAAATGCACACCCACACTATTGTCAACCTCCAAATTCGTTAAAATGGTTCCTTTTTTAAGGCGATTCAATCACCATCGTATTACGGTCCACAAACCATGAAATTTCACAAATCGCTTTACCCAGTCACACTACCTATTATCAGTAGAAAACGCATAGACTTCTCTGTGTAATTGACTACGCATTTTATCTAGCAAAGACGGTTTTTTTAAGGTAATATGTATTTTGACATTAACGTAATATGACCGCATAGGAGAAATAGTATGAGTGATGTACAAGAAAAAAAGCAGAGGCTGCAAGAGGATCTAAAACAACTGATTGTGGACACCAAAGAGTTACTAGGCTCGACCGCGGATGTCACAGACAAAGCAGCCAAGAGCGCAAGAGCGCAGGTAGAGGCAAGCTTACAGACGGTGAAGAATCAGATTGAATCGGATTTTTCGGCCGCAGAAGTCATGGCGAAGGAACAGCTCCACGTGTTAGACCAGAACGTACGGGCTAATCCCTATAAAACAATGGGTATCAGTCTTGGCGTGGGAGTCCTTTTGGGATTCATTATGGGTCGCAAATGAGGCTGCTTCGGCAGACAAGGTAAAGTATGATTGAACGAGCACCAAAACTATTTCTGCAGATACTTAAAAATCGACTCGAGTTGCTCTCTTTAGAGCTGCAAGAGGAGAGGATTCGAGTGAAACAGCAGATCACGTTTGCCGTGGTTGGAGCCTTGCTCGGGGTGACAAGTCTTATTGGACTCGGCATTCTGATTGTGTATCTCGTGCCGATTGCAGATCGAGTTCTTGCGGCTTCCATAATCGTCGCGGTCTTTATTGCCGCAGCGGTTGCGTTACTGCTTGTCGCTCGGAGGCTCTCTCGCCAGCATACACCGTTCGAGGCAACGCTCGCAACGCTCGACAAGGACATCTACAAGACATGAGCATACGACAACAGCTGCGTGACATCGAAGAGCAAAAGCGCCTATTAGTTGCCAAAGCCGACTTACAGCGCTCCACCTTTCTGATGCTTGTAAGCCCTGCCTTTAAGATTGTTGAAGTCGCCGAGATTGGCTTCCTCGCAGTCAGATTCTACAAGTCGGTCGTGCGGCGCATAAAGTGCTAATCCGCAACACGAAAATGATGGGAAAGCCATTCTCCGAATGCAAGCATAACAAATCGCTCTACTAGCCGACAGTCAAAGGCGTCGCGATTTTTGCTAAAACAAATGCACGCCCCATTTGCCTGTTGCTGAACTTGGTCTTTAGTCATCAAGGATTATATGAAGCTTCCATTCACAATAGAAGAATTTTTTAGCATAATCCGCGAATATAATGAAGCGCTCTGGCCTGCCCAGATGTTTCTGGTATGTTTGGCGCTTGCAGCAATTTTTCTCATACTAAGGCCACGACGCTGGTCGGGCGTCGGAGTGTCGGCCATTCTCGCCTTCCTGTGGGCCTGGCTGGCGATAACCTACCATCTTGCTTTCTTTACGCGTATCAATCCGCTGGCCTATGTGTTTTCCGCTGTCTCACTGGGGGGAGCATTTATATTTCTGTGGCAAGGAGTTGTCCGGCGTCAGCTGCAATTTGCATGGGTTGGTGATGGCCGGGCGCTCGTCGGCACTGTTCTTGTCGTGTTCGCGCTCGTCGTCTATCCAATATGGTCATGGTACGCAGGACATCCCTATCCACATATGCCTACTTTTGGCCTTCCGTGCCCCACCACCATATTCACCATTGGTCTGCTCGCGTTTCTTGTACCGCCGTATCCGCGCAGTCCTTTTATCGTCCCTATTCTGTGGTGCTTTGTAGGTGGGCAAGCCGCCTTCCTATTCGGCGTTCATCAAGATTTGGGGCTCATCGCCGCAGCTGTAGTAGGCGTGGTGTTATTGGCACGGCCAAAGAAGCCGAGAGCAGTGGCGAACCGTGTACCATGAAGCAGCCGAATAACCACAGCTTCAATTTGGATCGGCCTTCCGCTGGCGCTCCAAATTAGGCCGGTTAAGCTGAGCGTTATATTTCAATCTAGATTAGAGGAAGTGGGAAGCCCCTATTTTAAGGGATGGTTACAAGAGCAACATTAAATGATCTGCAATTAACCCATTTATAAGCTTATTTTAAAACTGACCAGATACCGTGTTTGATTATTGCTGTCAAACACAATGTGAATTAATTTACGCATTACAGCCACAATCATCTTCTTACCGCGCACGCCATTCGCTTTTAGCTTTTCAGAAAACGCTTTAATCACAGGGTTAAAACGTATCGCTGCAAGGGCTGGCATATACAAGGTTTTACGCAAGTCAGCATTACCTGTTTTAGAGATAACCGAGCTGTTGACACTCGTACCCGATTGCCTAATGCGAGGCGTTACGCCTGCGAAGCTGGCGAGTTGTTTGGCTTTGTCAAAGCGATTAATATCTTTAATCAAGGTGATTAGTCGAATCGCGGTGGTTTCTCCAAAGCCTTTAACACTTGATAACAGTTGAACTTGTTGAGTGAGCTCTGCATCAGAGCTTAAACACTTTTTTATTTTACGGTCCACCTGTCTTTGTTGCTCTTCAAGATGCATTAACTGTTGGCGTTGAAACAGTTGTACTTCCTCACTCAGACTACTTCCTAATTGATTTTCAATTTGGATTTGTTGTTGTGTCAGGAGGGATTGGAACTTATACCACTCTTGTAACTGAGCGATAACGGGCGTATCTGGCTGCCAGAGCTTGGGGGGTTTGAGTCATGCAGAAATGTGCAATTATTTTGGCATCCTCGCTGTCGGTTTTGACGCATTTTAGTTGAGACTCTGCATAGAGATTAATTCTTACTGGGTTAACTACGCTGACGGGAATCCCTTGGTCATAAAGGGCTAATGCTAGCCCCAATGAATACTTACCAGTGGCTTCCATGGCGACTTTAACGTCTTCATTGGGTAACCACTTTAAACAGGCTTTATAGCCTTCTGGAGTGTTTTTAAAACGTTTTGCTTTGGCTTGCTCTACAGTCGCCACATCGAAAAAATCTTTACCTATATCTACACCGATGAATTGAGTCATTTCAATATCCTGCTGAATTATGATACGATTTGAATTGCTTTGTAAAATCACACTATGGCTTAACTAACCTTATGAATACAGGCTAGGAATTGTGTCCTGCCTAAGATACCGTTCAGTTTATAGTGTGTGGGGATAGAGGCCTTAATCTAGTCAGCAAGATCGGTGTCTTTGGCCTGAGTCACAAGATCTCTCTGTCCCTTTACTAAGCGTCCCTAGTAAATTCTCTACTTCTGAAGAACACTGGAGTGTCAACACTTTCAACATATAAGGCCTGGTTGTTTTTATTTTTTACAAAGTTTATTAGTAAATTTACTAGGCTATGTCTATAATCACCTAAACGAATTTATTACTTGGGTTTTAAAGGGTTGTTTAGATTATCTAATCAGGTAACGATAGGGTGTGGTTAAGTCATCCAAAAAAATAAAGAAGTTATATGTCCTAAATATCCTGTTAAACGTCTGTAATAGACATGCTTTAACTCGGTTTTGCACTGATATTAGGATATTTAATATTTACACAAATAGGAGAAATATTATGAAGACAGTAGATGCAATACGTTCGCGTCGAGCGATTAAGCATTTTGATGCAAACCATCGTATGACCGAAGAAGAAATAAATGAGTTTCTGTCTTTGGCCGTGCTTTCTCCTACAGCGTTTAATATTCAAAATTGGCGCTATGTCATGGTCACCGACCAAGAGCTAAGAACACAAATTAGGGAAGTGGCTTGGGGTCAAGCTCAGGTGACAGATGCCTCGTTATTCTTTGTTTTATGTGCCGACCTTAAATCATGGGAAAAGCAGCCTAGTCGTTACTGGATCAATGCCCCAAAAGAGGTTCAGGAATTTATGCTTCCAGCGATCGATGATTACTATCGTGGCAAAGATCAGGTTCAAAGAGATGAGGCAATGAGATCTTGTGGTATCGCAGCGCAAACATTAATGTTGACTGCAAAATCGATGGGATATGACTCATGCCCAATGGATGGTTTCGATTTCGAAAAGGTTGCTGAACTTATTCACCTTCCTGACGACCATGTGATTGCAATGTTTGTTGCCATTGGGAAGGGCACAAAAGAGGCATGGCCACGAGGGGGTCAGCTAGGGCTAGATGAAGTAATTATCAAAAATAGGTTTGCGTAGCTACACAATATTGGGGGGCAGGGTTTTGCCGCTTAGCAAGACGTTAAGTTACATAGGGACTTGAGTCTAATGGCCAGATCATACAACGGAATATGCCAGCTTTGTGGTTCAACGGGCCAGCTTACTGACGATCATATTCCCCAAAAGAGTTTATATCCAAAAGAACATAGATCGACCATTACCAAGTTTAATACAGTACAAGCATGATCATGTTGTAATAATGGAGCATCTGAGGAAGACGAGCTTCTAAAAGTTATTATAGGGAATCTTACCCAATCATATTGGAACGGCGATTTATGGCAAAGCACGATATCTACTCTTGATAAAAACAAAAAACTTGACCGCAATCTAGATATGAAATCACGTCATGAGGATATATTAAATCATGATGGGGAATTAGAAACCGTAAAAGTACTTAAGTTAGATGGCAACCTAAAGGATAAATTTCTCTTGGCAATTGAAAGGATTGCAAAGGGTCTTTTTTATAAAGAATTTAATGAAGTACTGGTTGTAAATAGAAATATCAGTATGTTTAATCCTGAAATAATACATCCTGAAAAACTAAAATATATTAGAGAGAGTTTCGATCTCGTCGCTAGAAGTCTGTAAACAATAATACATGCGAATATGCGTTTTCTGAACTAGGGAATGGTAATGTTTTGCTATACCTAGAATTATTTAGAACAATCAAACTGCATTATGTAATTCAGAAAAATTCGACTTAACAAAATAATAAAGGTCAGAGTAAAAAATTAAATAAACCAATGATTTAGAAGCCTTTTTAATATTTATAAACTTTTGAATTCATCACTCTGGCTTCCCGTTACTTTTTGCTGTTCGGCAAAAAGTAACCAAATACGCGCTACGAAGGAACTGCCCTTGGGGTAAACCCTGCTGATGCACTCTATTTCACTAAGCTTGTCCGCTGACATTCCCTAAACTCGCTCTGCTCAAACAGAGGGGATTTTTAAACGCGTCCGTTTTTGCTTGACCAGAACAATTGCTTCTGGGTTCATTTTCATGACTAGAGAGGATGTGGTAAAAGTCGACATTGTCGACTATTGGAAGCTCATTTTCCCAGTTGTAACAACTTACATTGGGTATGCTATAGGGAAAGGTAATTCTGATTAAATATAACCAAACTATCATACGGGTATTTTTTACTACGCTCCATGTAGAGAGAGGGTAAAGGGAACGCTACCTTGTGTTTAGAGACATTAGGGTCAGAGTA
>JBNJEY010000014.1:0-20877 GCA_051746325.1 Pseudomonadota bacterium
CGTCAAGGATTTGATTGGGTCTATGAAGGTGAGCAAATGTTAGAAGGGTTTTAGTAACTGTTTAACCAATAGTCAGTTTTATAATACGGGTTAAGCGCGTTAATTACCCGGGCAGATTCTTCTTCTGTAGTCAATAAAAAACCAGCCATCGGTTAAGCCATTAAATTAAGTGGTGGAAAAATAGGGTTTTACCAGAGCCCCGCACTTGCGGGGCTTTTTTATGCCTGAATAAAACAACCCCTCTTACATCCTTGTTCAATCTAAACCCAATCAAGAACCGTAAAGCCGGTTGTAGCAAGTTTTATTCGGATTGCTGACCATATTTCAGTGCTATAGACTTAAAACCCAGTCAAGAAACGCCAGGGATAGTTATAGCATCATTGCATAAATTTTCTTCTGTACACAAAAAAACCAGCAACCAGGCGGCTACTGGGGTTCAGGTATTAAATTACACCACTTAAATTAATGACTTGGCCATCGGCTGGTTTTTTATATTTGGAGTTTATGCGCGTTTCAAACTTTACCAATATTCCGTTCAGCAATGGAAGATTTAATGGTAGGTGTTGAGTGCGAGGTAATATGGCCTCCGCTAGAAGTTCATTTTAGGATGTTATGTGATTGAAGTAGCTAGAATTCGCTTTTGAAAAGGAGGGTAAATTATAGGCATAAAAAAACCCAGCTTTGCTGGGTTTTTAGATACGAATGGATGGATATTATTCGCGATAACCTGGTCCGTTAATTTCTAAACCATTTGAAATATAGGCTTCGAAGAACTCAAGGTTACGGTACTCTGTACTTTGTGCCTTAAATGGCTTAGCACGCATGTTTTTGTGACAGCCTCCGTAACGACGGTGCAACGTGCCAAGTTCTTGCCATTTAGCGCGGAACACAGGAAAGTGCGTCGTGTGACCTAAAATAGGTGACAGAAGGTTTGAACGTGCTTTACGGCCAGCGTTATAAGTGTGACACTTTGCACAAGATAGGTTTAATTGACCGCTTGGTTTAATGTAGATATTACGACCCGCTTCATAAGCGGCACGAGCACCATCGCTGTCGATTTTAACATCAATTTTCTGACCACGAGCATTGTATGCAAGATAAGCACTTACTTTTGCAATATCGCCTTTTTTCCACCCGTAAGGTTTTAAACCAACATCTGTACGACAGCTGTTAATTGCACCTTCAAGCGTAACGACTTGCTGTGTCTTCTCATCAAAGTATGGATATTTAGGGCGAACAGCGGAAACATCCGTTCCAAAACACTTACTATAAGTTGCTTTGTCTTTAATGTAGAGAGCTTCACCTGCATCAATTGCGTCTAAATAAGGAGGGAATGCTTCAGCGGCTTCCCATTGGCTCATTTTGTCTGCTGAATAAATGTATGCACCATTGACATAATCGGCAATAGCAGCATTTGAATTTTTTGCCATCAAATAATCAACCAGTTGTTGGCGATCAATTTCAGGGTCGATAGCCGTTGCCATTGTCGAAGTGGCGGCTACTGTAGCACCTAGTGATAAGGCGATGAGTAATGTCTTTTTCATTCCAATCCTCCGTCCGAGAGCTCTGTATATTTCAAATTATTATTATTATTTTTTTATTTTTTGATATTTTGGTATCAGTCCTAAAACTGATACCAGGTACTTACTTAATTACTTTAACTTAAGTGAGTGAGTACCTTTCTCTCCAGTGTTGTCTGAAAGAGAGAGAGTGATTTCATCACCAGCGTTAGCTTTAACTTTAACAGCCAAGTATGGGTTAGCAGAAACCGCACCAGACCACTGAGCATCAATCGCTGTTACACCGTTTACAGTAATTTCAACTAGATCGATGAATTTAGCTGGAAATGGCTTACCAGTTTTCTTATCCATACGGACACCTGATTCCATTGGGTGTTTGATGAGTGCTTTAACTTCTCCAACGCCATCAACTGATTTACCACGCATTCTGATTTTAATAGACATGTTATTTCCTTTTTTAATTCTTTAATCGTCGTGTCTCAAATTTTCTTTAAACATTGTTTAAAAAAAATTAACCACCACAACCACCGATTGTTACTTTAACTTCTTGCTCAGCTTTTAGTAATTTACCACCCGCTTTAACAATTGCGACAACATCCATAGTTTGACCCATTTTGATACGGGTAGAGACATAACCTAGTGCAGACGGAGCAAAAGTATATTCACAAACTAAAGGAATAGGGTTTTTGGTTGCAAGGATCGCGATAGATTCAACACCATCAATTCCAGTTGCATCAACTGTTACAGGCGTTACCGCACCGTTTTCTGCAATAGCAGGCGCTTTAAGCTTTACGTCGTCTGAAGCTGTTGCATTGCTAGAACCGAAGATAGCAGAGATTGCATCGTCAGACGTTTTAGCAGTAAATGCTTTAGTGTTCCAATCAGCTAATACAGTGCTTGGCGTTAAAAGACCAGCATTTACAGCAACCGCTGCAGCACCAGTGGCTAGTGTACTTTTAAGAAAAGATCTACGTTTCATAAGTTTTAAACTCCCAATTAAGGTTTGAAAAAATTACAGTGTATAAATGTAATCAACAATTTTATTGATTTCACTGTCAGTTAGGATACCATTTTGTCCAAATGGAGGCATCATACTGTTAGGAACAGTCTGAGTTTCAGGTGTTCCCCAGATTTTATCGACGAGCTTTTGCTTGTCTGGATAACGCAATTTCATTGCAATAAGCGCTGGGCCAAGATTACCTGGCATAACGCCGTCATCTACCATATGGCATGCTAGACAGTTACCCTTAGATCGGCTAAAAGCCAGCTTTTTACCCTCGTCAATGGCAGATGTACCTTTTTCAGCTGCTTGCGCAGTTGCTGGAACTGTAAGTACTGCTGTTGAAAGGGCTAAAACTGTCAATAGTTGTTTCATTTTAGAATTCATCATTCCTCTCCTCCTAAGATGTCTTTCGACGTTCCCATTATATGTTGGGATTTTTATTTGAACAATCGTTTGTTCTTAGGAATGGTAGCTTACTGCCTTGGACGGTAAACGCAAGGCTTTTACCTACGATTCCCTATAGTATTATTTAATAGCTTGCACATTAAAATTTATGACAGAACTCTATTATTGATTTTTACTACTGTTTTTCAATAGGTTGGCGTGCTTATTAGAAAATAGAAAAATTTTATTTTTTAAAATCACATCCGTACTCTTTAAGTTTTCTTGAGCTTTTTTTAGAAGATACTCACTTCTTTTTGTATTGCCAATATCCAATTGAGCAACGGCCTGGAAGTAATATGCCTCTGCTTTTTTCTGCTGTTGTGCATAGATTTCGGCAAGTTTTTGGTTGGACTGGTACTTGTATTTTTGGTTTTCACTTCTGGATTCTAATGTCCGAGTTCCTAATTCTACTCTATCAAGTTTGATCAACAAGTCTGCATATCGTAATAGTCCGGAAGTATCATTGGGGTGGAGTGCTTGCTGATACTCGGTGTATTTTAAGAGTCGATTTAAAAGTTCTCTATCTTGGCTTTGACTGATGGATTCAATGAGTAAATTAGTGTATAGAATTTGTTCAGGCGTATCTTTAATCAATTGCCATAAACACGACCTATTTTTATTCATAGCTACAGGGTTAGTAGGTTTTTTTAGATTGATTAAATTAAGTTGATAGCAATTTTCAGCCGTTGATTGTTGTTGTTTTAAGAAAAGCAGGTCCTCACTGTCGCGTTGAAAGTTGCCTTCATTGAGGCGAAGTTTAATTAGCTTTAAACTGTTATCGGGCTCCTTGGCTTTAAGAGGCGGCATGGTTTGCGCTCGGTTTTCAGCTTCGGCAATACGGCTCTCGGTAACGGGATGTGATCGGAGAATCTCTGGTAATGAAAATGAATTATTTTGTCCAGCTTTTGCTAAGCGTGCAAAAAAATGCCCCATAGCATAAGGGTTGTAGTTCGCCTTTTGAAGGAGTTCAATACCTTTAGAGTCCGCTTCAGATTCATGCAAGCGTGAGTTTTTCAGTTGTTGCTCCATATTGTAGCCCATTCCGCCCATTAGGGTCGCCATGCCAGCATTGGCATCATGCATTCCGATTAGAATGGCCGCTAGTACGGTTGCAACGCTGGCTATACTTCCTTGGTTGGTTTGGTACTCATAGCGCCGTGAGAGATGTCTTTGTGTAACATGAGCAATCTCATGGGCAATCACTGAAGCAAGTTCGTCTTCGCTTTGTACGGCTTTAATAAGTCCTGTATGTATCCCTATGACCCCATCTGGGCCCGCAAAGGCATTGATTGAATCATTATCAATTACATAAAATCTAAAGTTGCGGTGATTACCGGTTTGACTTGCTATTTTATGACCGATTTTGCGCACGAAACTAACGACTTCGGGGTCATAGTTTAGTGAATAGTCAGTATGCAATAGAGTTGTGAATGCACGTCCGAGTTTTTCTTCCGTTTGTTGGTCATACTCAATTAAATCGGGTGCACCCAGGTCTGGTAGGTCCGTTGATTGTGCTAATAACGGAGCGCTCTGGAATAGAAGTAGTGCGAGCATGTTTTGGATAATCAGTCGGCGGTAATGCATAGAGTAGTCCGTTTACATCTTGTTATGAATCGTTTGTTGATAGATGATATGTCTATTTTAATCTCATTAGGCTGACTCAACAACAATAGATCTATTGAGGGAAAGAAATTCTAAATTTATTTATGGTCTCAATTTTAAACCATATGCAAGTTTGAATGATAAGTCGGCTTTAAATTAACTTGGTTCACTGTTCTTTGAAATAAAGAGTTTTGCACGAGATTTTAAGCGGATAATTATAGATATAGACGGAGAGTAAATGGTTAAAGGTCGACTTATTTTATATTGTTCCAAAGGGCGTTTTAAATAGGCGTTATCTAGGTAATAACGGATATTTAAAGGGGGTCGTCTTAATCAGTAAAGTTTTAGCCCACTTCCCATCCGTTCCAGATGGGGGTAAAGGTCTTAAATAGAGTGATCCTATAGGGTTATAGGGGTATTATAAGTAAGCTCTTTTAATTTAGGCTAGTTTTAGAGTAGGCTTTATATAGGGTTGTTATTTTGGTGATCAGGTGATCGTTTTTATACTTTTTAGTGAAAATATTTTAAGAGTCGATTATGTTAATAAAGCTCGATACTAAAGGCTCAGCATGCCCTATGCCGATTATTAAGCTTAAAAAATGCTTGGCGCAAAATGCAATGCAGGACGTACAAATAATGATGGAGCTTACGGATAGAGGGGGGTTAAAAGATATTCCGCTCTTTTGCCAGCAACAGGGTTTACTTTGTGAGTTGGTGCAAGAGTCACCTGTTCTGGAGTTTAAAATTTGGCGTCAAACTCTTTAGAAGAGCTGATTAGAGGTAACTTATGGATAAAATTATTGACACTAGGGAGGCGTCGGGTCAGTTTAGTCTGATTCAGACTAAGGGCACTTTGGACTGGGCGTATCCAGCCTTTATTTTGGCGAGTACTGCAGCGGTTATGGATAAAGAGGTAGAAATGTTTTTTACCTTTTATGGTTTAAATACGATTCTAAAAAACACTCAGGGTTTGAGGGTGACTCCCTTAGGGAATCCAGGTATGCCCGTTAAGAGTCCTGTTGGGCCTGAGTGGTTAAAGAAAATTGATTGGAATCAAAGTTTACCAGGCCTGGTCTGGACGTTGCCTGGAGCGACTATGTTGACGACTTGGGGGTTTAAGAGGCAGATGCTGATGCAAGGCCAAGTGCCTATTGAAGAGTTACGAGATGTCTGTCTGGAGCTCGGCGTCAAAATGACCGCCTGCCAAATGACGGTTGATTTAATGGGGTATAAACAGAACGAGTTTATTGACGGCGTTGATTTCGCAGGAGCCGCTTCGTATTTTGCGCAAACCCCAGAAAGTCAGAGTCTATTGATATAGTCTGAGGGGTTGTGTGAACTTATAAGCAGACAATCTACCTATGTGAATGTATAGCTGGCTCAAATCCACCTGTTTTCATTTGTACCCCCAAGTGCGCGTTATCTAGTCAATCTTCAGCTATTCACGACGTTTTCCATCTTAAGCCGTAAATTTTTAGGGCATCTCTCTCATCCAGACTCGTGCAAAGCGTTCTGCCTGCCCTTTAAGGGGGGGGGCTTGAATTAAACTGCTGTTATCAAAATAAATTGATAGAATGTCTAAAATTAATCTAAATAAAAAAGTGGCTATATGAAACCGTTTGAAAAAGGGATTTATCTCCTACCTAACTTAATGACAACTGCAGGATTATTTGCGGGTTTTTATGCTGTAATTGCTGGAATTCAGGGGGAGTACGCTCTAGGAGCGATTGCAATATTGCTGGCCATGATTTTTGATGGACTGGATGGGCGTATTGCAAGAATGACAAATTCTTGTAGCGCATTTGGTGCGGAATATGACAGTTTGGCCGATATGGTCTCTTTCGGCCTGGCACCCGCACTGTTAATGTATCAGTGGATATTGCATGATTTTGGCAAGCTAGGCTGGTTAGTTGCTTTTATATACACAGTGGCAGCCGCACTTAGATTGGCACGTTTTAATACGCAAGTGGGTGTGGCAGATAAACGTTATTTTCAGGGTTTACCCAGTCCAGCCGCCGCAGCCTTATTGGCAGGGTTGATCTGGATGGCTGAAAGCTATCACCTTGATCCAAGAGTTCAGGGCATTGTTGCATTACTATTGACTCTTTTTGCAGGCGTGATGATGGTGAGTAATATCCGCTTCAGCTCTTTCAAGGAGTTTAATCTAAAAGGCAAAGTACGCTTTATGACGTTACTTGTCATTGTATTGGTGCTTGTCATTATCACCCTTGAACCGGCGATGCTATTATTTATTATCTTTTTCACCTATGCATTCTCAGGGCCGGTTGTTACCTTATTAACCTTAAAGAAAACACGTGCTTTACGTCAGCGACACCGAGAAGAGCAGCATCGCGCTGAAGAGGCCCGTGCAAACAATACTTCTGAAGAGTCGGGTGCTGATACTAATGTAGAGATCACACCACAAGAAAATTCTTCACGGGATGTCGTCATTGATGCAACCAATCAATCAGAAGAGCGTTCTGGAGAAAGTTTGATGGAGAATAAGACCGTGAAACCAGAAGGCAGTAGTGGAGATAAGACGTGAAAGATCATTTAATTATTTTTGACACGACCTTACGTGACGGAGAGCAGAGCCCTGGCGCTTCAATGACTAAAGAAGAGAAGGTGCGTATTGCGAAGCAGTTAGAGAAGCTGCGTGTCGATGTCATTGAAGCGGGGTTTCCCGCTGCAAGCCAGGGTGATTTTGACTCGGTTCATGCTGTGGCTTCCGTCGTTAAAGAGAGTATTATTTGTGGTTTAGCGCGTGCCGTTGAAAATGATATTCGCAAAGCAGGTGAAGCGATTAAACCGGCCAATGCGGGTCGAATCCATACCTTTATAGCGACCTCTCCTATCCATATGGAGAAGAAGTTACGCATGACGCCAGATGAAGTGGTTGAACGTGCCGTTTGGGCTGTTAAACGGGCACGGGATTTTACCGATGATGTTGAGTTTTCTCCGGAAGATGCAGGTCGTTCAGATGTGGATTTTCTCTGTCGTGTGATTGAGGCCGCAATTAATGCTGGTGCGACTACTATTAATATCCCAGATACCGTTGGCTATAGTGTACCCCATCAGTTTGGTTTGCTATTTAAAGAGTTAATAGAGCGTATTCCAAACTCAGATAAGGCTGTCTTTTCAGCACATTGTCATAATGACTTAGGTTTGGCTGCCGCAAACTCATTGGCGGCTGTCCGCAATGGTGCTCGTCAAGTTGAATGTACCATTAATGGTTTGGGAGAGCGTGCGGGAAATACTGCATTAGAAGAGGTCGTGATGGCGATTAAAACGCGTCAAGATGTGTTTGATGTGGATACGCGCATTAACACCAAAGAAATTCTGGCCGCTTCTCGTTTAGTCTCCAATATTACAGGGTTTGCAGTGCAACCCAATAAAGCGATTGTGGGTGCAAATGCCTTTGCTCATGAGTCAGGAATTCATCAGGATGGTGTTTTGAAGCATCGTGAAACCTATGAGATTATGCGTGCAGAGGATGTTGGCTGGAGCACCAATAAAATGGTGATGGGGAAACATTCTGGACGAAACGCCTTTAAAACACGACTAGAAGAGCTAGGGATGGTGTTTGAGACGGAGCAAGAGTTAAATGACGCTTTTATAAGCTTTAAAGAGCTTGCGGATCGAAAGTATGAAATTTATGATGAAGACCTACAGTCGTTAATCACCGACAATTCTAACCAGCGTGTTGAGAATGAAATCTATCGTTTGATCTCTTTAAAGGTTTCAACGGAGACAGGCGAAGCTTCTAAAGCAGAAGTAACCTTATGGGTTGAGGGTAAAGAGCTCAGCGCGACTGCTGAAGGTGGCGGCGTTGTTAATGCGACCTTTAAGGCGATTGAGTCTTTGGTGAAATCAGGGACATCATTGGAGTTATATTCGGTGAGTAATGTGACCAATGGTACGGATTCACTGGGTGAGACTTCCGTGCGTTTAGAAAAGGGAGGTCGCATTGCCAATGGCCAAGGTTCGGATACAGATATTGTACTGTCTTCTGCTAAAGCCTATATCAATGCGCTTAATAAAATTTGTGGCAGTTCTGTTAAGGAACACCCGCAAGCTTCAGTGTAGTCATAAATATCGAGCAGTTCGTTTAAGCGCCGATAATCCTTGGTAACCTTTATTGGGTGTTTAACCTAAAATTTTAACTCTCCGCTAACGGCTATTTATATTTTTAAGGAGTTATCCTGATCTATGAAGAGCTGTTTATTATTGAAGGTCATTTATGTCTAGAACCGTATTTTCGAGTGGATTATTCGAACAAATAGGTGGAGTTAGTTGGTCGACCAGGCCTGGTAGCATTCTGTTTTATCCGCACAATAGTGATCTGGTTGAATCCCTGTCTGAAAATGGTAATGGATTAGGTGGCGGGTGTGCGGTAGAGGATAGCAGTGCTGAGCTTTCTTTAGGCACTGAAGTTACCAGCGTACAGAACATGGATAATGCAAAATCGATAGAAGAAAGTTCTGGGCTTGAGGTTGATAACTCTGAACGCCTTTTGACGACACCAGGAGTCTCTATCACACAAGCCGACGCTGAGCAAAGAACCGTTATTGAAAAGCCTTCTGTCGATGCCTCTTTATTCTCTGAGAATAACCAGTCGAATATTGTGGTAGTGGGTGCCGGCCTAGATGCTGTTTGGCAAAATGATGAGACCCATGGCTGGCAACTTTGGCAAAACATTATGCTGGCGTTTGATTGGGATGAATCGCAAATGACTTTTTTTGATACATCCCATCTCGTTTCAGATGAGGTAATTTTTACCACTATGGAAGAGATTATTGAACTTGGAGTAGATTGGGTGTTGACGATGGATGATGAACACCCTATTTCTGAACAGCTAGTTGAAGGGGTGCATGTGGTTTCAGTACCTGATTTAGAATCCATGTTGTCTGACCCTTACGCAAAGCAGAATTTCTATCATAGCGTGGTTGAACTTAGCAACCCGCGCTAGTTTTTTTATGTCTGCCGTTTAACGGTTCTTAAATTAGGTTTTTTCAAATTGTCTGGATTCAGTTACCTTCAAGTATTACAAGATGCCGATTTGCCTTGGGTAATGTCAGTTGAACAGCGTGCTTATGATTTTCCTTGGACCCTAAGGGGGTTTGAAAGCAGTATGGATCAGGGTTTAAATTATCTCTTCAAAAGCGAAGATAATAAAAGTCTGGGGTATTGCTGTGTGCTGCCTGTATTGGACGAAGCGACTCTGCTCAATGTTTGTGTCGCGCCAGAACAGCAAGGTAAAGGGGTTGCACGACAGGCCTTGGAGCAGGTTCTCGCAAAACTCAAGGAGAATGCTTTTCAGATTGTATTTTTAGAGGTGCGAACGTCTAACGAACCCGCCATTAAATTATACCAATCAATCGGTTTTTCTGAAGATGGTTTGCGTAAGGGGTATTATCGTGCCCAAGTTTGGGATGAGCAGGCGATGGAGCTGGTTGAGGAGCGAGAGGATGCTATTTTAATGTCTTATTCGCTTGTTAATTAGCAGGGGCATCATTTTGGTGTTAAAAAGAGAGGTGAAAAAAGGTGGAGTTAGCTCTTTTTTGAATCTATTTTTTAAATCGTGTCACGAGATGGCTAGAAAATTTCTCGTGACGGTTGAGTGATTAAGCGTTCGTTTATGGGGTCGGCTTAACGACGTAACTCAGCAGGGATTGTTTTAGTAATCGTTTGCGCCATCTCTTTAAAGAGTTTTGGGTTAGCCGCCATAATATTGCCGCTTTCTAAGAAGTTTCCTCCACCTTTAAAGTCAGTGGCTAATCCACCCGCCTCTAAGATCAATAGTGAGCCGGCTGCGATATCCCAGGGCTTTAGGTTAAATTCCCAATAACCATCAACTCTGCCACAAGCAATATAGGCTAGGTCCAGTGCTGCTGAGCCTGCACGGCGAATTCCAGCCGTTGAGGTCATAAAGGCTTTAAGGCTATTCATATAAGGGTCGATATAGCTAAAGTCTTTATAGGGGAAGCCCGTTGCCAATAAGGAGTTTTCTAAGGTAATTTGCTGGCTAACGCGGATGCGGTGGTTGTTTAAGAAAGCACCACGCCCACGAGTAGCGGTAAACATTTCATCACGAATAGGATCAAAGATAACAGCGTGCATTATCTTACCTTTTTCACGTACTGCGATAGAGACGCAGAATTGCGGAAATTGGTGTAAAAAATTAGTTGTTCCATCCAGTGGGTCAATAATCCATTCAATATCGGAAACGCCACGAATACCTTTCTTACCTTTTTTGATGCCACTCTCTTCTGCCATAATATGGTGTTCAGGATAATATTTTTTAATGGTTTGGATAATGGTGTTTTCAGCCTCCTTATCCACCTCGCTGACATAGTCATTTTTTCCCTTCAGTTCGACATTTAATTGGTCGATACGCGAATAATGATGCATGATGTTTCCACCCGCTGCGCGTGCTGCAAGGGTGGCGATATTGAGTAATGGGTGCATATTAAGCCTTTAGTATGGTTAAAGCGGGGTGCTTATTGTTGATTGAACGGTTAAAATGCTTGGATACGACGGCAAGACGTCCAGCAATTCACACGAATAAATAGATTATAACGGAAAGTGAGCATGATAGAAGACTACAGTCTTAACCCAGGGTTAGCGAATATTAGAGTGGTACTCATTGAAACCTCTCATCCAGGCAATATTGGGGCGATTGCACGCGCCATGAAAAATATGGGTTTGAGTCAATTGGTACTGGTGAAACCCAGAGAATTCCCGAGTGCGGCGGCCTCTGCCAGAGCCTCGAGTGCAGCGGATGTGCTTAATTCAGCTAAGGTGGTCGACTCTTTAGATGAAGCGCTGGTTGGCACTAAGCTTGTGGTAGGCGCGAGTGCTCGATTAAGAAAAGTTGCATGGCCGCAGCTCGATGTCCGGGAAACAGCTGCATTGGCAATGGAAACGGTCTCTGATGGTGCTGTGGCACTGGTGTTTGGTCGAGAAGACTCCGGGTTAAGTAATGCAGAGATGGATAAATGTCATTATCTGGCACATATTCCAACGAACCCGGTCTATTGCTCACTGAATATCAGTGCCGCTGTACAAGTGTTTGCTTATGAGTGTTTAATGGCCTCGCAAATCACCTCAAAGCCAGAGAGAACGACTCGTGGTCAGTTGGCGAATACGGAACAGTTGGAGGGTTTTTACGAGCATATGTTTCAGGCATTACAAGATATAGAGTTTTTAGACCCCAATAAAAATGCACGTTTTATGCGGCGCATACGCCGTCTATTTAACCGTACGGAGTTGGATAGGAAGGAGATTGATATTTTACGCGGGATATTAAGTGCAGCACAAAGAAAGGCCGGCAAAGAGCCGACCTATGGCAAAACATTAGTGACAGAAAGAGGAGAGCCGGATGTTTGAAAAAATACGTTCTGATGTGCGTTGTGTTTTTGAAAGAGACCCCGCTGCCCGCAATACATTTGAAGTCTTGACAACCTATCCTGGGTTGCATGCCATTATATGGTATCGACTCACACATTGGTTGTGGAATAAGGGGTTTAAATGGTTGGCTCGCGTTCTTTCGATGCTTTCACGTTGGTTCACAGGGATTGAGATTCATCCGGCCGCTAAGATTGGAGAAAGGTTTTTTATTGATCACGGTATGGGGGTGGTGATTGGTGAAACGGCTGAGATTGGTGACGATTGCACCCTGTATCATGGTGTGACATTGGGCGGTACCTCTTGGAAAAAAGGTAAACGTCACCCTACCTTGGGTAATGGTGTTGTCGTCGGGGCAGGTGCAAAGGTTTTGGGGCCAATTGAAATTGGTGACAATGCACGTATCGGCTCTAATGCGGTCGTGGTTAAGTCCGTCTCTGAGGGTAAGACCGTGGTCGGTATTCCAGGTCGAGAGGTCGAGCAGAAAGGTCGGGACCTAGAAACACGCCGTGCTAAAATGGCCGAAAAGATTGGCTTTGATGCTTATGGCGTAGGTCAGGAGATGGCGGATCCAGTAGAAAAAGCAATTTACAGTCTTTTAGATCATATTCAAGCACAGGATGAAAAACTAGAAAAAATGGCGCAGGCTCTATCAAAAATAGGAGGGGAAACCATTGATATAGACTTGCCAAAGTTGGATGATGTGGTTTTAGAGCCAGATGATCCTGTACAGGCGGCACACTTAAAACCTACAAAATAGCCAGTTGTAGAATGTTTTAATAGTGTGAAAAGAGTGATAATACTTGAGTTATTTAGTAGGTTATTATAGAATTCATTGCTTAATTGAAAAACTGTTAACTATTATCTTAATTTAGGCTTATTATGAAACTTACATCTAAAGGGCGCTATGCAGTGACTGCTATGCTTGATATCGCATTGAATCAAGGAAAAGGAGCAATTACCTTGTCTTTAATTTCAGAGCGTCAAGGCATCTCTCTTTCTTATTTAGAGCAGCTGTTTTCGAAATTAAAAAAAGCGGGGTTAGTTTCGAGTGCAAGAGGTCCAGGCGGTGGTTACCGTTTGAGTCGTGCAGCGGAGGAGATTTCAATCAGCCAAATTATTCATGCGGTTGATGAATCTGTCGATGCCAGAAAATGCGCCGGTCGAGAAGATTGTCACGGTGGTAAGGAGTGTTTGTCACATGAGTTATGGAACGATTTAAGTGGTATGATTGATGGATACCTAAAAAGTATTACATTGCAAAAAATAATAGAAGATAAAAAACAAAATGGTTCGAAAGAAATTTCATTTGGCTAAAATTAAGTGAAGATCTTAAGGAGAATATATGGCAGTAACACTCACTGAAACGGCTTCAAATCGAGTCAACAAAATGATTGAAAAACGCGGACATGGTATCGGGTTAAAAGTGTCGACTAAAGTTAGTGGTTGTGCGGGCTTTTCCTATGTGGTCGATTATGCAGATGAAATAGGTCCGTCAGACACTGTTTTTGAGAGTTTTGGTGTAAAAGTCGTGATCGATGCCAAGAGTCTTGAAAATATCGATGGAATGGAGATTGACTATATTCAAGAGAGTCTTTTAAATGAAGGGTTTGATTTTAAAAATCCGAAAGTAAAAGACAGTTGTGGTTGTGGAGAATCATTTACAGTTTAGCCTCGAATCTCATTCTAATTCAAAAGAGCCCTGGTATTTTCTCCGGGGCTTTTGTTTTTCTGCAGGGTGGTCGAATAGTTGTTAAAATATCCTGATTAAAAATTTAAAGGAACAAAAAACGTGGAACGTACTTTCTCAATCATTAAGCCAGATGCGGTATTAAGAAATCTAATTGGCAAGATTACGCAACGATTTGAAGACGGTGGTTTGCGTATAGTGGCCTCTAAGATGAAGCGTTTAACCTTACAAGAAGTGGAAGGTTTTTACGCGGAGCATAAAGGGCGTGAGTTTTACGAACCTTTGGTTAACTATATGATCTCAGCCCCCGTCATTGTTCAAGTGCTTGAGGGCGATAACGCGATTTTGAAGAATCGTGAAATAATGGGTGCGACAGATCCGGGTAAAGCAGCTGAAGGCACGATTCGAGCAGACTTTGCTTTATCGGTACGTGAAAATTCAGTGCATGGTTCTGACTCAACTGAAAGTGCAGCACGTGAAATCAGTTACTTTTTTATACCAAGTGAACTGTGTGATCGACCACAATGACATTAGAATCCCTTTCTCAATCGAATCCTCTAGAGCTTGTCGAGCCTGAAACCGAGGTCGTTCAAAAAACAGACCTGTTAGGTATGGATCGAGAGGCTATGCAGGCCTATTTTACCAAAATTGGTGAGAAACCTTTTCGCGCCACGCAGGTTATGAAGTGGATTCATCAATTTGGCGTGAGTGATTTTGACGAAATGACCAACTTGAGTAAAGCGCTACGCGACAAATTGAAACGCGTGGCTAATGTTCGCACGCCAAAGATTATTTCTGAACAGCATTCTGATGATGGCACGATTAAATGGTTATTAGAAGTTGATAATAATAATGCTGTTGAAGTCGTTTTTATTCCTGAAAAAAATCGAGGTACCTTGTGTATCTCATCTCAAGTTGGCTGCGCATTAGAGTGTACTTTTTGCTCGACAGGTCAGCAGGGCTTTAACCGTAATTTAGAAAACTGGGAAATTATTGCTCAGGTCTGGGTTGCAAACAAAGCTTTAGGCTGTAAGCCTAAAGAAGAAAGAGTTATTTCTAATGTTGTTTTTATGGGCATGGGAGAGCCGTTACTGAATGTAAAACATGTCTTTCCAGTAGCGCGTATTTTGATGGATGACTATGCTTATGGTTTATCAAAACGCCGAGTGACCATTAGTACCTCTGGCGTGGTGCCTGCGATTGACATGATTAAGTCGGAATTAGATGTGAGTTTGGCGATATCATTACACGCCCCGAATGACGAACTGAGGAATATTTTGGTCCCTATCAATAAAAAGTATCCTCTTGCCGTTCTCATGCCCAGTTTGTATCGCTATGTTGAAGGCGGACACAGTAAAAAGCATGTCACGATTGAATATGTGATGTTGGATAAGGTGAATGACCATATAGAACATGCTCATCAACTGGTTGAACTATTGGGCGATTTGCCGTGTAAAGTGAACCTCATTCCGTTTAATCCATTTCCGAATACAGAGTATAAACGTTCTTCTAATAATGCGATTCACCGTTTTAGAGCGATACTGGAAGAGGGCGGTTTACAAGTGACCGTACGCAAAACACGTGGTGATGATATTGATGCGGCCTGTGGTCAGTTGGCGGGTAAGGTTGCAGACCGCACTAAACGTACACTACACCGTGTAGAGTTTGATACAAAATAACCGAGTAATGATCAGGCTTTACAAGCGATAAGGAGTTGAAATGACCGATGAGAAGACAACGATTGAAGTTCCATTAAATCAAAAGCTTGTAGAGGCTCGTGAAGCCAAAGGGTTGAGCAAAGAAGAGGTTTGTAGTCAGTTAAATTTATCACTCGCTCAACTCAATAAGTTGGAAGATGATTCTCTAATCCCGTCAGAATTAACTTTTTTTGAAAGAGGCTATGTTCGAAATTATGCAACATATCTAGGAATGGATAAAAGCGAATATGAATGCTTTTTCCCGCAAGAAAATGAAGCGCAGAATCAATTGCATTCAGTACGACGTTATAGCGTACCTGTGGGTAAGCCTCTTCTCGGTAGTTTGTTTATCAAGTTACTGTTTATCATTGTGATCGTCGTTGCTCTCGGATTTATGCTTAAGGGGTTGCTTTCAAATGATATTCAAACAGATAAATTGTCAGAGAAAATGGAAAGTCTGATGGCTGTACCTGAAGAGCTAAAACTACCCTGATAGGCATTAAAAAATTGACATTAAATAGGTCCATAGGGCGCAATAAGTGATGCTTGATATCGCCCTTTATAAACAAAAATAAAATTTAAGAAATAGAACTTTTTGGCTCAAGTAGCTAAAAATATCGCCTAAGATAAAGAGTACAAGATAAATATGGCAAAGCAGATAACAGCCATTCGTGGAATGAATGATATATATGGCGAAGAGGTTGATGCATTCGACTACTTGGTTGCGACAGCAGAGCAGACTTTAAAACAGTATGGTTATCGCTCAATTCGTTTGCCGATTGTCGAGAAAACAGAGTTGTTTTCTCGTTCAATTGGTGAAGTCACCGATATTGTCGAAAAAGAGATGTATACCTTTGAAGATCGTAGTGGCGGAAGTTTGACATTACGTCCAGAAGGCACGGCAGGTTGTGTGCGTGCTGTTATTCAGAACGGATTGGCACACAATCAAATACAAAAGCTTTTCTACACTGGGCCTATGTTTCGTTATGAACGTCCGCAAAGAGGACGCTATCGTCAGTTTCACCAAATCGGAGTTGAAGTCTTTGGCTTGGCAACAGCGGATATTGATGCAGAATTAATTGTTCTAACAGCACGTTTATGGGAGGTGTTAGGTCTTGAGAAGCTAGAGCTACAAATCAACTCCTTAGGCAGTCAAGAGGCTCGAACCGACTATAGAGAAAAGCTTGTGGTTTATCTGTCTGAGTTTAAAGACCAGTTGGATGAAGACAGTATAAGAAGGCTTGATACAAATCCTTTGCGTATTTTGGATACTAAAAACCCAGATATGAAGGGGATTGTCGAAGGTGCCCCAAAATTGCTTGAGCATTTAGACGAAGAATCAAAAGTTCATTTTGAACGGCTTAAGTCACATTTAGATGATCTAGGCATAAGCTATGTTGTCAATCCTAACTTGGTACGCGGGCTGGACTATTATAATCGCACTGTGTTTGAGTGGGTGACCAGTGAATTAGGTGCGCAAGGTACTGTCTGTGCGGGTGGTCGTTATGATGGTCTCGTCGAACAGATCGGTGGTAAGCCGACACCAGCAGTCGGTTTTGCAATGGGCATTGAGCGTTTAGCGGCTTTATTGATTGATGGTGACAAGGTGCCTGCAGTTGCAACCCCAGATCTATATGTCGTGCTAGTCGGCGATAATGTGGAACGACCAGGCCTGGTCATTTCTGAAATGGTGCGAGATGCTTTACCGCATTTAAATGTTCAAATGAACTGTGGTGGTGGGAGTTTTAAAAGCCAATTCAAAAAGGCAGATAAATCTGGTGCCAGTTACGCTCTTGTTTTAGGCGAGCAAGAGATCGATGATAAGATCGTCGCACTTAAGCCGTTGAGAGACAATTCTGAACAACAAACGGTTGCGTGGGATAACTTAGTTGAGCATCTGTCAGCGTTATTTTCAGCCTAATAGTGAGTAAGTCTAAGGGTTAGTAAGTCTCAATAGTTCGCTAAATAGGCTTATAAATTTTTAGATGTTTTAAACAATATTTTTTAAATTATTTTAAATAAAGGTTTTCAAAGATGAGTCGTTACGATACAGAAGATGAGCAACTTGAAGCGATTAAAGCTTGGTGGAAAAAGAATGGATCGCGGTTACTAACGGTTATTTTAATTGGTGTCTTAGCCTTCTCGGGTTGGCGCTATTGGACCAATACAAAGTGGGTTGAATCGACTAATGCTTCTTCACTGTTTGAAGTTTTGCAAGGTAGTATGCAGCAAGGAACGTTTGGTGAAGTCTCTCGCGAAGCTCTTAAGCTAATTCAAGAACAACCTGAAAGCCCATATGCCCTTGGTGCTGCGATGTTATATGCCAAATACAGCTTGCAGAAGGGTGAAACGGATGAAGCCATTCAGCACTTAATGTGGGTGTCTGAAACAGCAGAAGACAGTCAGTTACGTAATCTAGCGTTATTAAGAGTCGCTCGAATTCAAGCGGACATTCAGTCTTTTGAAGCCGCAGAGAAAAACTTGGCAACCTTGTCGAAGTCCAGTTTAAATGGTGCTGAAAAAGCAAACTTTGATTATATTTCTGGTCTAGTCGCTTTAGCGCAGGACAAAGAGGACGAGGCACAACAAGCGTTTAAAGAAGTCGTAATGAATGTAGATGCTGAAAAAAACCTAATGGGTCTGGCTCAAGTTCAATTAGATGACTTATCAAAATAGGTCTAAATTCATTCATTGCAATTGAATGTTTTAAATAAAGGTTGGTTCCAAGAATGAAAATGCGTTTTGCTATTATAGTATTGCTTGCAGTTATCTCAAGTAGTTGTTCGACATCGAAGGTGGTAAAGGAGCCAACGGCGTTGGCACCACTTGAATCAAACTATATGCTACATAAAAATTGGCAAGTTAAAACAGAAACCATGCCTAATAAAGATTCTGAAGGCCTCTTCTTTTCGGAAGACACAGATCATTTATATGTTGCCAATTCAACAGGTTATGTTGTCGCATTGAAGAAAGAGAACACCAGCCGCTGGACAGACCAGGTGGTTTGGGAGACTAAATTTGCAACCCCAATTGTATCGGGTCCCGCAAAACATGGTGACAAGCTGATTATCGGTACTGCGAAAGGTCAAGTCATCGTCTTATCGGCAGCCGATGGTAATATTCTTTGGCAGACACAACTTTCGAGTGAAGTAATGAGTTATGCCGTGGTTGCCGAGCAGAAAATCTTTACACGCACTGTAGATGGCAAGCTCTATGCACTCGAACTTAATAGTGGTGAAATCGTATGGGTTGCAGAGCACCAAATGCCTACTTTATCTTTACGTGGCTCTCCCCCAGTTGTTTACAATGAAGGTACTCTTTATATTGGCTGGGAAAGCGGTTCGATTCAAGCATTATCAGCAAAATCGGGTGGACTTCTATGGGAAACACGTATTGCTGTTCCTAAAGGGCGTACTGACTTAGAGCGCATGGTCGATGTGCAATCTGCCCTTGTGATGAAGCAGAATCGTTTGATTGCGTTGGGGTTCCATGGGAAGTTAGTTGCTATTAACCCTGACAATGGTAATTTCTATTTTGTGAAGGAAATTTCAGGTTACAGAGACCTTGCTGTCAATGATTCCACCATATTTGTAGTAGATGATAGCGATGTCATACACGCACTTGACCTGCTAAGTGGTGCTAAACTCTGGAGGCAGGATGCTTTTAAAAGTCGTTTGGTGGGTGATTTAAAGCTCTATAACGATGAACTGTTAGTGGTTGATGGTTGGGGCTATTTACATTGGATGAACAGCATTCAAGGAACAGAGTCCTCCCGTGTAAAACACAGTAATGAATATGGTGATGGCAATCGAATTCTACGTGTCAGAGTCGATGGCACACAACTCACTTTATTGGATGATGAAGGTGTGATTACACACTATAGTGTTAAGCCGTCAAGCTTGGCTGAGTTCAAGGCAGAACATGCTGAGCAAACTGAGCAAACTGAGCAAACAAATCTTTAATTTAGACGTTCTATCCACGCTGCATTCGTGCCGTGAAAAGTCGTAAAAAAATTTACAGTAACACATTGAAAACAGGTAATAGAAGCAAATGAGTAAACCGGTTATCGCCATAGTTGGCAGACCTAATGTTGGAAAATCTACATTATTCAATCGTGTAACTCGCTCTCGAGATGCGATTGTAGCAGATTATCCTGGCTTGACCCGAGACCGTCAATATGGCACTGGTCGTGTCGGTAGTCGTCCCTATATCATTGTTGATACTGGCGGTTTAAGTGGTGAAGTTGATGGTGTTGATCCGTTAATGGCAGGGCAAGTAAGCTCGGCTTTAGAAGAGGCCGATTCGATTATTTTTTTAGTCGATGGTCGTCAGGGAGTTGTGCCCGCGGATGAAAAGATTGCAAAGTATATTCGTCAGTTTGATAAGCCAGTACAGGTTGTTGTCAATAAAGCAGAAGGCCATGATCATGACATTTCCACCTCTGATTTCTTTCAGCTTGGATTAGGGCAGCCGATAGCGATCTCTTCTGCGCATGGTGATAATGTCACTGTCTGCATGGAACAAATTCTTGCAAAGATTCCTGAATCAGACACCTCGACTGAGTCAGATCTAGACAGCCATCCCGGAATTCGAGTGGCCGTTATTGGTCGTCCTAACGTCGGAAAATCAACATTGATTAACCGCATGATTGGTGAAGAACGTGTGGTGGCATTTGATCTACCAGGCACCACCCGAGACAGTATTTTTGTCCCCTTTGAGCGTGACGGTCAAGAATATACGTTGATTGATACTGCGGGCGTGCGGCGTCGTAAAAATATCTCAGAGAAAATTGAAAAATTCAGTATTGTTAAAGCCATTGAAGCAATGGGTAACTCGCATGTTGTTATCTTAGTGATTGATGGTTCAGAAGGCCTAACCGACCAAGATTTAACGTTGTTAGGCTTAGCCATTGAGTCTGGCCGCGGCTTAGTGCTTGCGGTTAATAAATGGGATAACTTATCGGAAGATCAACGTAAAAAGGTCAAACACGAATTAAGTTTTCGTTTATCTTTTGCCGAGTATGCAAAACAACACTTGATTTCTGCACTGCATGGTACGGGAGTGGGTGATCTTTTTAAAACGGTCAATGCAGTGCATATGGCGGCTTTTAAAAGAGTGTCAACATCTGATTTAAACCGAGTACTAGAGCAGGCTGTTTTAGATCACCAACCGCCATTGATTGCTGGGCGTCGTGTTAAATTGCGTTATGCACATCTGGGTGGTCTAAATCCACCGCGAGTCATTGTGCATGGTAGCCAAGTCGATAAACTGCCACAAGCGTATGTGCGTTATTTAATAAGCGTATTCCGTAAAGCCTTTCAGTGGGTTGGCACACCTATTACCATTGAATTCAAAGCCACTGTTAACCCTTTTGAAGGTCGTAAGAGCACACAGTTGCAACACAGGGGCCATAACGATACCCCTTCTGAATTCAAGGCCAAGAAAAAAATCGCTAAGAAAACACAAAAGAAACGTAAATAAGAATATAGATAAAAAGCGAGATAAAAGTGAACG
>JBNJEY010000015.1:0-19890 GCA_051746325.1 Pseudomonadota bacterium
TCACACGTTCCTGCGGGATAACGATTAATGGAGACTCGGTCTTTCCAAGCTTCGAGAATGGGTTCTATAATCGCCCAGGACTCATTGACCTCGTCCGCTCGTGAAAACAGGGTGCCATCTCCTATCAATACATCATGCAGTAAGACTTCATAAGCGTCGGCAACAGCATCTGTATTGGCATAAGGGGCGTGCATCTCTAAGACCTCATTATCTGTCGTAGGACCTGGTTTTTTAGCATTGATTCTTAAGACTATGTCACTGTCTGGCTGCAGTTTAAAAATTAATGCGTTAGAGGCCGGCAGTGAAGCGTGCTCATTAAAGAGGTTAAAAGGGGGCTTTTTGAAGCGAATAATTACTTCAGAAACACGGCTCGGCAGACGTTTTCCCGAGGTTAAGATAAAGGGAACGCCTTGCCAGCGCCAGTTATCAATTTGAAAGCGTACTGCAGCAAATGTTTCAGTGACAGAGTCTGGCGAGACACCTTCTTCAGTAACATAGGCGGGTATGATTTCATCACGAATAATGCCTTTAGAATATTGAGCGGCAACGGTTAAGGCGTCAATATCTTTCGCTTCAAACCGTCTGACGGCGCGCAGTACTTTGATTTTTTCATCGCGCACGGCATCTTCTGTGAACTCTACGGGTGGTTCCATGGCGACTAAGGTCATAACTTGCATAAGGTGGCTTTGAATCATGTCCCGCAGGGCACCAGCTTTTTCATAATATTGTGCGCGGTACTCAATGCCTAATGTTTCAGAGACATTGATTTGCACATTATCGATGTAGTTTCGGTTCCAGAGTGGTTCCATAATGCCGTTGGCAAAGCGGTAGACGAGTAGGTTTTGGACACTCTCTTTACCCAGATAATGGTCTATTCGATAAATTTGTTTTTCATTAAAAACCGCTTGTAACTCATCGTTCAGAGCCATAGAACTTTCTAGGTTCATCCCAAAGGGTTTTTCAATGACAATCCTTCGGTAGCCTTCTGTTTCTGAAACTAATCCCGCTTTGTCTAAACCTTGTGCGACCCTGCCATACCAGGTGGGCGGAATAGCACAGTAAAATAGGGCGTTTTTTTGTTTGCATTCGCCTAGCGGGTGGATCGCTTTGGCTAGGTGAGAGTAGCTTTCGTCACTGTCTAAGTCGCCAGACACTAAAATCAGTTTTTCGGTAAATTCCGCCCATTTTTTTGGGTCTTTGGTGATGTCGTGGCCGATCTCTGTCAGGCCATCAAAGAGGATCTGAATCCACTCTTCTTTATTCCGCCTGTTTACCAGTCCAATAATCCTGCTGTCCTTGTGCACTAAGCCGCAATCGAGCATACGAATAAGTGAGGGGATAAGCTTACGTTTGGTTAAGTCACCGGTTGCGCCAAAGATAACGATATTTGATGGGTCAGCCGCTTCTGGGCTCATATCGCTTGTTTCAGTCCTAAGGGGCTGTTTGTTTTCTTTTCGATTGGCCATCTCAATACTGTCCGTAGGTTACTTATCGTCGGCGGGTTTAATAGCATGACCACCAAAGCCTGCGCGCATTGCATTTAGAACTTTGCCTGAGTAGGTGTTTTGCTGTCGGCTGCGAAAGCGCATTTGCAATGCCAAGCTGAGTACGGGTGCAGGAATCGCTTGCTCGATAGAAGCTTCAATTGTCCAACGACCTTCACCAGAGTCATCGACGTAATCACTTAAACTACTTAAGGCGACATCTTGCTGCATCGCATCCGCAATCAAATCGAGTAACCAAGAGCGAACTACACTGCCATGTTGCCAAATTTGTGAGATTTGCTGCATATCTAAATCCATGCCCGGTTTATCTTCCATCAGCTCAAAGCCTTCTGCAAACGCTTGCATCATGCCATATTCAATACCGTTATGAACCATCTTGACGTAGTGCCCAGCACCAGCAGGTCCCACATGCCCCCAGCCGGTATCGGGTGAAGGTGCAAGCGATTTAAGGGCGGGTTCAACCAGAGCAACGGTCTCTTTTTTACCGCCTACCATTAGGCTGTAGCCATTCTCTAAGCCCCATACACCACCAGAGGTTCCACTGTCCATAAAGCGGTAGCCTCTTGCTTCCAACTCTAACTCGCGTCTTTGAGATTGCTTATAGTTTGAGTTTCCGCCATCAATGATTAAATCGCCCGCCTCTAAGCCCGCTTCGATAATGGTTTCAATGGTTTTATCTACATGTTCATGTGGCACCATTAACCAGATAACGCGCGGTGCGCTTAGGTTGTCAATAACGGCTTTTAATGAGGTAACGGCTTGTATGTTTTGATCCTCTTTTGCCAGGTCAATGGCCACTTTCTCAGAGCGGTTGTAGGCGACGATATGATGATTATCCCTGGCGAGACGTCTAACCATATTTGCGCCCATTCTGCCTAGGCCAATCATTGCTAACTTCATGTAACTCTCCTTATTTTTACTCGAATTTATGGATACTTTTAATGCGAAAAAGCTCTGTTTCTAAGGTGTTTTTAAAGTATTTAGAGGGCTTAGCCTGTCAGATAACCACTGCATTCACGTTGGAAGCGGTGTGGCAGAGTTAGCCAATATTTAGGTGTTTGCAACGTCGCAAACTTACTATTTATTCTACAGATAATTACGCAGAAGAGAAGAGGGGGGTTCTATAAATAACCAGGTCTGGTTATTTTGAATTAGGTGTCTCATTTTTCAGATAAAGCGTTTGTAGTATTCTCAGTTGCTTGACCTATTAGGATTTGTGTACGAAAAAGTAGATTAGTGCACCATGATAATGCAGTTGTGTGAAATTGGAGTGCAATATCAATGGAGATAATCACTATAAAGTATCTTAGGTTGAGTTAAGTGGTTGTATTTTGAGGATTTAAATTTTTTGGGCTGGTATAAGCTATGTGAACCATGTCCTTAGTGAGGGAGGGTTTAGCTTAAGCCACTCAAAAGAACCACACAAAAGAAAGGAAGCATTATGCAAGAAGAGATTGCCCTTTATAACCAGAATAGAGCGGAAATAGAGAAGTTTTTAATTGAAAGTATTCACAATAATGGTCATATCATGGATTATGAATTGGCTGATATGCAGCTGTTTTTCTCTATTTTTCCAAGTTTGGAGCTGATTTATATTGCAGATCACTCTTATAATCAAACCTCCCCGAATATCAAAAGAAATTCCGTTGATGAAAGGTCTATCGGTAAAAACAGAGCCTATTTGATTTCAAAGGTTGAAGCTAGAGACGAGAATGTGGCGATTAGTACCCCTTATATTAGTTCTGCTACGGGTGGGCCCTGCGTCACGCTAATGTACTCCTGTGGCGATCACTACTTCTTCTTTGATTTTAATATCACGGTGTTATTGACTCGGTTTGGTTTGCTTGAACGCCACACTCTGTTTAACCGTGTGACTAAATATTTTTATTTAGCCATAGGTCTCTCATTAATGTTCTTCTCTTTAATGTCAATTGGCTATGCCTTTTATGATTATTTAGCGCATCAACTATTCAATCCAGAGATATACAGTCTAGAAAGTGTTTTTAAACCGATTATCGCACTGACCATGGGTTTGGCCATTTTTGATTTGGCTAAGACATTGTTAGAACGAGAGGTGTTTTTTAAGGCCTATTCTGATAAGAAAGATGAAAGCAGGCTGCTGCTTAAGTTTTTAACGGCGATTATTATCGCGCTCTCCATCGAAGCCTTGATGGTGGTCTTTAAGATTGCACTGGATGATCCAACTCAAATGATTTATGCGCTTTATCTGATTATCGGCATCTCTTTAATCATTCTCTCTCTGTCGGTCTACAGTAAATTTGTGATTAATGAGAAATAGCATTAATCGAAGATTTCCTAAAACTTTATACTGAATATTGCGTTTACCTTGAGAAATTTCTTAAATCTTAATACACTGTAGGCACGTAAAGGGCTCATTTAGAGTATTTGTAAGGTTTTAGGCTTGTTGACGATATTCCGGGAGTTTTATGGATTGTTTTTATCAGGCCATCAAATCATCAAAATTAGAGGATAATAAAATGCAAAAAAAATTAAATACAAAGATTACGCGCTTAGTTTCTTATGCGCTATTAAGCGGGGCCGTCGTGTTAAGTTCGGGTTGTTCTAATGATGCAGAGGATGCAAAGGATGCAGAAAAGGCTAAATTGGCTGAAATGGGCATAACTACTCAACAAAATGCGATGGATGTTAAGCAACCTGAAGTTGTTGAAGCGCCTAAAGAATCACTACAGCCGGCACCTGTTGTTGAAGAAAAAGTCGAAACTCCGAAGGAAGAGCCTAAGGAAGAGCCTAAGGAAGCGGTTCCAGAAGTGATTGCCGCACCCAGCGGTGCACAAGCTTATGCAACTTGTATCGGTTGTCACGGTGCAAACGCTGAGGGTGGTGTTGGTCCGCGTTTAAATAATCAAAATCCTGAAGACATTGTCGACAAGCTTGAGAGATATAAAGCAGGTGAGCAAGTAGGACCTATGACAGGTATGATGGCGCCAATGGCGGCTAGTTTGACGACGGATGAGATGCAAGCGATTGCGGACTATGTCGTGACTTTAAACTAAGTCGATCAATTGTTTCATTAGGGTTCTAAGGATATCTTAAAGGGTTTCTTTAGAACCCTTTTTTGTATCTAATAATGAGTTTTGGAGATGTCGTATGAGTTGTCATAATTAATCGCCACGGCTATCAATATCATTACGGTTTCTCTTCGACAGCTTGATTGTATTTTCCCCAGTTTTGACTGGATTTTAAGTAGAGCTCCTCGACTTTAGTTCTTGCCCAGGGGGTTTTTCTTAAGAAGGTCAGGCTTGATTTAATACTCGGATCGCTTTTAAAGCAGTTAATGGGGATCAATGTGGCAAGCTTGTCCCAACCATAATGTTCTTCAAGACGGGTCACAATCTCTTTTAAAGAGATGCCGTGTAAAGGGTCTTTTGGGTGAGCTCTTTCTTGAGCTTCGATGGTTAATGGTGGTTTTTCAGTTGTTTTATTCATGCTTTGTCTCGATCTGCTTGAGTGACTATTGACGTTATTCTAGCCTATTTTTAGCCTCTATCCATTGTGCCATATATTGGGTGCTTTTGTGGTGATGGTGGTTGAGCATCGCGCCGATAAAGTTAGCCATTCGATGTTCGGTTGGATCTGTCGTTAATTCATGGATTTTATCTAATAGGGGTTGTGACCTTGTTGGGGTTTGCAAATAGCGATCAGTGACTATTTTATAACCTTGCATCTGAGCCTTTTGCCATAATGCAGAATCCTGGTATAGCCTTACAGCCTGCTCTGCAAAATCATGAGATTGGTTGGCAATAACACCTCCCCACTCTTGTGAATTTTCCATTTGCATAGATTCACAGCCGATAGAGGTCGTAACATTAGGCGTTCCACAAAGCATTGCTTCAGCAAGTTTGCCTTTAATGCCCGCTCCGAAACGTAAGGGCGCTAAACAAACCCTGGCTTGAGAGAGGGCATCAAATGCATCTTCGCACCATCCCAAGACTTTAAATCCTTGTTGAGGATTGTGTAGCTGAGTGGCTTTTTTAGGGGGGTATGCACCATAAATATGCAGTTCAGCTTTAGGCAGTCGTTGACGAATTTGTGGCCATATTTCTTGTTTTAGCCAGAGTATGGCATCCCAGTTAGGTTCATGTCTAAAATTGCCTATGGCAATGAAATTGTGGCGCTCTTCGAATGTTTTCGATGGGTTTGTCGGTAGCGCCTCATATAGAAATGGCAGATAGATCAGTTGACGAGTGGGCACTTGAAATTGCTGTTGCAGTAGCGCCATCTCAAATTCGGAGATTATCAAGCTTAAATCACAGCGGAAGATGGAGGCAATCTCTCGTTGGGCGAGATCTGATGCGGCCATTTTCTCAAAAAGTAGTGGCGTATTGTGTAACGCAACCTTTTGTAAATCAGTCATCTCAGGTTGGGTATTGAGATAGTCCTTAATCATCTGTTGACGAACCGCTCTTAGGCTGTGTAAGTCTTCTGTATTGAGAATTCGAACGGCTTGAGGTGCTTGTTTCTCTATACGCCAACCAAATTGCTCTTCCATCATAAAGCGATCAAAAATGACCAGGTCTGGTTGAAGTTTGTGAACAAACAGATCAAAGCTTTCATTATTCAACTCAATCAACTGTTCATGAATGCCTAGGCTTAATAAATCGGCTTTATGCTCTCCAAGCCTGGAGGGGCTGGCAAAGGTAATGGACCAGCCCTGTTTTTGAAAAAGCGTTATTAACTGCATTGTGCGAGTGCCTGCGGCAGAGGAGTTAGGCTCGGGCCAAACATAGCCAATGATTAAGAGTGTTTTTGAGGAGGTTTTGGAAGACATGGCGCTCAGCTTAAGTGTTGTATGGATTTAAATATGGTTATTTTAAAGGGCTTCTACCAGGCTTGGTAACTTATTATGTAAACAAAAGTAGTTGTAGTTGGAGTGATATGGTAATGTTTAAAGGGTGAGTACATTCAAAATTCTTAGATAGAATCATGTATAACAGCGAATGTTTAAGCAGGCGTTAAATAATAAAAATAGGATAAACGTTATGAAAAAACAGATATTAATGACTCTTGGCGCGATTTTAATCAGCTCTGTCTCTTTAAATGCACAAGCAGGCTGGTGGAGTGATACTTGGAATGATACTAAGGAAGCGGCTACTTCTGTATGGGGCTCCATTACCGATGGAACTAAAGAGGCTAAAGAGGAGGTGAAAGAGTCTAGCAAAGAATCCGTAGAGGAAATTAAGAAACTGGGCGATAAAGAGACCTATACCAATACCTGGAAAGATGTTAAAGAGAGCGCGAAAAACCCATCAGAGCCTAATGTTGATGAGAATGGTATCCCGAAGTAATAGCGGCTTTGTAAAGCCTGGGCGATAGGCTCAGGCGTTTTATTACCAGCGATTAGGAGGAAAATATGCAACGAATGATATGGGTATCACTGAGTCTGCTGTTAAGTGCATCCTTTTTAACAGGGTGCGACAAGGTGGCAAACACTGCAAAAAACCTACAGTCCGATTGGGTAGGTTTGGAGAGAACCGTTGAGCTATATAGTTGCATGACGGGTAAGTTGATTAAGGTTTATCAGGGCGATGTAAGAATCAACCCTGAAGATACTACGATAGGTACCTCTATTTTGATTGACGGTAAAAAGCTTCATACTAATTTATGTTTCGTGGTTGCCGAGATTGGCATTAAGGAAGAGGTTCTTCCTGGGCAGTCTTTAAAGCAGTAATATTAAGGTATCTCGTTAAATTATCTATTGGCTATCTGAAAGTAGCGAGTAATGCAATAAAATCACCTGTGGATGGTTGAATTTTGATATGATTCTTTCATTCTTAAAGTAGAGCGAAAAGTCATAATGAAGATGGTTGAATTCAAAGGGTCCTTTATGCAAACATCGGTTAAAAGATCCTTGTTAGCAATCAGTTTAACGTTGTTAGCGGGATGTTCTAGTTTCACAGGTGGTGTGGATGCAGTTGGCCAAAGTGTTGTCAGTTTAAGCGATAAGTTACAGTCAGTCGTCAGTGACGTTCAGGTAAAAAAAATAGATGATGAGAACTTTAAGTTATCAGAGCTGTTCTATGAGCCAGTAAGTAGCTTGGATAGTCTTGCTATGCGCGCTAAAGCGAGAGAAGTGTGTCCTAAAGGCTATACTTATCAGTCTCGTCAGGCTAAGAAAGCGGGCGAGTTTGCCTATTCATATGAGCAATGTGTTGGTGGAGATAATTGTGGCTATACTCTAGAGTGGAATATAAAGTGTGGAGAACTTCCTTATGAACCCTTCACCCTTTTTGGAAAAACCTAGAGTCAACGGCTCTCTATTGTCAAAAATCAGAGTTGAGGAAAGTAGGTCAAAAAAGCCACATTATGAACAATGTGGCTTTTTTGTGTTTGAATTTAAAGTTTGTA
This sequence comes from Pseudomonadota bacterium, assembly GCA_051746325.1. Classification (GTDB taxonomy): domain Bacteria; phylum Pseudomonadota; class Gammaproteobacteria; order Thiomicrospirales; family Thiomicrospiraceae; genus Thiomicrorhabdus. The sequence goes on from JBNJEY010000015.1 coordinate 7,893, forward strand.
CCCGTAAAAAATAGAGAAGAGAAGGTCTAGCCTATGGTTATAAAGCATTATCTCTGGTTATTTGGCATCGTTGTGTTTTCTATTTGGCAATCGACGCAGATAGCACTTTGGCCAGCTGCTTGGCACTCATTATTGGACTATTCACTTTATATCGTTGTGGCAATTGGCCTTTTTATTAGCTTATGGTTAAACCGAATTCAGCCTTTTCTGGTGTTGATGTCTATTGGCTTACTTAACGCGTTATTGACCTATTTTGCCGCGCCGTCTGAAATGAATTTAGCGAGCGCGGTACTGTTCCCTATTTTAGCTTTTCTGCTACCGTTGAATTTATTGCTATGGATTTTATTGCCTGAAAAAGGGGTTTACAATAAACGCTTTGATATCGCTGTTTTATCACTGTTTATTGTTCAAGGTATTGCCATCTATTGGTTAATGACGGATTTGCCTCTACAGTGGGTTGAGCCCTTAATGTTACCAATTATTGAAGGCTCTCAGATTATCCAACTGCCGTTTGCAAGCAGTTTAATGTTTTTACTGGCCGGTTTCGTACTCTCTTTTAAATTGCGTTATCACCGTTTTAAGGTTCTCTATCATGCGGTTATAGTTGTCTTGCTATTGATGGCTTATGCCCTAAACGCTTTTTTTGAGCCGGCCATATTGGCCTGGTTTTCAATGATTTCCGCCGCTATTATTATCCTCTCCGTTATTTTTGACTCTCATCACATTGCTTATACTGATGAGTTAACGGGTATTATGGGGCGCCGTGCACTTTATGAATCGTTTTTAGGTTTAGGCCGAAAATACAGCATCGCCATGGTCGATATCGATCACTTTAAAAGCTTTAATGACACCTACGGGCATGACATAGGAGATGAGGTCTTGCGCATGGTGGCCTCTATTCTTGATACCGTTTCAGGTGGCAGAGCTTATCGGTATGGAGGCGAAGAGTTTGCCCTAGTCTTTGCGGGAAAAACCACGGCAGAATGCTTGCCTGAGCTTGAACGCCTACGCGCTGCAATAGCAGCAGAGAGTTTGGAGTTTGTTGTAAAGGGCAAGCTCGTGCAAACCCAAGTTAAGATTAGCATTGGCGTTGCCGAAAATGATAAAGATCATAAAATGCCAGAGGCCGTTTTGAAATTTGCAGATGAAGGTTTGTATAAAGCCAAGAGAGCCGGACGTAATAGAGTGGTTGCAAGCCTTTCTCCTCCTCAAAGGGTGAATAGACGACCACCAAAGGTCGCTGCAAAAACCGTTAAAGCGAGTACTGCTAAATCTCCGCGTAAAACTTTATAATTAAATTTTGTCTTAAGACAGAAGCAATAAGGAAAGCATCATGGCAACAAAAAGTCTACCGCCAATTGTCCAAGAGAGCAGCGATATTGAAATCGAATTTCAATTATCGTTGGTCGATAAAACCATTGTAGAAGAGACGCCAAAAGGTGAAACGCTTAGATTTACAGTAGGCGATGGTACTTTTTTGAATCGGATCGAAGAGCTATTGCTCGGTTTGGAGTTAGGGACGACGGCTAAGTTCACGCTAGGGGCAGAGCGTGCCTTTGGTTTGTCTGACCCCAGTAACTTGCAAACGATGTCGCGCAGTGAATTTCCAGCAGATATCGATTTGAATCCAGGGCACGTGATTGGCTTTAATACCCCTATGGGGGAGGAGATTCCAGGGACGGTACATGAAGTCGATGGTGATTCAGTGGTGATTGATTTTAACCACCCTTTAGCGGATGCGACAATCGTGTTTACGGCAACCATTAAGGCAATCCACTCATAAAAGCGGTTTAGAGCGTCTAGGTTTTAATAAATAGGCTTACTCTTCAGTCGAGTTGGCGCGCTTTTCATTATGAAAATCGTGCATATGGCCTTCACTGCAAAAGGTATCTTTACCATCGTAATAAGCATCAGATTGCGGTAGGTGTACTCCACATAACGCGCAACGTACCATCGCTTCAGCCGTGTTCCCCTCTGCGGTATCAGTCGCATCCTTCGCTAATTTTTTATTTTGTTCACGAATTTTAATGATTTGGTTGAGCGTAAAGCGAATAATAAAGAAGATTAAAACAACAAGTAGTAAAAAGACAATGGCTCTCATGGGGTTCTCGCGAGGAATGGTTCGGAATTGTTAATGCAATCATTGTCTAAAAATCATACAATAAAAGCAATTTATATCTTTTAAATAATCTTAAAAAATCCTGCTAAAAGTCGAGTTAAAATCGGTAGAAATCTTTAAGCAGTGGACGTTGGAGACGTTTCTTTACATGAATTTACATGAATATCAGTCTAAAGCCCTTTTTGCCGAATACGGCATTGGCATTCCTAAGGGTCGTTTGATCACCCAACTCGATCAACTTGATGACGCATTAGATTCTATAGAAAGTCAGGGGTGGGTCGTTAAGGCTCAAATTCATGCGGGCGCGCGTGGTAAGGCGGGTGGCGTAAAATTGGTGACGAGCCGAGAAGCGGCACATCAAATTTCTGCGCAGTTGCTGGGCAGTGCCTTAGCCACTATTCAAACCGCAGGTAAAAAACTGCCGATTAACAGCTTGTTAATTGAGGAAACGCTTGCCATTAAAGAAGAGCTTTATCTGAGCTTAGTGGTTGACCGTGTCACACGTACCCATACTTTTGTGATCTCTGCCGCCGGCGGAATGGACATTGAAGCCGTAGCGGAAGCGACGCCTGAAAAAATATTATCCGTGCACATTGATCCGACCGTGGGGGTGATGCCTTACCAGTGTCGTGAAGTCGGTTTTGCGTTGGGTCTGCAAGGCAGTGCCTTTAAACAGTTAGGGCAGTTGATGCAGAAATTTTATCAATTGAGCCTGGATAAGGATGTTTCACAACTTGAAATTAATCCATTGGTGCTGACGGCTGACAATGACTTGATCGCTTTGGATGCTAAGGTCAATATCGATTCAAATGCACTTTACAGACAACCAGCCCTGGTTGAATTACGTGACTTCACGCAAGAAGATGCGCGCGAAGCAAAAGCCTCGGAATATGAGCTGAACTATATCGCTTTAGACGGTGATATCGGGTGCATGGTCAATGGTGCAGGTTTGGCAATGGCGACCATGGATTTAATTAAACTCAATGGTGGCGAGCCGGCTAACTTTTTAGATGTGGGTGGGGGGGCAACCCCTGAACGTGTTTCCGAAGCCTTTAAGTTGATTTTGTCTTCGTCAGATGTGAAATCTATTCTAGTGAATATCTTCGGCGGCATTGTCCGTTGTGATCTTATTGCAGAAGGGATTATTCAGGCGGTTCAAGAAGTGGGTCTAACGATTCCGGTGGTTGTACGTTTAGAAGGCACCAATGTGGAGTTAGGGCGTGACATACTCGCACAAAGCGGTTTGAGTATTATTACAGCAGATGGATTAGCTGATGCGGCCTCTAAAGTCGTTGAAGCAGCAAGGAAATAACAAGAATGAGCATTTTAATTGATAATAACACCAAGGTAATCTGTCAAGGATTTACTGGAAAACAAGGCTCATTCCATTCTGAGCAAGCGATTGCTTACGGCACACATATGGTCGGCGGCGTCACGCCTGGTAAAGGCGGACAAACCCATTTGGGTCTGCCGGTATTTAATACGGTGAGAGAGGCGGTTGAATTAGCGGGCGCTCAAGCATCCATGATTTATGTGCCACCTGCGTTTGCAGCGGACTCTATTATTGAGGCGATTGCGGCCGGTATTAAAGTCATTACCTGCATAACCGAAGGTATTCCGGTAGCCGATATGCTGAAAGTCCGTGCTGTTTTAGAAAAGTCTGATGCTTATCTGATTGGGCCTAACTGTCCTGGTTTGATTACCCCCGGCGATAATGGCACGGGATGTAAGATTGGCATTATGCCTGGACACATTCACCTGCCTGGAAAAATTGGTGTCGTTTCTCGCTCTGGAACCTTAACTTATGAAGCCGTTCATCAAACTACCCAAAATGGGTTGGGTCAGTCGACTTGTGTGGGCATTGGTGGTGATCCGATTCAGGGGATGAACTTTATCGACTGCTTAAAGTTGTTCCAAGAGGATCCTTTAACTGAAGGTATTATTATGGTGGGCGAGATTGGTGGACAAGCTGAAGAAGATGCCGCCGAATTTATAAAAGCCAATGTGACCAAACCGGTGGTGGCCTATATTGCCGGCGTCACAGCACCCGCTGGTAAACGTATGGGACACGCGGGTGCAATTGTGAGTGGCGGAAAAGGGACTGCAGAAGCTAAGTTTGCCGCTTTAGAGTCTGCCAACGTTACGATTGTTCGTTCACCCGCCGAATTGGGTGATGCAATGCTGAAAGCACTGTCCGTTTAAGTTTATTTAAACGGCTATTTTAAATTATAAAAACAACCCATCCATAAAATTAAATGAATGGGTTTGTGAAACACACCCAATAGAGATGACTTTTATATGACACAGAATGTAACCGTTGTTATGGCTCAGATTGATCCGGTTGTCGGCGATATTTCCGGTAATGTAAAGCGTATTGTCGATGCGGCTCATCAGGCAAAAAAACACCATTCGGCCGATATAGTCGTCTTTCCTGAAATGACAATTACAGGTTATCCGCCAGAGGATTTATTGCTCAGAGACGGACTCTACCCACAAGTTCATCAAGCGTTATCTGAGATTGGTGAGCAGGTACTAGACGTGGTTTGTGTGATTGGTTATCCGATGATGGATGAGTTGGGTGAACGCTTTAATATGGCCGCATGGATAGAAGGCGGTATTATTCAGGCCAGTTATATGAAACAACATCTACCGAATTACAGTGTATTTGATGAACAACGTTATTTCAGTGTGGGTCATCAGCCTTGTGTAATCGAATTTAATGGAATTCGTTTCGGTTTGTTGATTTGTGAAGATATTTGGAAAATTTCACCGAGTACACAAGCTAAAGAGGCGGGGGCAGATGTGATTCTCACGTTGAATGCTTCCCCTTTTTCAGAGGAAAAACATCAGGATCGTTTAGATACCGTATTGCGCCGTGTAGATGAAATTAAAAAACCCATTATTTATGTCAATCAAGTGGGCGGTCAAGATGAACTGGTCTTTGATGGTGGATCATTTGCCATGAGTGCTGATGGTGAAGTTTGTGTGCAAAGTCCAGAGTTTAAAGCCTGTTTATCTCCAGTGCAGCTCATTAAACAAGACAATGCTGTAGTAATGCTAGCTGGAGAGAAGGCTGACCTATTTGAGGACGAGGCACGTGTTTATCAGGCCTTGATAATGGGGGTTAAGGATTATGTACATAAAAATGGTTTTTCAGCGGTTTTATTGGGTTTATCGGGTGGAATCGACTCCGCTTTAACCCTTGCCATTGCCGTCGATGCATTTGGTGCAGAGAACGTCGAAGCTGTTATGATGCCATTTCGCTATACTGCAGAAATCAGTAAAGAGGATGCGGCGAAACAAGCGGAAATGATGGGGGTGAAATATCAATCCATTCCAATTGAGAGCAGTTATCTCGCATTAGAATCCGCACTGGCCGATACCTTTGGCGGTCTCGAATCCGATGTTGCTGAAGAGAATTTGCAAGCGCGGATTCGAGGTATCCTTTTAATGGCCATCTCCAATAAAACTCGAAAAATGGTGTTGGCAACCAGTAATAAGAGTGAAGTTGCAGTAGGGTATTCGACCTTGTATGGCGATATGGTGGGTGGATTCTCTCCATTAAAAGATGTACCTAAAACGTTAGTGTATCGTTTGGCGGAATATCGTAATAGCTTATCTTTGGTGATTCCTGAGCGGGTTATTACCCGTGCACCCTCTGCGGAGCTGCGCCCTGATCAAGAGGATCAAGACTCTTTACCCGAATATGAGGTGTTGGATGCGATTATCGATGCTTTCGTTAATCAGGATAAGACGCCCGCACAGATCGTTGATATGGGCTATCCTGAATATGATGTGCGCCGGGTCGTTTTTATGATTAACCGCAATGAATATAAACGCCGTCAAGCCGCGCCAGGGACTAAAATAACCCATCGAGCATTTGGTCGAGATCGTCGCTACCCCATTACCAGCAGTTATATGGAGTAGATAGGGAGTTGAAATGCCGCTATAAAAAAAGCCTTGTATTTTAGACAAGGCTTTTTTGGTTTAGCGGATAGGGAAGTTAAGGCTTAGTCAAATAGACCGCCAATACTGTCACTGGCCTTAGACCACCAGCTTTTGTCTTCTGGTTTATCTTGTGATCTATCTTCTGGTATGCTGCCTTCTTCTTCAGGCGTGGCATCTGTCAACTCCATGTCACGGTTCAATTCATAGACGCGTTTAACATCGGCTAGATTTTCACTCATTCCAAGTTTTTCATAGGCTTGCTCTAGCATGGCGAGTGACTCCAATGTCACAGCGGCTCTAGGATAGTTTTCAATAATGTGTTTAGCTCGATTAGCCGCTGCTAAATAGGCCTGTTTATTGAAGTAATATTGTGCCACCTGAAGTTCGTGACGCGCCATTTGGTTACGTAAGATAATTAAACGCTTACGGGCCGCTGGTGAATAACGGCTGTCAGGGAACTTGTTAAGTAGTTCGCCGTAATAGCGATAGGCTCTTAAGGTTGACTTACGATCACGAGAAGCAGGGTCGGTCAGAAAGTTATCTAACCAGCTACGATTGATTGAATCGGCAGCAAGTGCTCTTAAATAATATGAATAGGCTAGCTCTGGATGTTTGGGAAAGAGACGAATAAACTCTTCTAATTCACGAATCGCTGATTCTGGCTCATCATAACGATAATAGGCATAAGCTAATTCGGTATAGGATTGTTCAGCATAGGCGCCATAAGGGTAAAAAGATTTAAGCTTTTCATAGCTTTGAATCGCAGTGTCCCATTGACCCTCTTGAAAAGCTTCAGTAGCAGCCTCATAAAATTCGACAACAGATTTTTCAGAATCTGGCTTTTCAATCAAATTAGAGAGGGTAGAACAGCCTTGTAATGCGAAGGTTGCAAGTAACAGAGTGGATAGCAGCGTTTTTTTCATATTTTTAGGTACAATAGGCGTTAATAAAATTGATACTGATTGTATCATACTTAAATATTATCAAATCACCTCTCCATTATATAAAATGCGCATTTTAGCCATTTAATAATCGGTCAGCGTAAAAGAGAGCAAGGCTATAAATTGAATAAAGAACTATTAACAGCAACGATTCCCCACAGTGCCCTTGGTGAGCGTTTAGATATTGCGATTGTGCCTCTTTTCCCTGAGTACTCTAGAAGTCGAATTCAGCAGTGGATTAAAGATGGCAATGTTAAGGTGAATGGCAAGCCCTGGACCAAACCTAAACAGCCCGTTTTAGGTGGCGAAGAGGTTGAACTAATGGTTGAAATAAACACCGATTTGAATGCCATTGCTCAAGATATTCCATTGGATATTGTCTATGAAGATGATGCTGTAATGATCATTAATAAACCGGTCGGTTTAGTCGTTCATCCCGGTGCAGGTAATCCTGATAAGACCCTGATGAATGCACTGCTTTACTATAATCCAAAGCTGCGTGACGTTCCCCGCGCAGGGATTGTTCACCGATTGGATAAAGATACCTCCGGATTAATGGTTGTCGCTAAAACCATCCCTGCGCAAACGAATTTAGTCGATCAGTTACAACGCCATGATGTCGAGCGTATCTACGATGCCGTGGTGGTTGGGCAGATGAAAGTAGGCGGTACCATCGATGCGCCAATTGGTCGTAGCGCGAAAGACCGAACCAAAATGGCTATCAGATCCTTTGGTGGCAAAGAGGCGGTTTCACATTACCGAGTGTTGGAGCGCTTTAGAGAGTACACGCGTATTCGCGTTAAGCTTGAAACCGGTCGAACTCATCAAATTCGTGTGCATATGGCCTCTTTAGGGTTTCCATTAGTCGGTGATCAGACTTACGGTAAACGCTTTAGAATCCCTAAAAAAATGATTGAAGAGTTCGTCACATTTCTACGAGGTTTTAAACGTCAGGCGTTACATGCCGGTGCTTTAAGTTTTACCCATCCGGTGAGCGGCAAAAAAATGAAATGGAAGGCTGAAATGCCAGACGATCTATTTGAGTTGATTGATGTATTGCGTGAAGACGTTGACGTCTATGAATCTAGAATGCATGGCAATGATGGTTTTGATTATGATTATGGCGTCGAAGTCGCTTATGTGACCGATGAAGACATTCCTGAGTAATTCAAAAATTTAAGCATTCGCCAGTGTAGGATGAAAAATTATCAATATGTTTATCAGACCTGACTGGCCAGTGCCGCGCACTATCAAATCCCTTTATACCACTCGCCAGGGCGGTATAAGCCAATCCCCTTTTGATTCTTTCAATCTTGCTACGCATGTGGGCGATGTTCTGGAGAGGGTGGAGGCTAATCGTCAGCAACTTTTTGACCACGCATCTCTGCCATCCGAACCTCTCTGGTTAGATCAGCAGCACACAGACATTGCGTTACAGCTGAGCCAATCCGAACTTAATACTCAAATTTCTCAATCGCTTCCATATACTCCCCCTGTTGCAGATGCATCTTGGACACAATGCCCAGGTCTGGTCTCAGTCGTGATGACAGCCGACTGCGTGCCAATTTTAATCACCAATCAAGCAGGTACGATTGTTTCTGCAATACACGCCGGCTGGAAAGGGTTGGCGAAAGGGATTGTGCGCAAAACAATTCAAAGCTTTCCTGCGGAAATCAAGCGTAGCCCCGAGCAGTTGATGGCCTGGATTGGCCCGGCAATCAGTATGCAATACTTTGAAGTTGGACAGGATGTCTATAATGCCTTTGTGGATCAAAATGCGGATAATTCACGTTATTTTCACGCTAAGAGACCACTTGGAGCATCGTCGGAATCAACACCAGAAAAGTATCTGGCAGACCTACCAGGCCTGGTCAGAAAGCAGTTGAATGACTTGGGGGTTTCTCAAATATATGGCGGCGACTTGTGCTCTTTTGCACAAACCGAGGATTTTTTCTCCTACAGACGCTCAGGTAAGACGGGCAGAATGGCCTGTTTGATCTGGATAGAACCCAGTCAAAACAGCTGATATGGCCGGTCTTTTAGAATACCTATAAAATATTTCCAGAAGTTACGCTAACTTACCGATTTTAAAGTAGTTATCAGATTTTTCAATGTCTTCAGGCAGCCCACTAATCACCACATGATCAAGCTCTTTCAGTAAGGTGTCCCCGGTCGGGTGTTCCCCTCTAACATTGCCACGTTTAATCGCTTCAACTTGAATATTAAGATCCGCTAACGGAATTTCTTTCAGTTGCTTGCCGACCGCATAGGCGGACTCATCGAGGATGATAGTATGGAGGCTCTTCATAATCTGATGTTCCTTGTGTTGACTCATGTCTTCACCAGGATAGAAATTCTCTAATAGACGATAACGATCCTTACGTGCCTCACGTGTCTGTTTTAGAACTTGTCTTGGCGGCTTACCAATCATTAACAGTAGGTGGGAGGCTAGCATAATGCTCGACTCGAACGTGTCTGGTACCACCTCGTTGGCACCTGCGGCCGTCAGCTCGTTAAGGTGTTGATCATCGATGGTTCTGACCAGTATTGGAATGTCAGGATAATGTTGTCTAATCGCCTTTAGGGTCTTAATGGTGGAATGAAAATCACTGAAGGTGATAATGACAATTTTAGCGCGCTCAATCGCGGCTGCGTGCAAAATATTATGTTTTGAAGCATCGCCGTAAAATACATTTTCACCCGCCGCACGCGCCTCAGTAACACGTAAAATATCCATATCTAAACCGACAAAAGGCTGGTTTGAACTGCGCAAGAAGCGACTAACCGTTTGTCCCACGCGCCCAAATCCACATAAGATGACATGATTGGAAATTAACTGATTGTCAGCGGTGATGGTCTGTTCAATTTCACTATGGTTCTCTTTGTAGCTAGTTTTATGGAGTGCTTTGGCAATTTTACCGTTGAACTTCACTAAAAAAGGCGCCATCGACATGCTCAGTACAGCCGCGGTGAGGAGAATGTTCCCGGTTTCTAGGGGCAGTAAGCTGTAGGTAAAAGCCAATGTGATCAATACTAAGCCAAACTCACCCACTTGAGAAAGGGAGAGGGAGATACGCGCAGATACCCCCGGCGTTTTATTAAATAAACGGGATAAAAAGTAGATGATAACCCCCTTAATAACAAAAATTGCCAAGGTAATGAGTAGCACTAGCCAGAAGTGTTTCACTAGCACATCCAGTGAAATGAGCATGCCGACCGTGACAAAGAATAGACCTAATAGGATATCTTGAAACGGGCGAATATCCGACTCTATTTGATGGCGATATTCGGTTTCGCTGAGCATCATGCCGGCCAGAAATGCGCCGAGGGTCATTGAAAGCCCCATCTCTTCGGTAAAGGCGGCCGCACCTAAGGCCACGGTTAATACGGTTAAAGTAAATAACTCTTGAGATTTAGCTGAGGCAACTTCATGAAAAAGAGGGCGCAGTAGATAGCGGCCAATCAGGTGCATAATGACAACGACTAAAATCCCTTTTAGAAATGAAATACCCAGGGAAATTGCGAGCGCATTTTCACTCCCTTGGCTCATTGCTAATGCGGGAATTAAAATCAGTAAAGGGATCGCCATAATATCTTGAAAGATTAAAATGCCGACCGTCGCCCGGCCATGTCGAGAGTGAATCTCAGACTGCTCAGTCAGCTGTTTAATGACAATTGCCGTCGAGGAGAGGGCGAATGCGCCTGCAATGACGATATTGGTATTGGTGTCTAAGCCTGCTAACCAGCCAATCAGATAGACCACACTGCCAGTGGTCAGCATTTGTGCAGTGCCCAGTCCAAATACTTGCTTACGCATCGCGATCATTTGCGATAGAGAAAATTCTAAACCAATCGCAAACAGTAAAAAGACTATGCCGAATTCAGCTAATAGGGAGATATTCTCTTCGTTTTGAATCCAAGCAAAACCACTGGGCCCGACAATAATACCAACGATGATATAACCCAGAATCGGTGGAAAGTGCAAGCGTCTAGAAAGCGATACAGTGACCACCGCAATGCTCAGCAGTAAAACGATATGCAGTAGAATATGTTCACCCACGATTAGCGCTCCACTGAGTCGGTTGACATACTAAAGCGCATAGAAAGGTCAATCGCTTGAAGGTGTTTGGTTATCGCACCGGTAGAAATAAAATCCACCTGGGTTTTTATGAGTTGCGGCAAGTGTGACAATTCGACATTACCGGAGACTTCAAGCTTGGCTTTGCGATTTACGAGTTCAACGGCCTGAGAGATCATCTCTAACGAGAAGTTATCAAGCATAATGATATCCGCACCCGCCTCTAAAGCTTGTTGCACTTCATCTAAATTCTCGGTTTCAACTTCAACGGTGATATTGGGATGCATTTTTTTGGCCGTGCTCACCGCTTTAAGAATGCCTCCCGCTGCCATAATATGATTTTCTTTAATTAAGATCGCATCAAACAGACCCGTTCGATGATTTGTGCCGCCACCGCAAGCCACCGCATATTTTTGGGCAAGACGTAAGCCAGGCAGGGTTTTGCGCGTGTCTAATAGCTGAGTGTGCGAGCCTTGCAGTTGGGCAACATACTGCGCTGTTATGGTGGCCGTGCCTGACAGAGTTTGTAAAAAGTTGAGAGCCGTGCGTTCAGCCGTTAAAATATTTCTGGCGGAACCTTTAATAACGCATAAACACTGGTCAGCTTCAACGGGTTCGCCCTCTTCGCAAATCCACTCAATTTTAATATCTGGATCCACTTGTCGAAAGACCTCATCGAACCATGGTCGTCCACAGAGAACGGCTTTTTCACGGCAGATAATATTGGCTTCTGCCTGGGTCTCTTCTGGAATTAAGCCTGCGGTTAAGTCACCAGATTTAATGTCCTCTTCAAGAGCGATGGCAACAGTGTTTTCCAGGTTTTCAAAATAATCAATAGCATTCATAGTGTAAATCTTTGTATCTCTGGCATATGGTGAGTAGCGTAATTCAGCTATTATACCCAATAAAACG
>JBNJEY010000016.1:0-19035 GCA_051746325.1 Pseudomonadota bacterium
AGATGTTTTAGGTCAGTTCAATGTTGAACGTGTTGATCCAAAAGGTGAAAAGTTTAACCCTGAACTGCATGAAGCTTTAACGATGATTCCATCGCCAGATCACGAGTCAAACACAGTGGTTGATGTCATTCAGAAAGGGTACACCTTAAATGAAAGACTGGTAAGAGCTGCACGAGTCATAGTGGCTCAGTAAAGAATTAGATAAAAAAACATAAAAAACTCTATATGGCTTGAAAAGCAAATTAACAGCCCTATAAAGTTTGCAACATTAAAATAATTAAAAACTCTTGGAGAATATAAAGATGGCTAAAATTATTGGTATCGATTTAGGAACAACGAACTCTTGTGTCGCGATTATGGAAGGCAAAGAAGTTAAAGTCATTCCTAACGCAGAAGGCGCACGTACAACACCTTCTATCGTGGCTTACACCGCAGACGGTGAAGTATTAGTTGGCGATTCTGCAAAGCGTCAAGCTGTGACGAACCCAGAAAACACAATCTTTGCAATTAAGCGTTTAATCGGCCGTCGTGCAGATGATAAAATTGTTGCTAAGGATAAAGACATGGTGCCTTACGCCATCGTTGCCGCAGATAATGGTGATGCTTGGGTTGAAGTCAATGGCAAGAAATTATCGCCACAAGAAGTCTCTGCAAAAACATTGATCAAAATGAAGAATACAGCCGAAGACTATCTTGGCCATGAAGTGACCGAAGCGGTTATTACCGTACCGGCCTACTTTAACGATGCACAGCGTCAAGCGACTAAAGATGCTGGTAAGATTGCAGGTTTAGAAGTTAAGCGTATTATCAACGAGCCAACGGCTGCCGCACTTGCATACGGTATGGATAAAGTTGTAAAAGACAGTGTGATTGCGGTTTACGATTTAGGTGGTGGAACATTTGATGTTTCAATTATCGAAGTGGCGAACCTAGATGGCGAAAAGCAAGTTGAAGTATTGTCTACCAATGGTGATACATTCTTAGGGGGCGAAGATTTCGATAATGTAATTGTTGAGTACATCGCTGAAGAGTTTATGAAAGATCAGAATGTAAACTTAAAGCTAGACAAGTTGGCGCTCCAACGTGTTCGTGAAGCGGCAGAGAAAGCGAAAATTGAACTTTCTTCTCGTGAGCAGACAGATATTAACTTGCCTTATGTCACAGCCGATGCAACGGGTCCTAAGCATTTAAATATGAAAATCACGCGTGCTAAGTTTGAGTCTTTGATTGAAGATCTAGTGAAGCGTTCGATTGAGCCTTGTAAAATTGCCTTAAAAGATGCTGGTCTTTCTGCTTCTCAAATTGACGATGTTATTTTGGTCGGTGGTTCTACACGTGTCCCAATGGTGCAAGCAGCGGTTAAAGAGTTCTTCGGTAAAGAGCCTCGTAAGGATGTTAACCCTGACGAAGCCGTCGCCATGGGTGCCGCGATTCAAGGTGGTGTACTTTCTGGTGATGTAAACGACGTTCTTCTATTAGATGTTACGCCTCTCTCTCTAGGGATTGAGACAATGGGTGGCGTTATGTCTAAGTTGATTGAGAAAAACACAACAATTCCGACACGTAAATCACAGGTCTTCTCAACTGCAGATGACAATCAGTCAGCCGTGACCATTCACGTGGTTCAGGGTGAACGCGAAATAGCATCTGCTAATAAATCTCTAGGCCAATTTAACCTAGACGATATTGCACCCGCACCACGTGGTACGCCACAAATCGAAGTGACTTTTGATATTGATGCTAACGGTATCCTAAATGTCTCTGCTAAAGATAAGTCGACCGGTAAAGAGCAGCACATCACAATCCAAGCCTCTTCAGGTTTAACGCCAGAAGAAGTTGAAGCCATGGTTAAAGATGCTGAAGCTCACGCAGAAGAAGATGCCAAGCTGAAAGTGCTGATCGAAGCACGTAACCAAGCTGATGCGATGGTGCATGCGACTCAGAAGATGGTCAAAGATGCTGGTGACTCTGTTGATGCGGCTGAGAAAGAGGCGATTGACACGGCCATTACAGCTGTGAATGACGCGATCAAAGGTGACGACAAGGATGCGATTGATGCGGCCGTTGCTACACTAGCCGAAGCAAGCCAGTCGGTTGCTCAAAAAGCACAGGCTAAGCAAGCTGAAGGCGGTTCAGAAGCAGAGCAGCAAGGTGAAACAAACGAAGCAGATGACGATATCGTTGATGCAGAGTTTGAAGAAGTGAATGACGACAAAAAGTAATTCTTAATCGTTTGCCATAAAGGCACGAAGACACTAAGTTTTGTTGCGCTCTTTTTGAGAGCGCTCAAAGAGTTGAGTCTTCGTGCTTTTTCTATTTCTAATTTAAGGATAATCCATTCTTAATGTAGAATACGCCAAACCTCTTTGAACGAGTCCTTTGACTTGTCTAAAGCGCTTTTAAAATAGAATACGTTAGCTTGTATCCGAAAATAATATTTAAAACCATCGTGTCGTTGTGACTTGGTGGTTAAAAAGTTTTTGATGTTAGTTAACCAGAATTAGATAAATATGAGAGATCGATGAGCAAACCCTGTTATTACGAAATTTTAGCGGTTAGTAAAACTGCATCTGAAGGCGAAATTAAAAAAGCCTACCGAAAAATGGCGATGAAATATCATCCTGACCGTAATCCAGATGATAAAGCTTCTGAAGATAAATTTAAAGAAGCCGCAGAGGCTTATGAAGTTCTGTCGGATTCGCAAAAACGGGCGACCTATGATCAATTTGGTCATGCCGGTTTAAATGGTCAAGGTGGCGGAAGCGGTGGTTTCGGTGGCTTTGAAGGCGGTTTTGGCGATATCTTTGGCGACATGTTCGGTGGTGGTTTTGGGGGGCAACGAGGCCCACAACCTGGCGCGGATCTGCAGTATGAGCTAGAAGTCTCTCTGGAAGATGCCGTTTCGGGCACCAGCGTTGATATTCGTATCCCAACCAAAGATATGTGTGATGCTTGTGATGGCAGTGGTGCCGAGCCAGGCAGTGCCGTTGAAACGTGTCCAACCTGCCATGGTGCAGGTCAAGTTCGAATGCAGCAAGGATTCTTTGCGATAAATCGTGCTTGCCCTACTTGTCATGGAACAGGTCAGCTCATTAAAACGCCTTGTAAAAAATGTCGTGGTGAAGGCTATACACACAGCCATAAAACCCTAACGGTGAAAATTCCTGCAGGCGTCGACAATGGTGACCGTATTCGTCTACAAGGCGAAGGCGAGGCGGGCGAGCCTGGTGCGCCACGCGGAGACTTATATGTTCGTATGCGCATCAAAAGGCACGCTATCTTTGAACGCGATGGCAATACGCTCTTTTGTGAGCTGCCGATCAGTTTCTCAACAGCCGCCTTGGGCGGTAGTGTCGATGTGCCAACATTAGGCGGTAAAGCCAGTCTAAAAGTCCCTGCTGGGACGCAATCGGGCCAACGTTTTAAGCTGGCAAATAAAGGTGTTAAATCGGTTCGTTCGTCGCAGGTTGGCGATATGATTGTTGAAGTACATATTGAAACACCTGTGAAGTTAACAGCGCGTCAAAAAGAGTTATTAGAAGAGCTTGATGAGAGCCTTAAAGGTAAACACCACAAACAACACAGTCCAAAAGAGTATAGTTTCTTCGATTCGGTTAAATCGTTTTTTACCAGTGACGATGATAAAAAACCAGACAAAGAGGATGGTCCTTGGAATTAAATACAAGCCTCTAATGGCCGTGTCAAAGAACCAAGGTTAGTCAAATTAACGTTTTTACAAAGGAATTACGACAATGAGAGTTGCAATTATTGGCGCTTCGGGCCGCATGGGAAAGAACTTAATCGATGCGGTCAATCAAACCGAAGGGTTAACGGTTGCGGCTACCATTGAACGTCCCGAGAGTAGTCTGTTAGGAGCCGATGCAGGTGAGTTAGCAGGTCTGGGTAAGCTGGGTGTAAAAATAGTTGGTTCACTTGAAGCCGTTGTGGATGATTTTGATGTATTGATTGATTTCACCACGCCTGAAGTGACGGTTGATAATCTAGCTGTTTGCGTTGCCAATCACAAAAAGATTGTGATTGGCACGACGGGTTTTGATGAAGTCGGTTTAGCGGCAATTGATAAAGCCGCTGAGAAAATTGCGATTATCTTTGCTGCAAACTACAGTGTGGGTGTTAATCTTTGTCTTAAACTACTTAAGCAAGCCGCAGAAGTTTTAAACGAAGGTTACGACATTGAAATCATCGAAGGCCATCACCGTCATAAGGTCGATGCACCCTCAGGTACAGCGTTAAGAATGGGCGAGGTCGTAGCCCAAACCTTAGGTCGTGATCTGAAAGAGTGTGCCGTCTATGGCCGTGAAGGAATTACCGGTGCTCGTGATCCGAATACCATCGGCTTTGCAACGGTGCGTGCCGGCGATATTGTCGGTGACCACACCGTCTTGTTTGCCACCGAAGGTGAGCGGGTTGAAATCACCCATAAAGCCTCAAGTCGTATGACCTTTGCCAGTGGTGCCGCTCGTTCATGTCGTTGGTTAGCGAATAAAGAGCAAGGGTTGTTTGATATGCAGGATGTTTTAAATCTGCGATAACTTTTACTAAAAACTGATGGTTAAGAAAGGCGTGCTTAGTTTACTACTCACGCCTTTTTTATGGATGCCTTCTGTCGAGAATCCTAAGGATAAACCGTTTTTTGTCGCGCTTAAAATCACATAACGGGCGTTTTGAAGTAGCCAGCTATTACGTCCATCTGTAGAGCCTTAAAATATTTTAAATAATCAAAACTGCTGTCAAAATATCTATAAAAAAGGCGCTTTCAGAGCGGTTCTGAAAGCGCCTTTTTTGCTTGAAACTGCAGGAGTTTTATTTGGTAGCTTCATCTGGAATAAATTTCAGGACACTGCCGTTAATACAATAGCGTTTATAAGTAGGGGCTGGGCCATCATTAAATACGTGGCCTAAATGAATACCCGAACTGGCACTGCGTACTTCGGTTCGTTGCATACCATGAGCATTGTCGACATGCTCGGTAATCGCGCCCTCAATGGGGTTAAAGAAGCTTGGCCAACCGCTATTGCTCTTAAACTTGGTGTCACTTCTAAAGAGACGAGCACCCGTGACCGGATCGACAAAGTAGCCAGGCCTGGTCTCATCTAAATGCGACCCTGTATATGCACGTTCTGTGCCTTGTTCAAAGGCAATCTCACGCTGTGCTGGAGTCAATAGTCGAAAACCTAACCATTTCCAAAAACGTGCGGTTTCGCCATTATAACCGGTGTAGCGAGAGACCTCTTTGCCATTTTCAAACAGCACAATAGTGGGGGTTGCAAACAGTGCCTTTTCCAGTTTCCAATCTTTGGGTGGGTTTGGGTTTAAGGTTGCAATAATGGGTGTCTCAGCCTTCCATGAGCTTAGAATGTCGTCTTTAAATTTTTCACAAAATGGGCACTCTTCGGCTTCAAAGACAATCAGTTGACGATCCCTATTTAACTCATTTGCTTCTAATTGAGGGTGTTGCTTCGTTGTAGAACCTGGATAAGCCACCCCAGTTCCACCCAAACCGCAGTAACCATTGGGATTCTTTTTAAGATAATCCTGGTGATACTCTTCTGCAGGAATGTAGTTTTTAAGTGGAGCTATCTCGGTGGTAATCGCAGGAAAACCAGCTTTGGTTAAGGCAGGTTGATAAATATCTCTAGTTTTTTCAGCAATAACACGCTCTTCATCGGTTTGGTAGTAGATCACGCTGCGATAGTTGGTTCCGACATCATTGCCTTGTCGGTCGCCCTGAGTTGGATTATGGTTTTCCCAAAAGGTTATTAAGATATTTTCTAAACTCACTAGGCCTGGGTTATAGGTGACCTTAATGACCTCAGAGTGGTTACGTGCAGTTGAACGCCCCGTCTGGATCTCTCTCTCTAATCCAAGTACGTCTTGATAACCTGCATTTGGATTATCGCCACCGGCATAGCCACTTTCAACATCGACCACACCATTGACTTCAGCCAAACGTTTTTCAGCCCCCCAGAAACAGCCCATGCCGAGTACAATGGAGTGGGTTGTCATTTGGGAAATATTGGTATCGTTTTGCTCTGGCATTTCAGGCTCCTTGGCACAGCTTTGCAAGCTTAGGGTTAAAGGCAGTAAAAACGCTAAAATCCATTTAGATATTTTTGAAGTAGGCTGTCGCATAAAATTGTCCTGCTTAAATTTGCATATAAAATTTTATAATGGGGTTTTATAATGAGGATTAACTATATCACTATAGTAAAAGACACGAAGCGCTGAAAAATCTTTCTTAAAATTAATTTTAGACCCGATTATCTTAAAGCGTTATGCTAGTGTCATGTGGTTTTATTGTGATGAATGCCATTTAAAATGCAATCAATAGCCAAATTGCCATTGTAATCACTTTTAACAAGGCCAGCAGGCTTATACTTGAAATAAGTAAATGAGGGGGGAGTCGTCAATGAGTAAGTCAAAACAGATAGTTATTAATGTCACTCTCTTCAATACAATTTTTAATCTAACGTTAAGGCGTTTAGAGTGGATTAAGGTTTTATTAACGTACACGCTTTCGCTGATATTGAGTATCTTCTTTTTAACAAGTTGCTCTAGCACACCGAGCTCTGTGACTCACTCTGCAAAACCGACTCCGTTAATAAGTCCGGTTGATTTAACGAACTTATCCAAGGTTAAGGGCCATTTATTGAGCCAATATAAAGCTTGGAAAGGCACGCCTTACCAATATGGAGGTCAATCACGTAATGGCGTAGATTGTTCGGCATTTGTGCAGAACACTTTTTATAGTCAATTAGGCTATAAGTTGCCACGCACCACCGATACTCAACTTAAAACTGGATCAAAGGTCGCCAAGTCTGATTTAAAGGTCGGTGATATTGTCTTCTTTAAAACGGGTTACAAGTCATTGCATAATGGAATTTATATTGGCGAGTCCGAGTTCATTCATGCCTCAAGTAGTAAAGGGGTGACCATTTCGAATTTAGATAATCAATACTGGCAAAAAAACTATTTCACCTCGATTCGAGTTCGCTAGCCTTATTGCACACCACGTTAAAAATATTAGGGATTTAAAGCTCTTATTTAACTCCCCACTTAACACACCACTGGCTTAGTCATTGCTTAAACGAATTGGCTGGCGCTGATTACCCCAATGGCCTGGTTGTTCTTCAAAAAAACCATCTATAGGCGTTTGGCAATGTGCACAGCAGCCATTTTTAAGCGCCCAACCTTTAATGGCGTAATATTGACGTTCAATGACCGATTCGCCACAGTTCGGACAGTAGGTCGCTTGACCTTCAAAGTCGAGTACATTACCAGTGTAAACATATTTTAAACCGGCCTGCAGGGCAATCTTCCGGGCTTTTTCTAAGGTGGCTATCGGTGTTTTGGGGTTGTCCATCATTCGATAATCGGGGTGATATTGGGTAAAGTGTAGTGGCACCGAATCGCCGCAATGCGTCATAATCCATTCAGCCATTTTTGTAATCTCTCTTTCAGAGTCATTTTCACCTGGAATCAGTAGAGTGGTCAGCTCCATCCACGTGTCAGTCTCTTGCGCCACATACTCAATGGTTTCCAGTACTGGCTGCAATTTTGCGCCAGTCAGTTTTTGATAGAATTTTTCACTAAAAGCCTTTAAATCGATATTGGTGGCATCCATCGCTTTAAAAAATTCTTCACGCGGTTTTTCACTAATATAGCCTGCCGTCACAGCGATATTTTTAATCCCTAATGCACGGCAAGCTTTGGCGGTATCAATCGCATATTCATGAAAAATAACCGGATCATTGTAGGTATAGGCAACAGAGATACATTGGTGTTCTTTGGCGGCTAGAGCGAGCATTTCTGGCGAGGCCTGGTCTAAAAGTCGATCCATATCGCGGGCTTTAGACATATCCCAGTTTTGACAAAATTTACAGGCTAAATTACAGCCAGCCGTCCCAAACGACAATACGCTCGAGCCAGGATAAAAGTGGTTCAACGGTTTTTTCTCAACCGGATCAATACAGAACCCACTGGAACGACCATAAGAGGTCAGCCACATTTGATTCTCTTTGCGACCACGCACAAAACAAAAGCCTCGCTGATTTTCATGTAATTTACATTCACGCGGGCATAGGTCACATTGAATCAGTCCATTTCCTAAGTCATGCCAATGCTCTACTGGAATAACGGATGGCGCTGCTAAATCGATGTTTTTCATTTTATCTTACCTTGAAAAGTTAATTCTATATGACTATATATAGAGCTAAGTTACTAATATTCAAGGAATAGGGTGAAAATATGTTAATTAGACCCACGGCCGTAGCAGGTACTTTTTACCCGAGTGCGGCATCTGAAATACACCATTTATTTGAGCAGTGGCGCATTAATGCAGTCACTGCCAAGCCAAGCGGTCGGAAAACAATAGACGATAAACGACCTAGAGCTCTAATTGTGCCACATGCGGGTTATCTCTTTTCAGGGCAAGCGGCGTTTGAAAGTTATCAGTTATGGCAGGCGAGTGATGGCACGCCATCGGAAGAGATTAAAACCGTGGTGATTATGGGGCCTGCACATCGCTACGCCTTTAAAGGTATTGCCACCGTCAGTGCAGATGCTTTAGAGACACCTTTGGGACACTTGCCTGTCGATACTGAGTTAAGGGATGAGTTATTAGCTGAATTTGGGAGTGTGATTGTTTCAGATGAAGCCAATGCACCAGAGCATAGTATAGAGGTCCATCAGCCATTTATTAAGAGCATATTGCCTAATGTAAAAGTACTACCCTTATTGAATGGCGATGTATCCGTCAATGAGGTGAGCAGGGTGTTATCCAAGCTTTGGTCACGTTCGGATGTCTACTTCGTTATCAGTAGCGATTTGAGTCATTTTCACTCTTATAGTGATGCTCAGAAGATAGATCTACAAACCGCACAGTTGATTAATTCGCGGAACTGGCAGTCACTCAGTGGCACAAGAGCTTGTGGTTATAGAGGGATTCAAGGCTTACTGAACCTAGAAAATTCACCCTCTTTCGATATTCAGGCATTGCGACTGCTTAATTCAGGCGACACTGTAGGTGATAAAGAACAGGTGGTCGGTTATGGCAGCTGGGCCATTTATGAGGAGGTCAAATGAGACTAACAACGCAACAAAGAGATGAACTGTTCTCGGTCATAAAGCAGAGTATTGAGAAGGGTTTACAGGGGGAATCTTTTAAGTTAGATCCGAGCTTTTTTGCAGCCCATTCAGTTGAATTTAGTCGACCAGCTGCGACTTTCGTGACTTTACATCATAACGAGGCTTTGCGAGGCTGTATTGGATCTTTGCAGGCCTATCGCACACTGATCGAAGATATTGCGGGTAATGCTTTTAGTGCCGCCTTTCACGATCCCCGTTTCGCTCCTTTAGCGGAGCATGAATTAGCTGGATTAGAGGTAGAGCATTCCATTTTATCAACCCCGCAAGTAATTGAGAACTGTCAGACTCAACAAGCGTTACTGGATAACTTGGTTCCCTTTGAGGATGGTCTTATTATTTCTGATGGCCTGCGTCGAGCAACTTTTTTACCCTCCGTCTGGGCGCAGTTGCCTGATAAAAGTCATTTTGTTGAACATCTAATGTTAAAAGCGGGTATCACTGCTTGGTCTGAATCTATTTTGTGCGAACGGTATTCCGTCAGTGCACATCAAAAGAAATGGCATGAGATAAAGTGATGCAGTATGGTAAAACGTTGAATATAAAAGCATGAATATTTGCAAGACTTTAAGTGATGAAGTCGGTTGTATTGGACTGTATAAAAGTACTGAAAAAGTATCGTCAAGCGTATTCTTTTTTTAGTCTATTTTAGACTAAGATAATGGCGCAAAATAAATAATACTTACTAGGCCTGGCTATATGCATTTCTCAAAAAAAACCGTATCAAATAGCCATTTTTAGACGGTTTTAGTTATAGACAAAACTTGCCTATTCGAGTACAATTCTGCCAATGAATTATTGCGATTAAAATTAAGCACAAGTTGCTTTTACGGAGTATTTGGCAGAGATGACTAAAGTCATTTAGCAAACTTAAAAACGGAGTGAGCCCTCAACGGGGGGCTGGCTCCGTTTTTTTGTATGCGCTGCTAGGAAATCGTAGAGAGGCTTTTTTAGTTTTATCTAACCTGGATGGATGAATCAATGACACAAGCTTTGCTGGCTTTAGAAGATGGAACCCTTTTTTGGGGCGTTTCATTAGGCGCGGAAGGTGAGACGACTGGAGAGGTCGTCTTTAACACTTCGCTAACGGGATACCAAGAAATCTTAACGGACCCTTCGTATTTCAAACAAATTGTTACTTTAACGTATCCACATATCGGCAACACTGGTGTGAATGCCGAGGATGAAGAATCTCCCCGCATTATGGCTCAGGGTTTAGTGATTAAAGACTGTCCTGTTCGTATGAGTAACTTCCGCGCTGAAAAAACGTTACCGGATTATCTAAAAGAGCAGGGCGTCGTCGCCATTGCGGATATTGATACCCGTAAGTTAACGCGTTTATTGCGAAGCAAAGGGGCTCAATCCGGTGTGATTGTCGCAGGCGATAATATTGATGCCCAAGCCGCCGTTGCTAAAGCAAAATCGTTCAGTGGTCTAAAGGGATTAGATTTAGCGAAAGAAGTAACAACGGTTGAAACCTATATTTGGACAGAAGGTTCTTGGGAGCTCGGTAAAGGTCACTCGGATTGTTCTGCGAACAGTGGCTTTCACGTGGTGGCCTACGATTATGGTATTAAGCGTAATATCCTGCGCATGATTGCAGATCGTGGTTGTAAGTTAACGGTTGTACCAGCAAAAACAACCGCCGCAGTAGTCTTGGCCATGAATCCTGATGGTATCTTCTTATCGAACGGGCCGGGGGATCCAGAGCCGTGCGATTATGCGATTGCAGCTATTCAGGAAATCTTAAAAACGGATATTCCTGTCTTTGGTATTTGCCTAGGGCACCAGCTATTGGCTTTAGCCAGTGGCGCGAAAACCGTTAAAATGAAATTTGGTCATCATGGTGCAAACCATCCAGTGCAAGACTTAGAAACCAAGAAGGTTATGATTACTGCGCAAAACCATGGTTTTGCGGTGGATGGTGATTCCCTGCCGGAAAATCTAATTGCAACGCATAAATCATTATTTGATGGCACATTACAAGGTATCTCTCGTACAGATAAGTCAGCATTCAGTTTTCAAGGGCATCCAGAAGCAAGCCCGGGTCCACATGATGTTGCCCCTTTGTTTGATCAGTTTATCGAAAATATTGAAACCGCTAAAAATACATAACGGATAGTAGGAAATAGAATGCCAAAAAGAAGTGATATAAAAAGTATTATGATTATTGGTGCTGGCCCTATTATTATTGGCCAAGCATGCGAATTCGATTACTCTGGAGTACAGGCGTGTAAAGCGCTTAAAGAAGAGGGTTACCGTGTAATCCTCGTCAACTCTAACCCCGCGACCATTATGACTGACCCGGATATGGCTGACGCTACCTATGTCGAGCCCATTGAATGGCAAACGGTTGAAACCATTATTGCTAAAGAGCGCCCAGATGCGATTCTACCGACAATGGGTGGGCAAACAGCACTGAATTGTGCATTAGATTTAGATGCCAAAGGGATTCTAAAAAAATATAAGGTTGAGCTAATCGGTGCTAATGCTGATTCGATTGATAAAGCTGAAAATCGTGACCGTTTCCGTCAGGCGATGACTAAGATCGGCTTAGATATGCCGACCTCTGACGTGGCACACAATTTGGAAGAAGCTTGGGAAATTCAAGCACAAGTCGGTTTCCCAACGGTGATTCGTCCCTCCTTTACCTTGGGTGGTTCTGGTGGCGGTATTGCATATAATAAAGACGAATTTGAACAGATCTGTAAGTTCGGTTTAAACATGTCCCCGACCAGCGAACTCTTGATTGAAGAGTCAATTGAAGGTTGGAAAGAGTATGAGATGGAAGTGGTTCGCGATAAAAACGATAACTGCATTATCATCTGTTCAATCGAGAATTTGGACCCGATGGGCGTTCACACTGGAGATTCAATCACCGTTGCCCCGGCACAAACTTTAACGGATAAAGAGTATCAAATCATGCGTAATGCTTCTATTGAAGTGTTGCGTGAGATTGGGGTTGAAACAGGTGGGTCTAATGTCCAGTTCGCCATTGAGCCCAATACGGGGCGTATGATTATCATTGAGATGAACCCTCGAGTATCTCGTTCATCGGCTCTAGCGTCTAAAGCGACCGGTTTCCCGATTGCTAAAATCGCAGCGAAGTTAGCGGTCGGTTATACGCTAGATGAGCTTTCAAATGATATTACCAATGGTGCAACCCCAGCCTCTTTTGAACCCACTATCGATTATGTTGTCACGAAGGTACCCCGTTTTACATTTGAAAAATTCCCCCAGGCACAAAACCGTTTATCCACTCAGATGAAGTCGGTGGGTGAAGTGATGGCGATGGGGCGTAACTTCCAAGAATCTATTCAAAAAGCTTTACGTGGTCTAGAAACAGATAAGTCTGGTTTTGATGAAATCATGCCATTGGCTGCCATGGAAGAAAAAGAGATCAAGGATAAGTTACGTCAAGAATTACGTAATCCAGGGGCTGAGCGCCTATGGTATGTCGCTGATGCATTCCGTGCTGGTTGGGATTTAGATGCCGTCTTTGAAAGTTCTAAAATTGACCCTTGGTTTCTCGCACAAATTAAAGATTTAATCGATATAGAAGATGACGTTAAACAACGTGGTCTCGATGCTTTAGATGAGACCTACTTACGAAATCTAAAGCGTAAAGGTTTTTCTGATAACCGTCTTGCGAAATTACTCAATACCGATGCTGCATTTGTTCGCAAGTTTCGTCACACTTTAAATATTCGTCCAGTCTTTAAGCGTGTGGATACGTGTGCCGCTGAGTTTGAAACCTCTACGGCCTATATGTATTCGACCTATGATGAAGAGTGTGAGGCTATGCCGACCAATCGCGATAAAATTATGATTTTGGGAGGTGGGCCTAACCGTATTGGTCAAGGAATTGAGTTTGATTACTGCTGTGTTCACGCAGCCATGGCAATGCGTGAAGATGGCTATGAAACCATTATGGTCAACTGTAATCCAGAAACCGTCTCGACCGATTACGACACCTCTGATAGACTCTATTTTGAGCCACTAACACTTGAAGACGTGCTTGAAATCGTTGAAGTTGAGAAGCCAAAGGGCGTGATTGTTCAGTACGGTGGTCAAACCCCCTTAAAGCTTGCTGTCGCATTAGAAGATGCTGGGGTACCCATTATCGGAACCTCTCCTGAATCAATTGATTTGGCCGAAGATCGTGAGTGCTTCCAAAAAATTCTAAATGACTTAGGTCTGCTTCAGCCACCTAACCGTATCGCAACCAATGCCAACGAAGCGGCCGCTTTAGCGAAAGAGATTGGTTATCCGTTAGTGGTTCGTCCATCTTATGTTTTGGGTGGCCGTGGTATGGAAATCGTCTATGACGAAGTGAATCTAAATCGTTATATGCAAGCCGCCATTGATGTTTCTCACGAATCACCTGTATTGTTGGATCGTTTTTTGGATGATGCAATTGAGCTGGATGTTGATGCGATTTGTGATGGTGAGCAGGTTGTGATTGGTGGGATTATGGAGCATATCGAGCAAGCCGGTATTCACTCAGGTGATTCAGCGTGTTCTTTGCCGCCCTATAGTATTTCAGAAGAGATTCAAGATCGTATTCGCGACCAAGTCACCAAAATGGCATTTGCTTTAGGCGTTGTGGGTTTAATGAATACACAGTTCGCGGTTAAAGGCGATGAAATCTATGTATTAGAAGTGAACCCTCGTGCGTCACGTACGGTTCCTTTCGTTTCTAAAGCGATTGGACAACCTTTGGCAATGATAGCGGCACGCTGCATGGTCGGTCAAAAGCTTGAAGCTCAAGGTTTTACTAAAGAGATATCTCCCGTTCACTACTTTGTCAAAGAAGCGGTGTTCCCATTTATCAAGTTCTTAGGAGTGGATCCCATTCTTGGACCAGAAATGAAGTCGACGGGTGAAGTTATGGGGATTGGTGTTAACTTTGCACAGGCTTATGCCAAAGCGCAGTTAGCGGCTGGTACGGTTTTACCTCGCTCTGGAACGGTGTTCTTGAGTGTGCGTAAAGCAGACCGAGTACAGGTTATTGATCTAGCGAATCAATTGATTGCTAAAGGCTTTACTGTGGTTGCAACCCGTGGCACAGCATCTTCATTAACGGAAGCCGGTGTGGCGTGTAAAATAGTCAATAAGGTGACTGAAGGTCGTCCCAATATTGTTGATTCAATCGTCAATGAAGAAATTGCATTAATTGTGAATACCTCAGACGGTTCAGTCAGTATTCAGGACTCTTCGAGTATTCGTCGTGAAGCCTTGATGCATAAAACGTGCTATACCACGACCATTGCTGGTGCTTTCGCAACGATTTCTGCAATGGACTATTTAGATGATCAACCTGTAACCTGTTTACAAGATATTCACTAAATCCAGTTTGTGTCAAAATGCCAAACTCTTTTAATTGAGTTTGGCATTTTGCTATTTTGGATCTCTTGTCGAATTTGGTTTAGAAAATAGATAAAGGAATGGGATTATGCAAAAGCATCCTATGACAAAAGAAGGCGCTGATGCGCTGCAAACAGAATTAACAAAACTTAAAAAAGAAGATCGTCCAAGAATTACCGAAGCCATTGCGACGGCGCGTGATCACGGCGATTTGAAAGAGAATGCAGAGTACCATGCGGCTCGAGAAGACCAAGGTTTGATTGAAGGGCGCATTCAGAAAATTGAGGCGGTTTTAAGCCTTGCTCAAGTAATTGATGTTATTAAGTTAGCCCCAAATGCAAAGGGTAAAGTCATCTTTGGCGCAACAGTGACGGTTTTAAATATTGATACTGATGAAGAGTTAACTTACAAAATTGTAGGGCATGATGAAGCGGATATTAAGCACAATAAAATATCCGTCAATTCGCCGATTGCGCGTGCTTTAATTGGTAAGCAAGAAGAAGATGAAGTCATTGTGGCTGCACCTAAAGGCAATATTGATTATGAGATTATAAAAATTCAATATATTTAAACTTTAAACCCACTCAAGTTTATAAAAATGCCTGCTTTAAAGCAGGCATTTTTGTTTTAATATAGGATAGTCGTCAAGTATTACTCGGGAAAAAAATAATTATAGTAGGAGAGCTTTGCACGAGCAAACAGTTGAGCAGAGCTGCTCTAGGAGTCAAATTTTGAAAAATAGTGATACCAAATTGCCCTATGCAAAGCTAGCCTCAATATGGATAGTGGGTTTAGCCACTCTATTGTTGACGATTGGCTATTTAGTGACCCCAATTTTGTTTTCAGAATTGTCACAAAATCAAGCTGGAAAACTTGCTGGACTACTGTTTAATAAGGCTAGTTTGATTGTATTAGGCAGCCTTTTTTTATTGGTTGGATTTTATGCTTTTTACAAAAAGAGACTAAAATTGGTTAAAAGTTTACTCTTAAGTTTGGGCTTATTAATGATATTACGTTTTTGGATCTCACCTTGGATGGCCGATATCAAAGCCCTTTATCCTTTAGGTATCGATAAAAACTCTGCCGATTGGATTTTATTTGCGAGTTTACATGGCGCCTATCAAGTGGGTTATTTAGCCATTATTTTATTGTTGTTCTACTGGGGTCTGAAGGCACTTTTCGGGGCGGTAGGTAAGCCCTCTTAGCGATAATAATTGGGGTATAAAAAATGCTTATAAGCATTTCATTATTTTCTAACTCGATTAGGCTTGCAATTTAAGATCAAACCAGTCAAAATTATGAAGTTAAAGAAACAAATTAAAACTTCGGAGTTTATTTTAAAATGAAAAACTTAACACTTAAAGCGCTATTCATTTCTGCAATTGCAGCTCTTTCAATGAATGTTCAAGCTGAAGCAACAACTTATGATCAGTGTATCGCTGATAGCGAAAACCTGATTGCTCTTGCAGTTAAAGAAGGTTCGACTGCAGCACGTGCATTTGAGCAAAAAACAGAAGTTGCAGCTTGCATGGCTGAACTCACTAAAATTGAAGCTAAATATGGCGACAAAACTAAGGGTGTTAATCCTTCTTCAGTGATGACTCCAGAAGATCGTAAAAAGTGGGCAGCACTTTTCGATGCGATTGATACTAAAAATTACAAAGGTGTTCGTTTCATGCAAGCGACATACTACCGTTAATATAACGTTGTCTTTTTTAGTTTAAAAACCGGTCCTAGACCGGTTTTTTTGTTTTTGAAAAGCGTAAAATAGAGCAGAATAATTAAATAATAGTCAGGTTGATAAAAGTTGAGTCCAAGTGAAGCAAAGTAAGAATATTTTTCAATCTGTCTATGAGTGTTTAATGGAAGCGGATTTAGAGCTTAAAGTCTCAAAACTTGCCCAGTTACAGATCGATTGGGCGGATGACCAGTTTGAGTTTACTCCGACACAAGCGATTCATCGTGTACCTGATCCAGGCCGTCCCGAAAAACCTTTACTGGTTTCTCCTAAAGAGCTACCAAAAAGGCGCCTGGGTTCACCCGAAGGTCACGCGGCCTTAATGCACTCAATCGCTCATATTGAATTTAATGCGATCAACTTGGCTTTGGATGCGATCTATCGTTTCCAGGAGATGCCTAAAAGATATTACTTGGACTGGTTAGGTGTGGCGGTCGAAGAGTCTTATCATTTTCAAATGATTCGTGAACACCTCTCTCACTTAGGGTATGAATATGGCGATATGGTGGCGCATGATGGTTTGTGGATGACCACCTATGAAACGGATCATGATCCGTTGGTGCGAATGGCTCTGGTGCCAAGAACCTTGGAAGCGCGTGGTTTAGATGTGACCCCACCTATGATTCAAAAGTTACGCTCTATTGGTGACAAACGTGGTGTCGAAATCCTAAAAATTCTATTGCAGGATGAAATTGGGCATGTTGAAGTGGGTACACGCTGGTACCGTTATCTTTGTGAAGGACGACATTTAAATCCTTTCAATACCTTTCAAGAGATTATCGAAAACTACTATCATGGCGACTTACGCGGACCTTTTAATTACGAAGCGCGTCAGCAGGCCGGTTTTTGTGAGCAAGAGATTGCTTGGCTTAAAACCCTTAATCAGCCAAAACCTGCTCAATAACAGCTTATGAAGACCTATGAACTCTAAACTGACTGAAATTCAACGCCTGCGTATCCAAAACCGACATCGATTATCGATTGAAAATTACGGTTATCAACCGCAAGCTCTGTTTTGGAGTACCCAGGCGACTCAAGAGATTCGTTTTCAGAAACTGATTCAAATACTGCCTCAGAGTTTTTTTAAATCGGAGCCATTAGCAGATGACCAAGCCTGGTCATTGTTAGATGTCGGTTGTGGTTTTGCCGATTTACACTTTTATATGGCAAAGAAAAGTCTATTTCCTGACTATACCGGTATTGATCTCTCTCCAGATATGGTTCGCGGCGTGAAAGGCATGGCGCCTGAGTTAAAGGTGTTTGAAGGGGAACTTTCTGATTTTGACTATGCAACTGAACAGTTTGATTATGTCATGCTCTCTGGAGCATTAAATGAGGTGGTTGAGACCGAAGTCGAAGGTTTAGCCAATCAGCAGGGTGAATATGCAAAGTCGGTGGTTCGTCAAATGTATGATATCAGTCGTTTGGGGGTGGCATTTAATCTATTAGATCGACGTTTTGCTTGGCACAGAACCCGAACGGATTTACAGAGTTTTTATCCGCAAGAGATTGTTGAGTACTGTCAGAGTTTTGCCACTCAGGTGACTTTGGTTGAAGATTATCTTGAAAACGACTTTACCGTTTATTTACATAAACAACCTAAGGGTCTTAAAAGTTTCCTAGATTATGAGTCTGATTAAGTTATGAGTCTGATTCGTTTCGGTATCGATTTGGGTGGCAGTAAAATTGAAATTATTGCTATTGATGCCTCTACCAAAGCACGTGCTGATGGCAGTGCCACTGTTCTCTACCAAAAGCGTATAGAGACACCGAAAGGCGATTATACCGCTACGCTGGACGCGCTTAGCCAACTAGTATTAGAGGCTGAAGAGACTCTTTTACAAGTGGGTTTAGTGGGCATAGGCATTCCGGGTTCTATCTCCCATAAAACGGGTAGGATCAAAAATGCCAACTCGACCTGGTTAATCGGTCAAGATTTGCAGGCCGATTTACAACAACGGTTAGATCGACCTATCTCTTTAGCCAATGATGCCAACTGTTTCGCCTTGTCGGAAGCCATAGAGGGTGCTGCACAAGATTCTGAGGTGGTGTTCGGTGTGATTATTGGCACCGGTTGTGGCGGCGGTATTGTCGTCAAGGGTCAAATACTCAATGGCATGAATGCCATCGGGGGGGAGTGGGGACACAATCCTCTGCCATGGTTAGAAGCGGAACAAGATCAGCTGCCTTGTTACTGCGGTCTAAAAGGCTGCAATGAAACCTTCCTCTCCGGTTCAGCTCTACAGGCTCATTATTCAAAGCGAATGAATTTAACAAACCCACCAGGCGGGGTCAAAACTGCAAAAGAGATTGTGGCATTGAGTTTACAGGGTGACGAGATTGCTCAGCAACTGATGCACGATTATACGATTTGGTTAGCCAAAGGCTTGGCCAGTGTGATTAATCTGATTGATCCAGATGTGATTGTCTTGGGCGGTGGCATGTCGAATATCCAAAGTTTATATACGAATATTCCGAAAATTTGGGATCAATGGGTCTTCAGTGATCAAGTTAATACGCGTTTAGTGGCGCCCAGATTTGGCGACGCCAGCGGTGTACGTGGCGCAGCCTGGTTATAAACTTTAATAATTGATTAGAGTGATTGAAAGTCAATTACCAACCAAATAGGTCTTTCATTCTTTGCTGAAAGCCTCGATTGTCTTTCTCCGGATTAGGTTGATTGTCTGTTTCAATAGGCTGATGCTCATTATGATGCTCACCGTATCGCTCCTCATGATTTTCTTCATATCGCTCGTCGTGACGAT
>JBNJEY010000017.1:0-18670 GCA_051746325.1 Pseudomonadota bacterium
TTTTTGCTCATCGACTTTGCCCTGAAAGAATGTTTTTGTTTCCCAGAAACCCTCTCGACTCCAAATGTTTTGCAAGCGTTCAAATGCATGGTAATCCCCTGTAATCCAACGAGATTCTAAAATATTAGTGGCCGTGGTGATGTCTTCTAAGCCTGCGCTAATACAGTCGTTAATGGTTCGGACCGATGACCCCACATCAAACCCAAGATCCCACAGAATCCTTATGAACTGCGAGAACTGTTCCTTGTATTCGTCCAAGGATTCACAAAGGATTAACAGGTCAATATCAGAGTAGGGGTGGAGTTGACCACGTCCATAGCCGCCCACAGCAATTAAAGTGGCAACGTTTTCTGGAATGTAGGCGGCCCATATTTTTTTAATGAATTGATCAATAAAAGAGGCGCGCTCGGTAATAAGTTCTGAAACCGCACCCCCTTCTTCATACTTTTTAAACTGATAATCTAGAAACTGTTTAAGCGCACCCCGCCCTAGCTGTAAGGTCTCTAAATGTGAAACCGTTTTATCGAGTAACGCTGTAGAGAATTGGGGGGGAGTTGATTCAACTTTTAGTTCAGTACTCATGCGATAAACTCTTTGTATTTTGAAAGTGGCAGAACGGGGTGTTTAGTAATGCTTTATTAAGCCATTCTAGGCTGGTTGGAACGCGTTTTCAATCCGTCCTAAAGAAGATATTATGGCCAAAAGATGTTTTTTGGCCCTTATAATTACTTTGGCAGTACGGGTTGTTCATCGGTTCTTAAGGTGAAAATTTCGTAACCTGTTTCAGTGACCATTAGGGTATGTTCCCATTGTGCAGAGAGTTTGCGGTCTTTGGTGACAACTGTCCAGTTATCGCCTAGCACTTTAACACCTGATTTTCCCATATTAATCATCGGTTCAATGGTGAAAACCATGCCCGGTTTGAGTATAATTTGTTTCAGTTCTGGAGCGGCATAATGCAGTACTTGAGGTTCTTCGTGAAACTCGGCACCAATACCATGGCCACAATACTCTTTAACCACTGAGTAGTTGTTTGCCTCAGCATGAGTTTGGATGGCTTTCGCGACGTCATAGAGTGTGGCATCAGGCTTGACCTGTTCAATACCAAGCCAGAGGCATTCATGTGCAACCTGACATAATCGACTCGCAAATGGTTTAACCTCGCCAATTTCAAACATGCGACTGGTATCGCCGTGATAGCCGTTTTTTATAACCGTAATATCAATATTGACAATATCACCGGATTTAAGTTTTTTATCAATATCTGGGATGCCGTGACAAACCACCTGATTGATCGATATACAGCTTGAGGCAGGAAAGCCGTGATAGTTGAGGGTGGCCGGAACTGTGCCCTGTTCATTAACCATATAGTCATGCATGATTTGGTTCAGTTCACCGGTAGTGACGCCGACTGCGACGTGTGGAGCAATCATTTCGAGTACGTCGGCGGCAAGTTTACCGGCAATACGCATTTTTTGAATTTCTTCTGGGGTTTTTATCTTTATTGACATTTTTGATTATCTTTTGCTGAAAATTGAGGTTTTTACCCAATTAAAATTGTGAATGTGGCGGGGGTATGGTATAAATGCCGCGCCTCTCTGTTGAGAGGAATTTTAACAAAAAATCCACACGTTTACCGACACATAAAACGGGGTGCTGGAAATCGGTTGTTTAAATCGACTTTTTGGTTCGTTTTATGGGGTGAACGGAGGCCTAACCCCAAAATTGGAGAATATCATGGCAAAAGTTACCATGCGTCAAATGCTAGAAGCCGGTGTACATTTCGGTCACCAAACTCGTTACTGGAATCCTAAGATGGCTGAGTACATCTTTGGAGCACGTAATAAGATTCATATCGTCAACCTAGAAAAAACACTACCAATGCTTAACGATGCGTTAAACATGATGGGTAAAATTGCAGCGAACAAAGGTAGCATTTTATTTGTAGGTACAAAAAAGGCCGCACGTGAGCTAGTCTCTCAAGAAGCTAAGCGCTGTGGCATGCCTTATGTTGATTACCGTTGGTTAGGTGGTATGTTGACTAACTTCAAAACAATCAAGCAGTCTATTAAGCGTTTGAAAGAACTTGAAGTACAAGAAAAAGATGGCACTTTCGATAAAATCGGGAAAAGAGAAGCGTTAACGCTAACGCGTGAAAAAAATAAGTTAGAGTTATCTTTAGGTGGTATCAAAGATATGCGTGCTATGCCTGATGCAATTTTTATCGTTGATACGGGTAATGAAAAAATTGCAATTAAAGAAGCACAGAACCTAGGTATTCCAGTAATCGGTGTTGTAGATACTAACAACGATCCACGTTGTGTTGATTATGTTATCCCGGGTAACGATGATGCAATTCGTGCAATCTCATTATATCTTACTGCTGCTGCTGACGCGGTAATCGAAGGTAAAGCGACTATTACAACTGCGGTTGCTGGTGATGATTTCGTAGAAGCTAAAGAAAAAGCGGCTAAGTAATTGACCAGGCCTGGTGGGAACCAGGCATGTTTTGCAATCGATTGAGAATAAGGAATAAAAATGGCTATTACAGCATCTATGGTTAAAGAACTGCGTGATCTTACTGGCGCAGGGATGATGGACTGCAAAAAAGCGTTGTCTGAAGTCGACGGTGATTTAGAAGCGGCAATTGAATTTCTTCGTAAAAAGGGGATGGCCGGCGCAGATAAAAAAGCGGGTCGTGTTGCATCGGAAGGTACCATTGCAATCGCCGTGTCTGATGATAAGAAAACAGCGATGATTGCGGAAGTAAACTGTGAAACTGATTTTGTGGCGATGGGTGATGAATTCAAAGCATTCGCAAATGAAATCGCAGCACTTGCTTTAGCAAATGATACGACTGATATTGAAACCATTATGAATCTTGAAATGGCTTCTGGTAAAACCGTTGATACAACTCGTCGTGAAATGGTTGCGCGTATCGGCGAGAATATGGCAATACGTTTAATCCAAAAAATGGAATCAAATGGTATTATTGGTCAATATCAACACGGTACGAAAATCGGTGTTGTAGTGGCACTTGAGGGCGGAGATGAAGCATTGGCTCGTGATATCGCTATGCATATTGCAGCGAGTAATCCAGCAGCCATTTCTGCAGATGACGTGGATCAAGAGTTACTAGCCAAAGAGCGTGCTTTTCAAATTGAGCAAGCGAAAGAGT
The DNA here is from genome assembly GCA_051746325.1 of Pseudomonadota bacterium. GTDB lineage: Bacteria > Pseudomonadota > Gammaproteobacteria > Thiomicrospirales > Thiomicrospiraceae > Thiomicrorhabdus. The sequence continues at coordinate 3,179 of JBNJEY010000017.1, forward strand.
CTGGTAAGCCGATGGAAATCATTGAGAAAATGATTGAAGGGCGTATGCGTAAGTATCTTTCTGATATTACGTTACTTGGCCAGGCATTTGTTAAGAATCCTGACGTGAGCGTTCAACAACTTTTAAAAGAAAACAATGCAACTGTCACCTCTTTTATCCGTTTAGAAGTCGGTGCAGGGATTGAAATTGAAGAAACTAACTTTGCTGATGAAGTCGCACTAGCGGCTAAAGCAGTAACGGGTTAATTTCTAATTGACCGATTTAAGCCATAGTTTGGCCTAGCTTTTAAGTTAGGCTTGCTGTGGCTTTTTTGTAAGTAAAGCCCGGATTTTAGAAAAGTTTTTTGTTATGGATTTTCTCTATTGCAAAGCGCTTTTAAAAAATATTTTAAGAGATTATGTAATAAAATATGAGGATGGGTAGTGATGGCACTTAAATATAAACGTATTCTTTTGAAATTTAGTGGTGAAGCCCTAATGGGGTCAAGCGATTTTGGTCTGGATGCAGCGACCTTAAAATCGGTCGTTTCTCAAGTAAAAGAGTTGCGTGATTTAGGTGTTGAAGTCGGTATTGTTGTCGGCGGTGGAAATATTTTCCGTGGAGCGCAGATTCAAGGTTCGGGTATTCAGCGAACGACTGGTGACCATATGGGTATGATGGCAACGGTCATTAATGCCTTGGCTTTACGTGACGTGATTGAAAGCCAGGGGATGAAGTCTCAAGTATTTTCAGCCATGTCAATTGAAGGCGTTTCAAGCGGCTTTAATGCCAATAGCGTTAAAAAGCAGTTAGCGGACGGTGAAGTATTGGTATTTGCTGCGGGCACAGGAAGCCCTTTCTTTACAACAGACACCGCTGCGGCTCTACGTGGCATTGAAATTGATGCCGAAATCGTCCTTAAAGCGACCAAAGTAGATGGTATCTATAGTGCAGATCCTGTTAAGGATCCAACGGCAACGCGTTACCAGACATTGACTTATAATGAAGTCATTCAAAAAAACTTACAGGTCATGGATATGACTGCTTTCGTATTGTGTCGCGATCATTCAATGCCAATTCGTGTATTTGATATGTTCAAAGATAATGCGGTCATTAGAATCGTACAAGGTGAAGATGAAGGCACCTTGGTGAGCTCAGGAGAGTAAAAATGTTAAATGAAATTTGTGCCGATGCACAAGAAAGAATGCAGAAGAGTTTTGAGAATTTAGAAAGCAATTTTGCAAAGATTCGTACCGGGCGTGCCCATCCAAGTATTTTGGATTCTATTACCGTTGATTACTACGGCTCGCAAGTGCCTATTAGCCAAGTAGCTAATATTAATCTAGAAGATTCGCGAACTTTGACGGTACAGCCGTGGGAACAACCTATGGTCGCTAAGGTTGAAAAAGCGATTATGACCTCTGATTTAGGGATTAATCCAGCGACAACGGGTAACCTTATCCGCATTCCGATGCCTTCATTGACAGAAGAGCGTCGTCGAGATTTTATTAAGATCGCCCGTAGTGAAGCTGAAAATAGTCGAGTTGCGATTCGTAATATTCGTCGAGATGCAAATGGTGATATTAAAACTTTATTAAAAGATAAAGAGATTACTGAAGATGAAGCGCGTCATTCAGAAGAAAAAATCCAAAAATTTACCGACAGTATTATTAAAAAAATAGATGCCGCTTTAGCCGAAAAAGAAGCGAGCTTATTAGAATTCTAATCCTATTTTGTTGTCCGTGAACGAGAGCTTAACTTTAGATCGCTATTTGTACGCAATTACGGCATAATTAACGGGTTTTATCTTATAAGGCCTCCGTTTTGAATGTGGTTAATAGGCTCTTAAATAAAACGGTTCAAGCGGATTTACCCCATAGGGTGAATATCTTCTTGAACCGTTTTTCGTTGTAGATTCTCTCTCGCCTGGATCTAAATTTGAATAGGTTTTGCTCTGTCGGTATTAATATATTTCAACAGAACTTTACACCAACTCATTAAAGGTTTGTTTTGACAAAAGAAATTCTTCAAACAAATATGCCACAACATGTCGCCATTATTATGGATGGCAATGGCCGCTGGGCTAAAAAACGTTTCTTACCTCGTTTTGTCGGACATCAAAAAGGCTTGAATTCAGTTAAGCGCCTCGTTGCCCATTGTTCAACTGTGGGGGTTAAGGCTTTAACTTTATTTGCATTTAGTACTGAAAACTGGCGACGTCCTCAGGACGAAGTGAATAAATTGATGGGCCTATTTTTAAAAGCACTTCAAAAAGAGGTCTCTAAGCTCAATGAAAATAATGTCAGGTTACTCATTATTGGCGACCGTACTGGGTTCAGTGACGAGCTACAAACCCATATCACACTGGCGGAATCGCTCACCAAAAACAATACCGGACTTGTTCTGACGATTGCCGCAAACTATGGTGGGCGTTGGGATATTGTGCAAGCTGTTCAACAGTGGCAATTAGCACACCCTGATAGCAGTGTTGCCCAGATGACGGAGTCTGATATCAGTGATTTTATTTCACTGAATGATCAGCCTGATGTAGATCTATTAATCCGTACTGGTGGCGAGCAACGTATTAGTAATTTTTTGATTTGGCAAATGGCTTATGCAGAATTTTATTTTACCGATGAGCTTTGGCCTGAATTCAATGAATCGAGCTTTGATAGAGCGGTAGGCTCTTTTGCGCATCGTGAACGTCGTTTTGGTAAAACCAGTGAACAGGTGGCGAAGTAATGCTGAAAAAAAGGGTGATTACCGCCGTCATATTGACGCTATTAGCCAGTTTGGCACTTTTCAAAGCAACGGCTGAGCTCTGGCAGTGGGTCATACTCGGTGTGGGATTTATTGCCGCTTGGGAATGGGCTGGTTTTGCACGACTCAACCAGGCCTGGCAGAAACTACTGTTTGCACTGTTTACCACTATTATCGGTTTTATTGGTATTGAACTACTCTCTGTGACAAATATTGTTTTGTTGACGCTATTGGAAAGTCTATTGTTAATCTATGTCGTAATAGGTTACCAACGCTCACAAGGTCAAGTCGGCCCTGGTTCCGTGGGGTTTGTACTGTTTGCAGGTGTTTTGTCGATTGTGCTCTTCACCACGGTCATGGTGCGTTTTAGAATGGAATTTTCGTCCGAAATTTTATTGATGAGCCTATTTGTTATTTGGGCCATTGATACCGGGGCTTATTTTAGTGGCAAGCGTTTTGGTAAAACTAAGTTGGCGGTACATGTTAGTCCTGGAAAAACTTGGGAAGGTGTTTGGGGTGGAGTACTCCTTGCATTTGTAATCGCACTGAGCGGACTTTGGCTGGTTTCAGCGCCGTTAACTGTGTCCATGGTTATATTTGCAGCAATTTTAGCTGGGATAGCGATGTTTTCCGTTTTGGGCGACTTATTTGAAAGTGTTCTTAAGCGCCAGGTTAATTTAAAAGACAGTGGCCGAATTTTACCCGGACACGGCGGCATGCTTGATCGTATCGATAGCTTATTGATTGCAGTGCCTCTACTCTATCTAGCTTGGCATTTTGGGAGCGTGATTTAATGACCATTCTATGGTCTATTCTCGGTTTTATAGTCGTCATGGGAGTGGTTGTTAGCTTACATGAGTGGGGACACTATCAAGTCGCGCGTTGGTTTAATATCAAGGTTGTTACCTTCTCCATCGGCTTTGGTAAAACGCTATATCAAAAACAGGGTAAAGAGACCTGTTTTAAGATAGGCCTGTTTCCACTGGGTGGTTTCGTTAAGTTTGTTGATGAACGTGAGGGCCCCGTTGCTGCAGAAGACTTGTCTAGAGCATTTAATCGGCAAAATGTTTATAAACGTTTTGCCGTGGTTGCAGCAGGGCCCATCGTCAACTTATTGCTAGCTTGGTTTGTTTTTGCAGTGATCTATATGATCGGTATTAATGGCTCTAAGCCCATCTTTAGCCAAGTGACTGAGCAGAGTCCATTGGCGGCATCGATTTCTAAGTCAACTTCCCTTGATAACCAGGCCTGGTCAGTTTTAGCGGTTGATAATCAACCCGTTTCAAGTTGGCAAATGGTTCATGAAACCCTCTTGTCGGCATTGGTTATGGAAAAAACAGTTGTTGATATGACGATTGAAGATATCACTTCGCAACAACGTATACAGCTAACAGAGATCTCTCTCAGTGCTTTGGATTTAAATACCCCTAAGCAGGATTGGTTGCGGACCTTAGGGTTTGAACCTTTTCAACCCTTATTCCCCGTTGTCGTGGGCGAGATTGTTTCTGGTGGTCCTGCGGATAGGGCAGGATTGCGTCATAAGGATATTATTTTAGAGATTGCTGGCGAGTCGGTTTCCGATTGGCTTACATTTGTTGATGTCGTTCAGTTACACCCTGGTGAGCTTGTAAACGTCTCCTATCAGAGAGAGGGCACCCTATTTAACGTCGAGATATTACTTGACCAGGTCACTTTGCAAGATGGTCATGTCGTCGGTAGAATGGGGGTCGGGGTGGATCTACCCCAGGAGATGATTGCAAAGTACACTTCTACCGTTCAATATGGTCCAGTTGAGGCGTTGAAACATGGCTATCAACGCAGTGTCGATCTGTTCGGTATCAGCCTGGTTATGATGCAGCGTATGTTCTTTGGAGATGTCAGTTTAGAAAATCTGTCAGGGCCCCTGAGTATCGCTCAGTTTTCGGGAAAAGCCTTGCAAACCGGGTTAATCTCCTTTCTAAGTTTGTTGGGTTTAATTAGTTTGAGTATCGGTTTGTTAAATTTATTGCCAATTCCTGTATTGGATGGGGGGCATTTGTTATATTACCTGGTCGAAATGGTAAAAGGTTCACCTGTGAGTGAGCAAGTTATGGCAGTGGGTCAGACAATTGGATTAGTTTTAATTGTTGGATTGATGTTTGTCGCTTTATTTAATGATGTAGTAAGAATGTCTCATGGTTGATATGAAATTGAAAAAAATTAAAAGAGCTGCTTTATCAAGCGCAGTTGCTAGTTTGATGTTATTACCTGGTTTGGCACAGGCATTTATAGTTGAAAAAATCGAAGTTGAAGGCGCGAATCGTATCGGGCTTGAAACCATTAACAGTTATCTTGCCATTTCAAAAGGCAAGTTTCTGGACAGTCGATTGACTCAAGAAAGTATCCAGAGACTGTATAAGACTGGATTTTTTAAAGATGTTGCTCTCTATCAAAAAGACAATGGCACACTGGTTATTAAGGTTGTGGAGCGTCCTTCAATCGCCGAGGTTGAAATCGAAGGCAACCAGTTAATAGAAACTGAAGTACTGACCGAAGCTTTAGACGGGCTAGGCATTAAACAAGGCCGTATCTATAGCCAGGTTGACTTAGATAGAGTTATTATTGACTTAAAAAGACGTTATCAAAATCAAGGCTATTATGCCGCTGAAGTTGAAATTATCAGTGAAGAGTTGCCGCGTAATCGCGTTGCCTTAAAAATTAAAATTGTAGAGGGTGAGCCCGCCAGTATTGGTCGTATTACTTTAGTCGGTAATAATATTTATTCTGATGAGCGTCTTAAGTCTAAAATGCAAATGGCTGAAGGGGATGCTTATTCCAAGCCTAAATTTCAGGCCGATATTGAAACCTTAAAATCTTACTATATGGATCGCGGTTATGCTGAATTTGAGGTGCGTTCCTCGCAGGTCAGTATTTCAGCAGATAAAACTCAAGTTTTTACCACTATTAATATTACCGAAGGTCCTCAATATACCATTGCAGAAATCCACCTATCCGGTGAGCTAATTATTTCTGAGGAAGAAGTCTATAAGCTACTCAATTTCAAAGAAAAAGATGTTTTTTCTAGAAGTGCTGTGGTTGAAGCCGTTAACCGAATTCGAGATCGTTTGAGTGAGGAGGGGTATGCATTTGCGGAGATCACTCCAGAAACTGAGTTGGATAAAAAGACCGAAACAATTGTTGTTAATTTTAAATTCGAGCCTAAAAACCGCGTCTACATTCGTCGAGTAGTTCTAGAAGGCAATACACGAACCCGTGATCATGTTATTCGCCGGGAAATGCGCCAGCTTGAAAGTTCACCCTATTCATTAAAGCAGGTTCGTCAATCTAAATCACGTTTAAACCGCCTTGGTTTCTTTAAAACGGCCGAGGTTGAAACTAAGCGCGTGAGTGCTGATGAAGTCGATTTGGTTGTTAAGGTAGAAGAGCAGCCCACTGGTTCTTTTACCGCCGGCGTTGGTTATTCCCAGTTAGATGGGGTCAGCTTTAATCTTGGCGTAGCGGAGAGAAACTTTATTGGTAGCGGTAATAAATTAGATTTGAGTTTAGCGACCAGTGCCTCTCGAAAAACCGCTGATATAGGGATTACTAATCCTTATTTTACCGATGATGGCGTTAGCCTAGGTGGCGGTTTCTATCTAAGCGAAATCAATGCTGATGAATTAAATATTGCGGACTATACAACTAATAATATGGGAGTTAGAGCCTCTTTAGGTTATCCGCTCAGTGAATACGATTCATTGAATTATGGGTTAAAGCTGGATTCTCAAGAGTTGGTTTGTTCAGACACTTTTGTGGTCTGCAATGATCATGTAAATCTATATGGTAAAGACACAGCCTCAGCTATTTTTAGTATGGGTTGGAATTACAACTCAACGAACGCTTTCTACTTTCCTTCAAAGGGACAAAAAACCCGATTATCGATGGAAACAGTTGTTCCAGGCTCTTCTGATGTTTCTTACTATAAAATCTATGCTGATGAGACTTGGTATTATCCGTTAACTAAGAACTTGAGTTTGAAGCTTAAAGGGGCTTTGGCTTATGGGGACGGTTTTGGAGAATTAACAGGACTGCCTTTCTATCAACGTTTTTATGCTGGTGGTATAGGTTCAGTACGTGGTTTTGAACCCAACTCTTTGGGCGGTAATTATGATTTAGCTACGGACGGTAGCGATCGACCTAAGGGTGGGGATGTAAAGGTTGCCACTACGGCTGCAATTTTACTCCCAGTCCCTTTTATAGAAGATTCTAGTAATATTAGAATCAGTCTATTTGTCGATGCTGGTAATGTATTCACGGGGACTGAAAATGTTGAACTGGGAGAGTTACGTTCAGCAGCCGGTATTGGGGTTTCTTGGATAACCCCCGTTGGCCCATTAAGCTTTAGTGTTGCACAACCGCTTGGTTACACTTCGACAGATGAAACACAGAGCTTTCAATTCAGTCTAGGTGCTGGATTCTAAGCTCTTGTTAAAAAGTGAATAACGTGGGGGTTTTTACCCCAGAGACTTTTTTTAGGGTACAATTCTGAAAAGTGCTTTTATAATAATGAATAGAAAATTCAAGAACAAAACGGATGATTTTAATGCAAAAACTTTTTAAAATTTATTTATCGGTTGCAATGTTAGTTTTAACGATGAATGCTTGGGCAGAAACACCGATTAAATTAGGGGTTGTCAATGTTGCACTGCTTTTAGACAAAGCACCACAAGCTAAAATTGCGGATGCACAGCTTAAAAATGAGTTTGCACCACAGCAAGCTGAATTAAAAGGTTTAGCAGGTAAGCTTGAAAAGCAGCAGTCTACCTATCAAAAAAATAAAGCGGTCATGAGTGAAGCGCAAAAAATAACTAAAGAACGCGAAATAGGCATGCTAACAAGAGAAATTCAGCGTCGCCGAAACGATGTTCAAGAGTTGCTGAACTTACGCCGAAATGAAGAGCTCGCAAAGTTACAAAGTATTGTCAACGATGCCATTAAAGCGATTGGTATTAAACAAAGTTTCGATTTAATTCTATATGAAGGAATCGCCTACACCAATAATCGTATTGACGTGACTGAAGATGTGCTTAAGCAACTAGAGACAGTCAACAACAAGCGACGTTCAGAATTCAATAAATAGAACGAGTCATCACTGTGCAATTAAGTTATATCATAAATCAACTTGAGTCCCTTGGTGTTCAAGTTGATTTCGTGGGTTCTGAGCAGACAGAAATTCAGCAAGTCGCGAGTCTTGATCACGCTCAGCCAAACCATATCTCGTTTTTGAATGACAAAAAATACCTTACCTCCTTGCGAGACACTCAAGCAGGCGCTGTGATTTTAAGCTCCACCTACCGCGACAGTTGTGCTGTAGCACACTTAATTGTTGAAAATCCATATTATGTTTACGCTTTAGTTGCCCAAATGCTGAATCCGAACTCGATTGAGATTGGAATTCATAGTGACTCTACCGTCGATAGCACGGCTGTGATTGCCGAAACGGCTTGTATTAAGTCACAAGCCGTTGTGCAGGCGGGCGTGGTGATTGGTCAATCCACTTTGATTGGCAGTGGTGCTGTTATCGAGTGCGGTGTGCAGATTGGAGCAAATTGTCGTATTGGCTCAAACGCTGTCATTTGTCATGATTGTATTATGGGTGATGGGGTTATTATTGAAGCAGGTGCTGTTATCGGTGGTGATGGTTTCGGCTGGGCCAACCATCAAGGTAGGTGGACTAAGATTCCACAAGTGGGACGGGTGATTATTGGTAATAATGTATCTATTGGCAATAATGTCTGTATCGATCGTGGCGCCATAGATGACACAGTGATTGCAGATAATTGCATTATCGATAATCTTGTTCATATTGCGCATAACGTTAAAATTGGTGAAGGCTCTGCAATTGCAGGTCAAGTTGGTTTTTCAGGTAGCACTTCATTAGGCGCTCATTGTACTGTCGCAGGTCAAGTTGGTTTTGCAGGACACTTGACGATTGCAGATAATATACATTTTCTAGCCAAGGCAGGTGTTACGCATAATTTTGACAAGCCTGGCGCTTACGCTGGTTTTCCTGCAATACCCGCATCGGATTGGCAGAAAAACAGCGTGAGAGCTCGTAATTTAGATAAAATGTCTAGACAGATTAAACAATTGCAAAAACAGCTGGATGCACTCTCTAAAATATAATTGGTTTTTTACACTGTTTATATTTATTAGATGGGGTGGTCTGGCAAATTTTAGCGCAAGACTATAAATTATTATAAAGTCACATAAGAACTGGATTAAACCTAGATGATGGAAGTTAAAGATATTTTTGATTATTTACCGCACCGCTATCCCTTTTTATTGGTAGACAGAGTGACTGAGTTTGAATCTGGTAAAATGCTAAAAGGCTTTAAAAATGTCACGTTCAATGAACCCCAGTTTGCTGGCCACTTTCCGGATAATCCAATTATGCCAGGTGTTATGATTATAGAAGCTATGGCCCAATGTACTGGGATTTTAGCGTTCCGTAGTCAAGGCGAGAAGCCGGATGGTAGTTCACTCTATTATTTGGCGGCGGTCGATAATTGTCGTTTTAGACAGCCGGCTATTCCGGGTGATCGTCTTGACTTTGAAGTCATTGCTTTAGGTCATAAGCGAGGTATTTGGAAGTTTGCCTGTACCACGAAGATTGATGGTAAGGTCATTGCCTCAGCCGATTTAATGTGTGCTGAGAGAAAGGTCTGATATTTTGATTCACTCTACGGCTATTATTGATCCTAATGCTAATATTGCAGCGGATGTTACCATCGGTGCTTACTGCGTCATTGAAGGGGATGTCACCATTGGTAGGGGTTGTACTGTCGCACCCCATGCTATTATCCAGGGGCCTGCAGTGATTGGGGAAAATAACCATTTTTTTCAATTTGGTTCGATAGGTGCGGCTCCTCAAGATAAAAAGTATGATGGTGAGCCTACACTATTGATTATTGGCAATGGTAATACCTTTAGGGAAAATGTCACCATTAACCGTGGCACGATACAGGATATTGGTAAAACGGTTATTGGTGATGATAACTGGGTGATGGCTGGTGTACATATTGCCCATGATTGTATTATCGGTAATCACTGTATTTTAGCGAATGCAACGGCACTTGCAGGTCATGTCATTGTTCACGACTGGGCGATTCTAGGAGGCTATACTTTAGTTCACCAGTTCTGCCAGATTGGAGAACATAGTTTTTGTGGTATGGGCAGTGTTATCAATCAAGATGTTCCTAATTTTGTGGTGGTTTCCGGAAATTTAGCCAGCCCAAGGGGGATTAATCTAGAAGGTTTAAAACGTCGTAGTTTCAGTCGTGACCAACTCAATCTTGTCAAGAAAGCCTATCGAGTTCTGTACCGTACGGGTAATCGACTTGAACAAGCGCTTCATGAACTTGAACTATTAAACGATGATTTAGGTACCTTAGACTCTCTAAATCAATTTCTTAAGAATTCGGAACGCGGTATTGTTAGATAAAGTTGTTGTACACTCTCAGGCCAAGCTGACCATTGCTATGGTTGCCGGTGAGGCTTCTGGCGACACCCTTGGTTCTGATCTTATGCTAAGTTTGCAAGCGCGTTATCCCAATGCGCGATTTATCGGTATTGGCGGCCCTAAAATGCTCTCTTTGGGCTTTGAAAGCTGGTTTCCGATGGAAAAGCTCTCTGTAATGGGGTTTTTCGAGGTCTTAAAGCATCTTTTCGAGCTGCTTAAAATCCGTAAATCTCTTATTCAAAAACTACTCGCCCTTAATCCAGATGTCTTTATTGGCATTGATGCGCCAGACTTTAACTTTAAAGTTGAGTCCGAACTTAAAAAACACAATATCACGACGGTGCATTATGTTGGCCCCTCTGTTTGGGCCTGGCGTGAAAAGCGGCTAGAAAAAGTTCGATACGCCGTTGATGGTGTCCTGGTTTTGTTTCCGTTTGAGCCTGACTACTATCACCGATATCACATTCCAGTTAAGTTTGTTGGTCACCCTCTCGCCAATCAATTCCCCGAAAAGCCGAACACGCATCAAGCCAGAGAAACCCTTGGTTTAAACGATATTGATTCTATTACAGCGATCCTGCCTGGCTCGCGCATGAGCGAGATTGAGCGTATGGCAGATATCTATGTTCGAACGGCAAAGATTCTTTCTAAGGCCTATCCGAAAATGACTTTTGTGATTCCATGTGTAAATAAGAGAGCGCGACAGCGTATTCAACTAGCCGTGGATCAATTCGGATCGAATGTTAGTATCAAGTTGGTTGACGGTCAGTCGCGCATCGTTCTTGAGGCGTGCGATCAAGCGTTAGTGACATCTGGCACCGCGACATTAGAAGCCGCATTAATGAAAAAGCCATTAGTGTTAGCGATTCAGGTTCATCCACTTTCTTATGGGATTATGAAACGTCTAGCCACGACAAAGTGGATTGGTTTGCCGAATATATTAGCGAATGAATCACTGGTTGCAGAGCTTATTCAAGATCAAGCAACGCCACAGAAAATAGCTCTCCAGATGGAACGTTTGATTGCAGATGACAAGCTGAGAAGCAAGCAAATAGAGGCTTTTGAATTGCAATATAGGGCACTTAAACAAAATGCTTCTGAGCTAGCAGCGGATGCAATTACTGAATGGGCGCAACTCGATGCACATTAATCAACAGCCGAACTTGTTCACTGAAGAGATGGTGAGTGTGTACAGTTCACTTACGGGTGAAACAGTTGGTGTGGATGAAGTAGGGCGTGGCCCGCTTATTGGCGATGTCGTTGCGGCTGCGGTCATTTTACCTGCAGGGTGTGCTCTGCCATTGAGAGATTCAAAGAAGCTTTCAGAAGCGAAACGTGAAGCCTTGGCTATTCTTATAAAAGAACAGGCAATTGTATATGCAATTGCCGTTGCGACGCCTCAAGAAATAGATGAAATTAATATTTTACAGGCAACCATGCTCGCCATGCGCCGTGCCGTAAGACAGTTACAGGACAAGAATGCTAAGATCTCCTATCTCTATGTTGATGGCAACCGTTGCCCAGAATTGAGTTGCGGTTGCGAAGCCGTCATAAAAGGTGATGATAAAATTATGGAAATAAGTGCCGCCTCCATTCTAGCGAAAGTTTATCGCGATCAACAAATGCGAGAATTACATGAGCGTTATCCGCAATATGGGTTTAATCAGCATAAAGGTTACCCTACGGTCAAACACTTGGCGGCCATTAAAGAGTTTGGCACTATAACGGGTTATAGAAAGTCTTTTAAACCGATTAAACAGATATTAGATGCAGATTGATTATTTAGTTTGACCAGGCCTGGTCAAACTATTTCATTGATGGATTATTTCTTAAGGGATTTATTTTGGGTTAAAATTAATCGTTATATAAACCCTTTATGGGTTTGGTTAATGATGTTACGCATTAGATAGATAACGAGTTAAGGCGAGAGTGATGAGCACTACTTTAGAGCAGGTTGAAAAAACGGCACAGTTAAGTAAAAATAACCAGATGAGTTTGATGATCTTTCAAGTTCAGTTTCCACAAGAAGGCGTACAACCGCCTTATTATGGTATGAATGTCTTTAAAGTTCGTGAAGTTCTAGAAGCGCGAGCCTATAACGTTGCCCCTATGCCCGATACAAACCCTTTGACGGAAGGGATGATTGAACTGCGCGGCGTTTATCTTCCTGTCATTGATCTGCCTAAATGGATGGGGTTTGAAATGTCGGCAGAAGAGCGTGAAAAATCCATTATTATCGTTTCTGATTTTAGTCGCAATTTTATCGGCTTACGTGTCTCTTCTATCCATGGCGTAGAAGAAAAAAACTGGTCTGATATTCATCCCGCTGGTAACTATAATGTAGACGTTAACTCAAATCAGATTGTTAACCATACTTATCTAGAAAACAGCGAAACCTTATGTTTTATCCTTGATATTGAAAAGCTATTAATTGAAGCGATGCCGGCTGTTGCAGAGAAAATTTTCGCATCTGCTAAGGATGTTGCCAAAGAGGGTCATGTTTTTAGTCATGATATGAAGGAAAAAGCCATTTTATTTGCTGAAGACAGTAAAGCGATTCAAAAATACATGGGGATGGTTTTCACCCAACTTGGTTTAAAGTCTAAGGGGTTTGATGATGGTCGACAGTTGATTAATTACATTGAAGGGCTTGATTCGTTGCAAGAAATTTCAATGGTATTCACTGATTTAGAGATGCCTGTTGCTTCAGGGCATACCGTAATTCGAGAGTTGCGTGCGAATCCTAATACTCAAAAAATGCCTATTATTGTTCATACGTCCATGACAAGTGATAATAACAGTCGAGAAGTCTTGGCAATGGGGGCTGATTATTTTATTGGTAAGGTCGATACCGATTTGATTGTCGAAACTATTTACAAGGTTGAACATCTTATTAAAAAAGAACTTAGGAATTAGCCTAAATTTTTTACTAAAATATAGATATAAAAAAAGGCGCCTGATCAGGACGCCTTTTTTGTGACTGCTAAAACTCTAAATTAACGCTGACGCGCTTTAAATTTAGGATTTGTTTTGCAGATAACATAAACTTTTCCACGACGCTTAACGATTTGACAATCTTTATGACGTGCTTTAGCTGATTTTAATGATGATAATATTTTCATAGGATATATCCATTTATAGGGCCGAATATTCAAAACCAATTCGACTTAAGTTCAAATTTGAAGTGGCGGATTATAAAGGTTTCCAAATCAACTGTCTAGCCAAGATTGTTAAAAAGTCGCCTGTTTAAGCATATTTAGTGATTTTTAAGTTTAATATTGGGTTCTGATACAGGATATTGTGTTTCATTCACGTATAATGCCTCCAAGTATTTTTCTCAACGGATCTCCTTTTATTATGCCTGAAAGCACCTCCCCCCCTAAAGCCACTAAACCCTCTCTTTTAACCGTAGATAATGTGATGGGGGGTTCGGGTGCGCTTTCTGAATTAGTCGATGGTTACCAGCCAAGACAGCAGCAAATTGAGATGGCGTATGAAATTCAACGGCTAATTGAGCAAGAAGGCACTTTATTAGCTGAGGCCGGCACTGGTACAGGAAAAACCTTTGCCTATTTAGTGCCCGCTTTATTATCAGGTAAAATGGTGATTGTTTCGACGGCGACCAAAACACTGCAAGAACAATTGGTGCAAAAAGATCTTCCCATTCTTTTTAAAGCTTGCGGCATTAAAGGCAAGGCGAGAATTCTAAAGGGACGTGATAACTATGTTTGCCCACAGCGCCTTGAAATTACTGAAACAGCGGAGCAGCACAGCCGAGAAGATTGGAAAAAACTAGCTTTAATTCATGAGTGGGTGCAAGACAAAAGCCTTTTTGGCGATAGAGCAGAGCTCAATGAGGTGGCTGAAGATGACCCAATATGGAAAAAAGTCTGTGCACGTTTAGAGTTCTGCCAGGCCGCGGAGTGCAGCGTCGATTCAGGTTGTTTTTACCCTAAGGTCAAGCAGCAAGCCTCAGAAGCGCAGGTCTTAGTTGTAAACCATCATCTTTTTTGTGCTGATCTCTCTTTGCGTGAACAAGGTTTTGGAGAGTTATTACCCAATGCAGACGTTTATATCTTTGATGAGGCACACCGGTTACCTGATATTGCCGCCCAGTTTTTAGGCTTTTCAATCACTCGAAGTCAGTTAGATGAATTGATCAGAGACGTTAAACAGGCACAGAAAATCGAGTCACCTGAGTCTAAATCGATCTCTGATCAAGCCAATCACTTGGCGGAACAGCTAAAATTACTCAATGAATCGCTCGGAAAGTGGGAAAAACGCTGGACTTGGGAGCAGCTAGAATCTGAAAAAGCCTTTCATTTGGTCATGAAACGTTTTCTAGACAGCTTGTCTTTTTTGGTCGAAAATTTAAAAGCGGTAGCGGAACGCGGCAAGCAGATTACCGCCGTTTATAAAAGAGCCAAGGATTTTGAATCGCAATTTAAAGAGTGGCTAAACAGTAAATCTGAGAATAAAATTCGTTGGATAGAATCATCGCAAGCGCGTTTTAAATTAAACTTAACGCCATTGAGTGTTGCAGATCCATTTAGTCGTCAAAGAGAGTTGATCGGGGGGAGCTGGTTATTTACCTCTGCGACCTTAAGTGTACGCAATAATTTTAGTTATTTTGCGAATCGGTTAGGGTTGAGTGAGGCACAAACGAGTCATTGGGACAGCTCTTTTGATTATCAGACACAAGGTGTGATTTATCACCCAATTGGATTACCAGAACCACGAAGTGAAGACTATATTAAGGTCTGTTTACGAGCCGCATGGCCACTTTTAAAAGCCAGTGAAGGTTGTGCTTTTATGCTGTTTACCAGTCATCGAGCCATGCAAGAAGCTCGAGCGATAATGGAGAGGCACTGGGAGGGCACTTTACTAGTACAAGGTGACTTGCCTAAATTGACTCTATTAGAGCGTTTTAAAACGTCAGATAAAGCCGTATTGCTAGGGACCAGTAGTTTTTGGGAAGGTGTCGATGTAAAGGGGGATGCTTTAAAATTAGTGATGATTGATCGTATTCCATTTGCCCCACCAGATGATCCGATTGTCCAAGCACGAGAGGCTTATTTAAAAGAAAAAGGTTTGAATGGGTTCGCGCATTTTCAACTTCCGGAAGCGGTCATGGCAATGAAGCAGGGCTCAGGACGTCTGATTCGTGATGTAACTGACAAGGGCGTTTTGATGCTCTGTGATCCACGGTTATCTTCGAAAAGCTACGGTAATACCATTCGGGATAGTTTGCC
>JBNJEY010000018.1:0-18095 GCA_051746325.1 Pseudomonadota bacterium
AAATAATTGAATATTTTGGCTGCAGTAGGAGGAGTTTTAGGAGTCAAATTAAGCAAAATGACCAGAGACTGGCCATTTAAGAGGAAGGTATGCGAGGATTATTAAAACTTGAATGAAGCGGTTTCACCGGCATTAATCAAGGGTGCTAAGTCTGTTTCAAAAAGGGTTTCAACTTCCCACTCCTGATTGCTAATGCGGGTTAAAACCTGGGCAGTCATGGCAGGAGAGTGTCCTGCAATTACGCCTAAACGACCGCCGAGTTTTAACTTCTCTTTATAGGCCGGTGGGATTTGGGCCACTGAGCCGGTTAAGACAATCACATCATACTCTTGATCATCAGGCCAGTCCGAACTGGCATCCCCAATTTGAAAACTTATATTATTAAATTCGGTTAAACGGGTTTTGGCTATTGCTTGGAGATCTTTATACAGCTCAACACTGGTGACGTTTTTAGCAAGAGTGGCGATCAATGCCGTTAAAAACCCACTGCCAGTCCCGACCTCTAAGACACTGTCTTCTGAATCTATGTCTAAAGCTTGCAGTAGTCGAGCTTCAATTTTTGGAAACATCATTGCCTGAGCGTGCCCAATAGGCAACTCAATATCGCTATAGGCAAGGTCTTCCTTGCCCGCTTCGACGAAAAGGTGACGCGGTATGTCCATGAATAGGTCAAGTATCTTTGGGTCAAGAACATCCCATGGACGAATTTGTTGTTCTACCATGAAAAATCGAGCTTGATCTAAGTTCATATGATTGTCCTTGTCTGTCTTTTTAAGCGTTTATAGCGTGAAACGGTGGCGTTGGATTGATTCGAGTGCAACGTAACCTAAATTTTTAACCACGGGATTATATCCAAAAAAAGCCTTTTTTTAAATGTAAATTCCAAATGAAGCGCTTTCTTGCCGATAAAGTCTGTAAAAAGCATGTTAATATCTGTTTCCATGAATCGTTTATTCCCCACAACTTTAATCAGTCAGATTGCACCAGTGCACCGTGAGATGCTCCAAGAGTGCCACTCTGTTGGTCTATTGGCTAGATTGTTTGCCGACAGTACCCACCAGGCCTGGTCATGTTCTTTTCAAGAATTAAAGTGTGTTTTAAAAGTCTGTGCAGTTGGTAATGTAAAGTCTTCATCTTTTTGGCAAACGATGGAAGCGCTATTTGCTTTTGATTTTGTGGAAAGTATTGGTCAATATACCTCTGTTTATCAGCAAGTCAATGAGATGACGCCTTTAGAGGTTCCCCGTTTAATGGCTGCGGTTTCTGCAAGTCACGATAAACACAGTGGTTTTTTATTAACGGCGTGGGTGGACGGGGCAATCATTGACCCCAATGCGGTTGAGAAGGGCCATGTCGAACAACTTGCCCGACATATCGCCGCTTTGCATCAATACAATCAAGCCTCTTTTGGCCCTTTATTTGCACCGCATTTACCGGCAGAGCGGTGGGCAGAACAGGTGTCTAAAACCTTGCAGGATTCAGCGAGCATGCGGTCTATCGATTTCCTATTATGGGATAAAGCTTTGGCACAGTTGGCGCATATTCACACTGAAGCTTTTCATCCTATTATGCCAGACTTACGCTGGGATCAGTTTTTAGTGACCGATACCGGTGCCCTATGTTTAATTGATTTAGATGCCATGGTTTGGGGGCCAAGAGCGCTTGAGTTGGTCTTACTTGAGTATCTGTTAAATGAGAAACAATTGGCTTTATTTAAAGCTATCTACACGCAATCGCACACAATGCCAGATTTAGACTCCGTGCGGCAAGTCTATCGTTTATTACTGTTTGTGATGAATGTATTGGGTGAGACGGACTTAGCGCGCTGGATGGCACACCCGGGCCGGTTTTTATAACCAACCCATTTGTATCTATTTAGAGGTTAGCACTTTGATTTCCTAGGAGTTGATAAGCTAGAAGCCTGTCTGGATTACGCAGTATGCGCTTGGATTTTAAGCGCGCGCCAACTTTTATAGCCATAAATCGTCAATACCAGATAAACCATAAACATCACAATGGTGACATAAAAACCTGTTTGGAAGTAGAGTGCAATCGCCGCCGAATTAATGACAATCCAATAGAGCCAGCTTTCCAATACTTTTCGAGCCATTAATACGGTGTTCATCACTGAGAATACTGTGACAAAGGCATCCAAGTAGGGCAGTCTGGAGCCGATGACCTGCTCTAAATAATAAGCGGTTATTACCGTCAATATTACACCGCTTGCGATAAAGCCAATATGAAAACGACCAGGCCTGGTTGAAATCACCAGAACCTCATTGGTTTGACTATTGGTACGCCATAACTGCCATCCATAAATCGCCATACCCATATAGTAGATATTGAGCAACGCCTGCATGGGCAGCTGGCCCTCCCAAAACAGTATGGTATAGATCAACGTGCTTACCAAAGCGGCAGGCCAGCACCAAATGGACTCTTTCGCCGCCAGAATCACATAGGTAATCCCTAGAATGGTACCAATCACTTCCCAGCCTGACAGCGCTAAAAAACTCTGCCAAACCATTTGCATCAGTGGGGTGTCAGGATTATTCACAGTAATGGATTCTCGCTGTAGAGCGATCTGTCCCAATCAGTTTGAGTACAAAAACCGTGGTCGGCAATTTTTCAAGCGCAATGAGCATCTCCTCACTGATTTCAGCCATTACCGTCCGATAGTCACCAAATACTTGGGTACTCATACTGTTACGTTCGACCTTTAGCTTTGGGTTGGCCTCAATGCGGTTGATGAACTCTAAAATAGAGGGGCAGTAGTCCTCATCGAGTGGGTACATGCTGATATCGATTGAAACTTTCATAATGATTCCTTTTTTTCTGCTCTGACGACGATAAAAGCGCCTTGGTCATGGCCCGGCAGAATAGTGGTAGCCGGTTGGGGGTTGGATGGATCAAGAACAGTTTGAACACTTTTAAAGTTTCCAAAACCGGCTTGCTCCAACATGGATGTAATTTCTTCAAAACTATAAAAAGTGGCGTCGCAATAAAATGGGCTTTTATCTTTATGGGTTTGATAAGTTTGACCCAAATGAGAGTTTTTCTCCAGAAAAGCAATGATAATTGAGCTTTTTGGCTTAGTCACTCTAGCCGCTTCTTGATACGCTAAAACAGGGTCGTCTAAAAAACAGGTGCTGGTAATAAAAAGCGCATAATCGTAATGAGCCTCTTTAATAGGCAGTGCCTCGGCCACTCCATCAATTAAGGTTAATCCGCGCTGTTGGGCAATTTGACGCATTGCCGCAGAAGGTTCAACCCCCGTATCAATCCCCAGTGGGGCCATAAAAAGTCCACTTCCTGCGCCTATTTCAATCCCTCTGCCTGAGGGTAAAAGCTGTTGTATGGCTTTTATTTCAGTTTGGTAGATGGCGGGATGCTCATTAAACCACTGCTCATACTCTTCGGCGTGGGATTCATACCCTTCTATTTTAGGCATAATTATATTCTCGTTTTTTGAATGTGCTATTAATAGCAACCACCTGAAAGCTTAATAATAAATACGCTTTCTGGTATTTCTTTCAATGTGGTTTCAATTTCTGCTTTCAGTAAAGGCATGATCTGTTTATACTCCCCAAAAATAAAGGTACTCATTCTGCCATATTCGATAGTCAGTTCTGAATGGTTCGCCAGTCGTTCAATAAACGCATTGATAGGCGGGCGGTACTGTTCAATTAAAGGGTACATACTAATTTCAACAGAGATTTTTATAATGATTCCTTCCACTTTCAAATGAGAGATAAAAAAACAGAGCTAAAAAGCTCTGTTTCATTAAAAGCACTTAATCTTACTTAGCTTAGTAGTCCCATGCAACTGTTAAACCAACGGTTCTTGGGGCACCTTTTTGGGTGTAGGTTGCGTCGGTATAGTCCAAGCTTGGATCTATTCCAAAATAGTAGCCACGAACATCATATTCAGTATCCGTTAAATTGCGTGCCCATAAAGTAACTGTCCATTCCTTTTCTATGTATTCTAAGCTTGCGTTGACAAGATTGTAAGCAGTCGATTTAATATCATGACTGTTAGAGAAATAGAACGCATCTTTACCTTCAATATTCGCGCTAGCAATCCAATTAGCTGCAAACGCGTATTCACCACCAAGCGAGTATTGATAGGTAGGAGCATGGGCTTGCTCGCGACCATTCAGGTTAACAGTCTGGGTGTCGTCATTAGGGTCAATGTAAGTGTAGTCAGTAAACGTTGAGTTAAGTAAACCTAATGAGGATGTGATGCGCCACTGAGAGTTAACGATCCAATCCAACTCTGTTTCTAAGCCGTAGTTTTCTCCTTTAGCCGCATTGTCATAGTAAATAGTGTACAAAGGTGAGTCAGTTTGTTGTGTAGAGCTATTTACTTGCTGGTCATTACGTTGAGCATAAAAAATCGTTGCACGAGTTTTTAAGTTGTTACTAAGGAATGAAGAATTCAATCCAGCTTCTAGGTTCCATAGGTACTCGGTATCAAAAGACACTTTATCTTCAGGAAGTGTTGAATCGTCATTTACACCACCTGCTTTATAGCCTCGAGAAAGGCTTGCGTAGCTTAGGTGTTCAGGTGTGATTTGGTAATTTACCCCTAGCTTACCGCCATACAGTAATTCATCGGTTCTTTCATTAAAACCATAAGAATTTCGGTATTCTGCTTCAAATTTTTCAACACGTAAGCCAGTTATTAAGGTAGTTTTGCTATTCAAATGATGGTCTAGCTGTCCGTAAGTTGCTAAGTTTGTCGTATTGTATTGTGATGTGGAATCTTGATTGTACGTTGGGTAATCAGGACTGTTATAAATCCGGTGTAATGACTCGTCTTGAGAGGAATAGTAAACGCCTGCTACCCAGTCAGTCGTGTTGTTATAGATACGCCCTTGCTCAGAAGAAAGGAAACGCATGTCAACCGCAGCGTTTTTACGTGTTCTTAAAAATTGATCGGTTCCAGAATAGCCATACTCGTATTCACCGACATATGTCCAGTCATCGTCATAAGTGTAAGCCAAATCTGAATCTGAGTGACTTAATATCGTTTCCATTCGTATTTTTGGATTGATATCCCAAGTCGTTTTTAGGGCAAAAGCATCTGATTTTAAGGTGTCTTTTCCTGGTTCGTCCGTTGTGGTGGTAAAGTCATTATCGAAGCTAAAAGCATCATATCCATTGTCTATGTCTAGGTGTAAAAGATTAAGATCAATGGTTAAATCATCACTTGCTAGCCATTTTAATTGCGCTTTTGCCGTAAGCTCATCTTGGTTTTGGGTATCATCACGATTTAGATATTCATTTTCCATATAGCCATCTGAATTGTGTTGATGTAGGGAGATGCGACCTAATAATTTGTCTTTAATGATGGGGCCGCCAGCCGCAATGCCGGTTGTGCTTGTGTTAAAGTTACCTACCGTTTGTTCAATATGGACTTCAGTCCGATTGGTTGGCTCATTGCTCTCGATGTTAATCATGCCAGCCATTGCATTGGCACCAAAACGAGTACCTTGAGGACCTCGAAGAATTTCGACTTGTTTAACATCAAATAAAGTGCCAGCTGCACCAGAGCGGCTATAGTCAATGCCATCTATAGTTAAGCCCACAGAAGGGTTTAATGGGGTTGAGAATTGACCACGTTCACCAATCCCTCGAATCTGAAAGTGATTTGTACGAGAAGAGCCGCCTGCAGAATTAACATTAGGTGCTAGGTTGATGATGTCTTCTAGGTGTTGTGCTGAACGTTTTTGAATTTCTACTGGTGTAATAACCGTAACACTGCTGGCAGTTTCTTGAAGCTCGGCAGGTCTAAAATCGGCACTGACAGTAATGGCTTCTAATGTTTCCGCATAAACGGCAGAGCTTGTCAGTGCTGAAATAATAGCAAATGTGATGGGTTTAAGTTTCACAAAATTTCCTTTTAAAAGTTTTAAAAGGACAGGAATACAAAAAGCGAATGCATTAAGGTGTGGTCAGTCTATATTTGGAATCAGATGCCAGTAAAAATGTAACAGAATGTATTTAGCCTGTCCCTACGCCAGTATTATCTGGATCAGGTTCATAGGGTTTTCAAGTTACTGAAATCTCAGGCTAATTAAAGCCGCCCCTAGGCAAGTGTTTTTTATTTTATGACTATAATTGGGAAAACGGAAAGATTTTACCGTATTTTTGTGTCAAAATTAGAATAATTTAGAATTAAAAGTGGTTAAAAAAATAGATGAGTTCACGAGTTGATAGTAAGAGAAGTAAGAGAGAGCAAAATGTCTGAAGAGGTTGATAAGCCTAATGTGAGTAAGGTTATTTTAGAACGTTTACACTCTCTAGAAAATTTACCGCATTTTCCGGATGCGCTTATAAAGTTAGAGCGCGAGTTATCGACTAATGAAAATATAAAGGCAGAGGAGATTGTTCAGTTAATTGCTCAAGATCCTCGGCTCGTTGCCGGTTTGATTGGCATGGTGAATACCGCGAAATATACGACGGGTAATCATGTCTCAGATTTAGCTGAAGCGGTGAGTCGCGTTGGGCTCAAAGATGTCCGTTTAATCGCGCATGCTATTAATTTTAAGGAGTCGTTTAAACGTAAGCCGCCCTTTAGTGAAACGCATTTTTTAAAGCATGCCTTAGTCTCTGCCTTTATTGCGCAGAAGTTGGCAAAAAAAATGCAGCTTAATGAAGGGGATGCATTCCTGTGTGGACTCATGCGTGATATCGGGATTTACTTATTGGCGATTGAGGATCGAGAGGGGTATTTAAGAGTCATTAAATTGGCTGGTTATGATATCTCAAAACTAACACGTTCTGAAGTCACTGTCTTTGGAACTCAACATGCTGTGATGAGTGCGAGACTGTTGCAGAAGTGGGAGTTTCCGCAAGAAATTGTTATGGGGGTAGCACATCACCATTCACCTGAAAAAGCCCCTTCTCACTTTCAAGCGAATGCGTATTTAACCTATCTTGCAGAGCAAGCCGTTTTTAGACTGAGTATTGATAATGGCATCGCTGATCTGTCCGATGAAGATCAAGTCACGCCATCCTCTGAACTTCTATCCGCATTGAACTATTTTGAACTTGCACTGGACTCCTATGATGAAATGATCCGCTCAGCTTATGATGAAACGGTAAAGGTGGGGCTTGTCAATTAGTCGCTCTGTGAGCGTGGCTCGGTTTTCAATCGTTTAATTTAAATGGGGGATTACGTGGAGTCGGGGCTTAAAACTGTTTTAAACGGTTCAAGTTTTAAATGTGACTAGATTTGGTTACATTGTAAATTACTCTATCTGGAAGTGATTCCAAGGTTAAAATTAATTATTTTCTTTAATCATTTCAGCTTTAAATAAGAAGATGCTAAAATATACAGCTAAATTTTAATTTTGTATCTTAAATGTACATCTCAAGAGAATAGATATTCATGCCAATCATTACGTTACCCGACGGTTCAATCAAGCAATTCGACGAAGCTGTTTCTGTTATGCAAGTTGCAGAAAGCATTGGAGAGGGGCTTGCAAGAGCGACCGTTGCTGGGCGAGTGAATGGCTGCCTAGTCGATGCATGTGATCTCATTAGCGCGGATGCCTCCTTGGAGCTTGTCACGATGCGTGATGAAGACGGTGTGCATATTATGCGCCATTCATGCGCTCATTTGCTCGGGCATGCACTAAAGCAGATGTATCCTGATGTCAAAATGGCGATTGGACCCGTTATCGAGAATGGTTTTTACTACGATATTGAAATGGAGCACAAGCTTACGCCCGATGATTTAAAGCAAATCGAAAAACGTATGTTGGCCTTGGCTAAAACCAAGTACCCCGTGATTAAAAAAAGGTTGTCACGCGAAGAAGCCATGGCGATGTTTGAAGCGCGGGGCGAAGCGTATAAGTTAGAGTTGATCCGTGATCTGCCTAACGAGACTGAATTTAGTTTTTACTTCCATGAAGAGTATGTCGATATGTGTGTTGGTCCACATCTACCACACATGGGCTTTGTAAAGGCCCTTAAGCTAACACATGTTGCGGGTGCATACTGGCGTGGTAACTCTGAGAACACCATGTTACAGCGTATTTACGGTGTCGCTTTCCCTGATAAGCAAGCACTTAAAGAGTACTTGTTAATGATGGAAGAAGCCGAGAAACGTGATCACCGTAAATTAGGTAAAACACTGGATTTATTTCATCTTGAAGACGTCTCTCCAGGGATGGCTTTCTGGCATCCGAAAGGTACGACTTTGTACCGTGTCGTAGAAGAGTATATGCGTGGCCAGTTAGTGCAAAACGACTATGAAGAGATTCGTACACCTTTGATTATGGATCGCTCTTTATGGGAGAAATCAGGTCACTGGGATAAGTTTAAAGACAATATGTTCACCACAGAAACCGATAATCGTGATTATGCTGTCAAGCCAATGAACTGTCCTGGGCATATTCAAGTTTATAACCGCCACCTGCACAGCTACCGTGATTTACCGATCCGTATTGCAGAGTTTGGGATGGTTCACCGTAATGAACCGTCTGGGACCCTGCATGGTTTAATGCGTGTACGCTCTTTCACCCAAGATGATGCTCATATTTTCTGTACAGAAGAGCAGATTAAAGCCGAAGTTCAAGCCTGTATCGATTTAGTGTTCGAAACCTATGCCGATTTTGGTTTTGATAAGATCGCAATTAAATTCTCTACTCGACCAGAGCAACGTGTAGGCGCTGATGACGTTTGGGATATGGCCGAGGCGGCGTTAGAAGAGACACTGCAAGATGCCAATCTGGATTATGTGTTACAGCCTGGTGAAGGTGCCTTCTATGGCCCTAAGATTGAGTTTCAACTGAAGGATTGTATTGGTCGAGTTTGGCAGTGTGGCACAATTCAATTAGACTTCTCAATGACGCAAGCAGAACGGTTAAACGCAGTCTATATCGGTCAAGATAACGAGAAGCATCATCCAGTTATGATTCACCGAGCAATTTTGGGTTCACTTGAGCGTTTTGTAGGCATTTTGATTGAGCATTACGAAGGTAAGTTTCCAACTTGGTTAGCGCCAACTCAATGTGTAATAGCCTCAATTTCGGAAGTTCACAACGAATATGTGGCCGAAATGAGTAAAAATTTGAAAAAACATGGCTTTAGAGTCGAATCGGACTTGAGAAATGAGAAGGTTGGGTTTAAAATTCGTGAGCATACTATGCAGCGTGTTCCATATATCTTAGTCGTTGGTGATCAAGAGATGGAAAACGGTACGGTTAATGTTCGTGCTCGAGGGGGTGATAACCTAGGAAGCTTTACATTTTCAGAGCTAGTTGATTTGTTTACGACAGATATTGGTAATTTGGGTAGAGTAAGCGCCTAAACCACTCGTTAACAGACAGAAAAAACAAAATTTTTTAATAATTGGAGGATATTGCTATCGCAATTCGAAGAGGCCGTGGAAGACCACAGCAACCTGAAGCACCAAAAGATAGAATTAATAGTGCGATTACTTCGCCCGAAGTACGCCTAGTAGCTTCAGACGGAGAGCCATTGGGCGTCGTCACCATTCAAGAAGCTTTTGATGCCGCTCAGGAAGCGGGTCTTGATTTGGTAGAAATTACCGCGAAAGCAAATCCACCGGTTTGTAAAATCATGGATTATGGTAAGTACCTTTACCAGCAACAGAAAAAGCAACACGATGCTAAGAAAAAGCAAAAGCAAGTGCAGCTAAAAGAAGTTAAGTTTCGCCCAGGAACTGAAGAGGGAGATTATCAGGTAAAACTACGCAACCTGGTAAAATTCCTAAATAATGGAGATCGCGTCAAGGTAACTATTTGGTTCCGTGGCCGCGAAATTACACATAAGGAACTGGGATTGAAGATGTTGGAACGTATTCGGGATGATATTCAAGATGTTGCCATCGTTGAACAAATGCCGAAAATGGAAGGCCGTCAAATGCAAATGATGGTTGCCCCAACAAAGAAAAAGTAAGGTTTGATTTTAAACCTTGCTTAATACAACAGTCGGGACGCCTGCTTATGTAAATAGGTAGGGGTTACTGGTGCAGCTCCTTCAGTGCTGTTCGTTGTTCCGAAGTAGAGTGTGTTTTTACACTCTTATTAAAAAACCAAGTGACCTTTTAAAAGGGACCACTTAAATGCGGAGTTTCAATTAAATGCCAAAGTTGAAAACAAACAGTAGTGCTAAAAAGCGCTTCTCAAAAACTGGCTCAGGTCGTTTCAAGTGTAAACAATCTCATCTTCGTCATATTTTGACTAAGAAATCGACTAAGCGTAAACGTCAACTTCGTTCTGGAAGTATGATTCACGATCACGATGTAGCGATGGTTCGCCGCATGTTACCGTTCGCTTAATTGGAGATTTAAGACATGGCAAGAGTTAAAAGAGGTGTCGTAGCACGCCGTAGACACAATAAAGTATTAAAGCAAGCAAAAGGTTATTACGGCGCTCGTAGTAAAGTTTTTCGCGTTGCTAAGCAAGCCGTTATCAAAGCGGGTCAGTATGCATACCGCGATCGTCGTACTAAGAAACGTCAGTTTAGACGTCTTTGGATTGCACGTATCAACGCTGCAGCACGTATGAATGGAATGACTTATAGTCGTTTTATTAACGGTCTGAACCTAGCTCAGATTGCTGTTGACCGTAAGGTTCTTGCAGACATCGCTGTACATGACGCAGCCGCTTTTACTGTTTTCGCTGAAAAAGCCAAAGCAGCATTAGCGTAAAGAAAATGGGCTAGGGTAACCTAGACCACTTCTTCTTTAGGGGACTTCGGTCCCCTATTTTTTTTATAGATTCCAGTTTTATTCAAAACAATCTTCTTAGTTAAATAACGATTAAAGATCTCATTACGAATCAGCCTCTGCTGTTTTACGACGTTTTGTAGTGCAATGTTTAATACTTATTAAATCCTTTTTGGGACATTTACAATATGCAAGAACAACTCCAAGCAATCATTTCGAAGGTTCAGAAAGCGGTTGATTCCGTGACTGATTTAGCTAAATTAGATGACATTCGTGTTCAATACCTTGGTAAAAAAGGTGAACTGACGAATATGATGAAAATGTTGGGTAAATTGTCGAATGAAGAGCGCCCAAAAGCAGGGCAGATCATTAATGAAGCTAAGCAGATGGTTCAAGGCATTCTCAATGCTAAGAAAAGAGAGTTAGACGATGCTAAATTAGCGAAACAACTCTCTGAAGAGACCATCGATGTAACCTTAGCTGGGCGAGATGTGCATGTGGGTAGCTTGCATCCTGTGACGCGTACCCTAAATCGAATTGAAACCCTGTTTTCAAAAGCCGGCTTTGATATTGAAACTGGGCCAGAAATCGAAGATGATTGGCATAACTTCGAAGCTTTAAATATTCCAGAAACTCATCCAGCACGTGCGATGCACGATACCTTCTATATCAATGAGAATACGGTCTTAAGAACCCATACTTCGGGTGTGCAGATTCGTACTATGGAAAATAAAAAACCTCCATTGCGTGTCATTGCACCAGGTCGTGTCTATCGCTGCGACTCCGATCAAACCCATACCCCGATGTTTCACCAGATAGAAGGTTTGATTATTGAAAAGAATGCCAGCTTTGCACAGTTACGTGCTCTGTTAATTGAATTCTTACGCCAATTCTTTGAAGATGAAAATCTTGAAACACGTTTCAGACCTTCCTATTTTCCCTTTACAGAACCTTCTGCAGAAGTCGATATTGCGACGAATTTGTTTGGTGAGGGGCGTTGGATAGAAGTTCTTGGTTGTGGCATGGTGCATCCCAATGTCTTAAAAAATGTGGGTATCAATCCAGAAGAATATACTGGTTTGGCTTTTGGGTTGGGGGTTGAGCGTTTGGCGATGTTACGTTACAACGTTAAAGACCTGCGCCAGTTCTTTGAAAACGACTTACGTTTTTTACAACAGTTTAAATAAACCCGGCCTACTGAAATACGCTTACGAGACAAAGAATTATGAAATTTAGTGAAAATTGGTTAAGAGAGTGGACAAATCCTCAGTGGAATACAGCCACTTTATCTGAAGAGTTAAGTCTAGCGGGTCTAGAAGTGGATGGTGTAGAGGCCGTTGCGGGTGAGTTTACCAATGTTGTGGTGGGGCATGTTCTATCCATCGAAAAACATCCTGATGCGGACAAGTTAAACATAACTCAAGTGGATGTCGGTGAAGCCGAGCCCGTCCAGATTGTTTGTGGTGCTAAAAATGTCGTGGTCGGCATGAAAGCCTGTTGCGCTAAAGTTGGTGCCGTTTTGCCGGGTGACTTTAGGATTAAGAAAGCCAAACTGCGTGGTGTGGCATCAAACGGAATGTTGTGTGGTGCAACTGAGATCGGCCTGGCTGACAATGGCGTGGATGGACTCCTAGTGCTTGATCAAGATGCTCCGATTGGCCAGGATATTCGAGAATATCTCGATTTAAATGATATGAGTATTGAGGTCGATTTAACCCCTAACCGTGCCGATTGTTTCAGTGTGCAGGGAATTGCACGTGATGTGCATGCCATTAGTGGTGTCGCCTTAATACAGCCATTCGAGATTAAAGAGATGGCGGGTTCCACTGCTTGTCCACAAGCGGTTAAGGTTTCCCAAAGCCAGGCCTGCCCAAAATATTTAGGCTGTGTCGTGACGGATTTTAATACTCAGGCTAAAACGCCACGTTGGATGGTCCAAAAACTTGAACGCTCTGGACTTCGTCCATTGAGCCTTGTGGTTGATATCACCAACTATGTGTTGATGGAGTTGGGTCAACCGATGCACGCTTTTGATCTCGCTAAGCTTCAAGGTCAGATTGAAGTTCGTTTCGCTAAAGCAGATGAAAAGCTCACCACTTTAGATGACAAAGAATTAGCCCTTAAAGAAGATACCTTAGTCATTGCAGATGAGTCAGGTGCGATTGCTTTAGCGGGCGTTATGGGTGGGTTATCGACCTCAGTGAGCGATGAAACGAATGCTATTTTCTTTGAATCTGCACATTTCTCACGCTTGGCCATTACGGGTAAAGCTCGTAAATATGGTCTGCATACCGATTCGTCAATGCGTTTTGAGCGTGGTGTCGATCCAATATTGCCAGAGAAAGCTTTAAATCGTGCATTACAACTATTTACTGAGATCGCTGGTGGAAAGATTACGGCCTTTAATAGCACTCTCTCAGAGGCCGACTTACCAAAACCTGTTACGATCGAATTACGTCGTGCTACGATTGTCAGTCGTTTAGGGGTCGAAATAGAAGACAGTAAGATAGTCGAGATTTTTGAGTTATTAGGTTTTGGTATCGTGGCGACAGATGGTGGCTGGATAATGTCGGCTCCGAGTTACCGTTTTGATATGTCGATTGAAATGGACTTGATAGAGGAAGTCGGGCGTATCTTTGGTTACAATAATCTTCCAGAAACGCCTGTCTTAGCACCGATGACATTGAATGAGCTACCGGAAGATATTCAGTCATTAATGTCCTTAAAAACAGCACTTGTACAACGCGGTTTTAACGAGATCATCACCTATAGCTTTGTTGAAGAAGCAAAGCAGAAACTGTTGGAACCAGAGTTACCTTATCTGCTGTTACAGAATCCGATTTCAGATGATATGAAAGCCATGCGGACCAGTTTATTCCCTGGTTTATTACAAACGGTCGCTTACAATCAAAATCGTCAACAACCACGCGTTCGCGTCTTTGAAACAGGCCTGGTCTTCTATAAAAATGATTCTGATCCAACAGGGGCGACTCAAGTGCCCATGATGGGCGGTATTATTACGGGTCAAATTGCGGCCTCTGGTTGGGATGAAACAGAACGTCATGTTGATTTCTTCGACCTTAAAGGGGATGTAGAAACCCTGATTCGTATGAGTCATCAACTTGCCAATATTCGTTTTGAAGCCTGCAATCATCCTGCATTACATCCAGGACAATCTGCGAGCATGCTTAAAGATGGCAAAGAGGTTGGAGTTATAGGACAGCTACATCCTCGCCTGGTGAAAGCAATGGGTGTGAGCGGTACGGTTTATTTATTCCAAATTCGCCAAGATGCATTAATGAATATGCAAATACCTGCCGCACAAGCCGTTTCGAAATACCCAGAAGTGCAGCGAGACTTGGCTTTTATTGTCGATGAGAGCCTTCCCGCACAAGCTTTGATTGATGCTGTCGTATCGGTCAGGTCAGAGATCCTTAAAGCCGTTGAGCTCTTTGATATCTACCGTGGACAAGGGGTTGACCCTGCCCAGAAAAGTATCGCTTTAACGCTCAAAATTCAACATAGTGAACGAACGCTTCAGGATGAAGAGGTCGAAGCGTTGGTCGCAGATATTTTAAAAGCTGCAAAGCAAGCTGTGAATGCCGAATTAAGATAAAAAAGTAAATTACATTACTGACTAGATATTTACAAATAGGAAAGACAAATGACCTTAACAAAAGCAGACATTGCTCAGAACTTATCAGACACTTTTGGTTTTAATAAAAGAGAGTCTAAAGAGCTTGTTGAACAATTCTTCGACGAACTGAGTGAAGTGCTGGTGGCTGGAGAACAGATTAAATTGTCTGGGTTTGGAAACTTTGAACTGCGTGATAAAGCCTCACGACCTGGACGTAACCCTAGAACCGGTGAAGATGTTCCCATCTCTGCAAGAAGAGTGGTAACATTTAAACCTGGACAAAAATTACGTGCGCAAATAGATAATTATGGCAAAGCCTAAGAATCAACTGAATACCACAATGCAACTTGAAGTAGAGTTGCCTGACAAAAAGTACTTTACCATTGGTGAGGTGGCTGCACTTTGTCAGTTGAAGTCACATGTTTTACGTTATTGGGAGCAGGTATTTCCTCAGCTTGAACCCAGCAAACGTAGTGGCCGTCGCTACTACCAGCGAGTAGATGTCGAGTTGGTATTAGAAATAAAGTCTTTATTACACAATCAAGGTTTTACGATTCCAGGCGCAAAAGCCAGGCTCTCTAAAGGGGCTGTCGATTTGACGAATAGGGCTCTACCAGAAGAGCACAGAACTGCCATTGAACTATTGCAGACCATGCAAGGTGAACTGTTACAGTTCAGACAGTATATTAAAAGTCGTTTCTAGGCTTTAAGCTCTTAAAAACAGTTTATCTCAACTCATAACGGCGCTATAATAAGCGCCGTTATCCGTTTCAAAGCGGCTAACTAAAATCTATTCGGGGTGTAGCGCAGCTTGGTAGCGCACTTGACTGGGGGTCAAGTGGTCGCAGGTTCAAATCCTGTCACTCCGACCACTATTTACTTGTGTTTTGCTCAGAACACCTTCAACTCCTTCTCTAAGCCATTTTCTAATATTACTTCTAATAAATAGTATCCACAAAAATGAAAGCGACCATTTTCTGATGCTTAGAATAAGCCCAGATTATTGACGTTGATTTTTCTGTTGTATTTCTAAAAGAATAATTTCTTTTAATCGTGAGCCGGCCAGTACTTCATTATGCTCTATATGAGCTTGGATAAGCGCTTTCCAAGTCTTTTGTAATTGCTTCTCTAATTCAGTGTTATTCATAACTAAACCCCCTTAAATATGATTAATAGTAATATTTTATTACTTTTTAAAGATCAAATCAACTATTTCTATTAATAGAGGGGCCATACAAGAGTTGGTACAAAATCAGTTTAAACCTTAAATTGAGGTAATTAATCCTTGTTTTACAGAGTCATGAGTGTAATCGAAGAAGGTGTTGAGTAAACCTCTTTTGGTAAAGTCCTATTATTGCTCGCTCAAATATAAACGAAGAGCTCGGGCACTTTTTCTTAAGAAACCATATTGGGTGATAATCCCGGTTAGGAGTAATAGCGTGATGCCACTGAGCAGGCTGAAGATCCATAAATTTAGATCTAGGCTCATCTCTATTTCCAGTAAGTAGAGGCTAATAAGGCCACTGGCAATTTGTGCGAAGGTCGCAGCTAAAATACCGGCGACGGCGCCCAATAATGCAAATTCGGTTAACCCAATTTTAATAATCTCTTTGTTTTGTGCGCCCAATGTTCTTAACAGTATCCAGCTCTGTATTCGGCTCTGTTGGCTCGCTAGGGTGGCCGTGAATAACACACCTATGCTGGCCAATAGGGTAAACAGATAAAGTCCTGAGACGGCCCAACTAGCTTGGTTCATTATGCCTGTAATCTGTTGCATAATTTGACGAACATCAATCAAGAGCACACCGGGTGTCTGCCTGGCGAACTCCTGGGTTAGTTGGGTTGCAAGTTCAGATTGATTTTCTATCTCTGTTTCACTTTGTTTGGCAAGCTCAGGCAGGTGAAAGTTACTGATATACGAGAAAGCTAAAGGTCGCTCTGCTATGGGCTCCACTATAAAAAAGAAATTCAGTTGAAAACTCTGCCATTCGACTTTACGAAAACTGCTCACCTGATAATCATAACTTTGTCCGGCAAAGTTAAAACTCAAGATATCCCCAAGTTGAATATTAAATAGCTCAGCCATACCTGCTTCTACTGAAACGCTCGGCAGCGTTAAGCGATCTCTATCGATCTCTTCGATTATCACATTGTATTCAGGCATCTCATCTAGCAGGGCGATATTAGCTTCGCGCTCCAGCATTCTACGAGCACGATCACTGTTTTGTTCACTGGCGATAAGAGGCTGTTGATTTATGGCGATTAAACGTCCACGCGCCATTGGTACCAGTGGAGGTGACAGTTGTTGCTTGGCCAGGATCTTACGCACTTCAGATGCTTGATCTGGCTGAATATTCATAATGAAAGTGTTCGGTGTATTTGCTGGCAAGGAAGCCTGCCAGTTTTGTAGCAGGTCTTGGCGCACAAAACTCATTAGCATTAATACAAACAGCACTAAACCGACTGAGACCAATTGTATTTTGACCAGGCCTGGTTCTTTTAGGAGATTAGATAGCGCAATATGAAACCAGCCACGACTGTAAAATTGGAGTTTTTGGATGCCTTTGAGCAGTAAACTGGCTGCTAGTAACAGTATTAAGCTAATTGTGACCAGGCCTGGTAAGATCCATAACATCGACTCTAGATCAAACATCAAGCTGATTAAGCCAAGCAATAGAGCAAAACTCATTAACCAGTGAATACTTTTGGGGTTACGCGGTATCGATTTTAATACTTGCATCGGAGAGGTTTGTAATGCGGTTTGAAAAGCCTGCCAAGCAAAACTCCAGAGCACTAAAATGCCACTTAAAAATCCAGTGAGCAGAGCGGGCCAAGGCGGTGTTATGACTAAGGGCTGAAAGTAGCCCGCCAGCACTGGTTGGAGTAACAGTGAAAGGCTATAACCTATTAGGATGCCTATAAGGCTACTAAACAGTGCAATCCATGTGAGTTGTAGAGCAAATAGACGTTGCATCTTGGCGTTATGGGCGCCAAATGCACGCATTAACGCCATACTATTTTCCCACCGGGTCAGATAAAAACGGCTAGCAATTAAAATCGACATGCCTGCAATCAATACAGCAGATAAGGCCGATAACTCTAAAAACAGCCAAGCCGTCTTTAAGGAGTTACCTAAATCCTCCGAAGGCGCTTGTGCCGATAAAGTTTGCCAGTGTGGATTGTTTTGTCGTGCAATTTTTTTGGCAAAAGCAGCAATCTGTTTTTCACTGCCCGCAAGACTCAGCTCATAGGTCACACGGCTCCCTGGGCCAATCAACTTGGTTTTGTTTAACGTAGGCAAAGAGATAAAAATCTGTGGCGCAAAACTCGACATAGGATTAATAAGCGCACTAGGTTGGATACTACCCGCTAAACCGAGCTCTAGCTCTCCTAAGGTTAAACGACTCTCTTGGGTGAGTTGTAATAGACTAATCAGTTTGGGCTCGATCCAGGCCTGGTCAGTTTGTAAAGGTTGAAAGGTTAAGTCATCTGTTTGATGAATAGATCCCCTTAATGGATAAGCCTCACTAATGCCTTTAAGCTGTACCAGTTGAAACCGCTCATTGCTTAAAACCATCGTTGTAAGGGTTGTGCTTTTTGCCGTTTTTAACCCTAAGTCTACCGCCATTTGTGACCATTTTAGTTCGATGGGGCGGCTACTGCGAATCACAAAGTCTGCACCTAAGGATTCTGAAGCTTTACGCAACATACTTTGTTGGACGGTATCGCCAAGCTGTTTGACCAATGTCACCGTGCT
>JBNJEY010000019.1:0-16921 GCA_051746325.1 Pseudomonadota bacterium
GGTTCAAAAATGGTCGGGTTGTTAATCCTGAAAATACCAATAATGGTTCCTGTAAAATATTTTCTTTTGGTCAACTCAATGGATTATCAAAACAGGCAACACTGCACGCATTTGGCCGTTTTTATACAGAAGATGTTCTAAAACACCCTGAGAATAAAGATCATCAGAATATTCGTAATTTTATGGATTTTGGTTGGGAGGGTATTCACTTTGAAAAAACGGCTCTTGCAATAAAGTAAGAGCAAAAAAAAGCCCACAAACAGACCAGGCCTGGTCTGTTTGTGGGCTTTTTTTAGCTCCACTATATATAGCGGAGCTAAATCACACGATTAAGCCGCGTGTATCTTTCTAACTAATGCTAGGTCTAAATAGGTATGCCCCTGCGCATCTCCATCTAACACGATAAAGGGATCGTCCGCTTCACCCATTTGATTCAATACTAACTCTGCACCGCTGAAGTCATCTTCTTTGGTGTACTCATTAATAGTAATAATCGTTTTAAGCTTTGCACCTTGTGAAGACTTAAAGCCATTAAAAGAGTCTTCAAATGCAATTGCATCATCAGCCGTTAGCTTCATTTGCTCCAAAGCCCAGATATAAATATCTGGTGCAGGCTTTTTAGCGGGCACGATATCACCCGCAGCGATGACTTCAAACCAGCTCTCGGACTCTGGACCTAAGGTATTGACTAATAGGGCCGTGACATTAGCCGGGGTGGTTGTCGTCACAACCGCCATACGCATCCCCTCTGCTCTTGCTTCAGCAATAAGACGCTCCACACCAGAACGCAGAGGAATTTTTCCTTCTGCCATTAACAGGGTATAGAAATTCGTTTTGGATTCATGCAAACCTTTAACGAAATTATCGAAATCATCTGGTTTAATGAAGTCCGTATTAAATTTTTCTAGATAATAACGGATGCGCTCTTTACCACCTGTGACTGCAAGCAGCTTAGCATAGAGTGCTTCATCCCAGTTCCAGTCCAATCCCGCGGCTTCAAAAGCCATATTAAACGCTGGACGATGTCCATCACGTTCGGTATCCGCTAACGTTCCATCTACATCAAATAAAAGTGCTTGTAATGTCGCCATAAGATTCTCTCTTTTTATCGTTACTTTTTTGAGGATTAAACCGGAAATGAATTCTGCTTGATATGCAGATGAATATCAAGACAAAAATGTTTTTTAGGGCCTACCGCCAGGTGATTAATTACTTATTTATTTCAAAAATCACTTGTTGTCTCTATTTAAAGCTGATATAAAAGTGTGCTAATACAAACAAAAAAATACTTATCCAAGCATTAGAATTTTCAAAAGAACAAATGAAAAAAACGTAATAACTTGAGTTAAAATAACGACTATAGAACGTGTACACAACAAAACACGTAAAATGTACTAGGAGTACAGAAAATGGAAACAGAAATAGATTTTATTGAAAACTACCCGACCTATAAGCCTTCTAAAGACGAAGAGTATATGAGCCCTGCTATGTTGGAGCACTTCAAACAGAAGCTAAATGCTTGGAAGACACAGTTAATCGAAGAAGCAACGAGTACCGTTTCCCACCTACAAAGGGACTCTGATACCCCTGCTGACCCAAGTGATCGCGCCTCTCAAGAAGAAGAGTTTGCTTTAGTACTTCGTACCCGTGATCGTGAACGTAGGCTCATCGATAAGATTGATCAATCTTTAAATGAGATCCAAAGCGGTGATTACGGCTACTGTAAAATAAGCGGCGACGAGATTGGATTAGCACGCATGGAAGCTCGTCCTACGGCAACCCTTACCGTTGACATGAAGCGCAAGCAAGAAATTCGTGAAAAACAAGGTGTTGCTTAAATTAGACGTTCTAAAGGCGACAGCGTTGAATGTCTAAAATGTACTTCAGAAGCAAGCGCTTTTTCAGCCTACGTAGCTAGTAGCATAGATAAAAATCAGGTGTTATAACAGACTAACACCTGATTCAACTTTGTTAGCTGCTTGTTAGCCTCTTATTAACTGTAAGAAATAATCTTACCTAACAAGCCTTAAGCCCCCTTCATTAAGATTCACACTACTCCCGCGCGCCTAATTTCACTCAGCAGAAGGCTTTATTAGATTGACAACAGCCGAACTGATTAATGCACTTTCCTTACCGCAAAGTTATGACCATCCTGTTGAAGTCATTACAACGATAGAAACTCACATCTCTATTGTTTTTCTGACGGGTCCCTATGCCTATAAGCTCAAGAAAAATGTCATTTTTGATTTCTTAGATTTTAGTACATTAGAAAATCGTAAAAAATTCTGCGACCTTGAAGTTAAGCTTAATAAACGCTATGCACCGCAGCTTTACCTAGGGGTAGTCGCACTCTATCTAGATCACAACCAACAAGTGACAGTTGATGCAGATAAAGCCGATTCCGCTCCAATCGATTATTTGGTTAAAATGAATCAATTCGATCCCAACCAGGTTCTAGGCCGTCTTCTGCTAAATGAAGGATTAAGTTCAGCGCAGGTTGAAACCTTGGCATTTCAAATATCTGACTTTCATCTGAAGGCTGAAATCGTTGAAAAGAACAGCTTATTGGGTGAGCCTGAAACCATTTTACAACCCATGCTGGATAATTTCGGTACTCTTTATGACTCCTTAACAGAGAGTTATAAAACGACTCTAGATGAGCTGCATAAATGGACATTAGAGCAGTTTGAAATGCTACGCCCCTTTATCAAACAAAGAAAAACAGACGGTTATATCAGAGCCTGCCATGGCGATCTACATATAGACAATATCACGCTCATTGATGGACAACCGGTACTATTTGACGGCATAGAATTTAATGAATATTTTCGCTGGATAGATGTCATTAGTGACCTGTCTTTTTTATTAATTGACTTGGATTTTAGAAAGCAACAACAACTTAAAAGAATGGTTTTATCGCTGTATTTAAGTCGAACAAATGATTACAATGCATTGAAACTACTGACTTTATATCAAGTATATCGAACTTTAGTACGAGCAAAAATAACTGCATTACGCGCCGCGCAATTGCCTGTAGAAAGCCTAGACTTTAAATTTAAAATGCAAACGACCACCGACTATGTCAATCTTGCTTGTCACTATTCACAGCGCAATTCAGACCCCAAGCTCATTCTATTGCAAGGTATTTCAGGCTCCGGCAAAAGCCATCTTGCAAACTCTTTATTAGAGATTATCGACGCCATTGTCATTAGTTCAGATAGAACCCGAAAGCGACTCTATGGAATCGACCCACTCGATCGAGTGTCCGAATTCGAAACAGCAAAGCTTTATGGCGCTTCAATGAGTCAAAAAACTTACCAAGAACTATTAGATCAAAGCCAAACTATTTTATCCCAAGGCATGAATGTCATTGTCGATGCGACCTTTTTAAAGCAAGAAAATCGGCAACCTTTTATAAACTTAGCAAAGAAGCTTGAATGTCCTTTGTTCATTATTTATATTGAATCTTCAGTTGAAACTAGCAAATATGCGATTAAAAATCGTCTGCAATTGAATGACAATCCATCAGATGCTGACCAACAAGTGATGCAACAGCAACTCAAAATCATTCAACCCCCACAGCCGGGGAGTGACACTCTGAAATTAAATGCAAGACAGCTACGTGATTTTTTCCCAGCGGAGATGGTTAAAGAATTCCTAAAACGGCCGATAAATTAGCTATCGAACCCCCTAGAAAACTTTAAAGGCTTAGTTTTTAGCTTAGAAAGTGGCTATTAAATAATCTAGGCAATCAAGGCGCTATCACTCAAATGAACTTACAGGCTCTTTCTCATAAAACCAGACATGACTTAACGCATTTGAAAAGGTCTTGTCTCTCAATCCAACAAGGTAATCCACTTATCTTGGCTTGCCTGTTTTTTGTCCCCGCTATTCAGGTCGTTCAAGCGGCCGAACCGGCCGTAAAACCGATCAGTCAAATAGAGTTCTTAGGACTTGAGCTTATCACCGCGAATTTTGAGAGAGTCCGTACTCATTTCTGGGAGATTGGTGGTCTATCACAGGCAAAAAGCACGGCCAGACAGCGCAATCTAGACAAGTTTTTTGCCCGGTCGAACATGCAAGACAGTTATTATGTGCAGTTTCGTTATAACAACGCTGGTAAGGTTACCTCAGTCAAGCGCTTGTACCGTCCCTACTCTCAACAGAGCGCTCACGCTAATAACGAAATCCAAACTCGTGATATTGCGTTGCAGTTGATCCAAAAGGTAGGTCAACCTACCTCAATGATTAAAAAAGGCTGGGGCGGAGGTCAAAAATACCCAGCGTACACTTGGCAAGATGACAAAATGACGATTAAGGTCGATCGAGAAGGCAGTACGAACTTAGGCAATGTTTTTATAGAGTACACTATCGATATTAATGACCCTTTTGAGGTCACTAAACCAGTGAATGGAGGACAAACCTAGTGGACATTTCTACAAATTCGGCCTCTCAATTAGCCGTACAAGGAATTGAGACAGGATTTAAAAAGTTGGCTGAGAATTCTCACAATATTTCGACTTCGCTTATGACAGAGAGAAAAGTAACCTTACAGAGCTCATCAACCAGTTTAGAGGCAAGTCTGATTGATAACCAACAACTCTCTGTTCAAATCCAAAGTCTGGCTAAAGTCATTAAAACGGAAGAGAGTTTGATTGGGAAACTGTTTGATAACTGGGCTTAACTTAACTTAGCTTATTTTAGTCAATGACGCTCTGAACCAGCCTAGACTCCATAAACTTAGAATGAGTATTCAGTCCCCTTTCTCCAACCTGCCAACAAAGGATTTAATAAGAGGCCACGCCTCAGACATATGTTGAAATGCATGATCCCCACCTTTAAAAACATGGATTTCCGTTTTAAGGGCTCTTTTATCTTGGTACTTCATCAACGCAGTAGCCACATCAATAACGTCATCTCCTTCATCCATTAATAACATCACAGGAATGCGCCTATCAAGCCTGGTGACATCATAGCTTTCAAGCTGTTGAATATACGCGTTATCAATTACGAATTTTTCGCCCGTACTCGGGTTATAGCTCGCACCTAAGTTCTCTAGAAAAATCGGCTTGGGATTTAAAGCAGGGTTGATCATAATATAAGGAAGTTTATACTTCTGTCCTAAAAATTGTGCGTAATAGCCGCCCATTGAAGAGCCCATAAGGACAATTGGGTGTTCTTTTTGGGTCAATAGATCTTGTAGTAGAGTTTCTATTTTTTGAACGCTCTGGGCCGGGCTTGCAATGGGGTAGGTCATCGTAATGATCTCTTTAAAAACAGCTTCTGAAGCTTGCTGAACTTGGCTGTTTTCAGTTTGAACTTGTTGAACAAGCCAACGCCCCTTTTGACTGCTTGCGCTGCTTAAAAAGCCGTGTAGATATACGCATATAACGGATTGCATTCTGTTAAACTCCCTGGATGATAAAAACACCGAAAATAGTACAACGCCCTGCCAGTCCAACCGTGTATAAAGCGGCAAAATCACTGGGCTTATCCGACCTACAAGCCCACCTGGTCGCAAATCGAACCGATGAGACAGTAGATTTAGAGAAAATTGTTTTTCCTAAATTAAAACATATCCAACATCCTCGTGCTTTAAAAAATTCAGAAGCCGCTGCCCGTCTCATTGCACAAGCGATCCAAGAGGATGGCGTGATTGTTTTGGCCACCGATTATGATACCGATGGTGTGACCTCAGCGTGGGTTGCTAAAACTGCATTGGTAAGCTATTTTGGCGTGCCGGAATCACGTGTTGTTCACATTATCGGTGAACGTAAGTCAGGTTACGGCATTACCGATGAAGTCGTCGAACGAATTTTAGATATTCCTAAACCCATTGCTTTAGTGATCTCCGCTGACCAGGGCTCTAGTGATGAACTTAGAATTGCACGCCTTAAAGCATCCGGCGTCAAGGTTTGCGTAACTGACCACCATCAAATGCCACTTGAAGGGCCGCCAAAAAGCGCAATCATTACTGTCAATCCCCAGCAAGCCGGTTGTGAGTATGATAAAACCGTTGCCGGTTGTTATGTCATCTTTATTGTTATGTCTCAAGTTAGGCAAGCGCTTATCGATGTCGGTTACCT
The DNA here is from genome assembly GCA_051746325.1 of Pseudomonadota bacterium. Taxonomy (GTDB): domain Bacteria; phylum Pseudomonadota; class Gammaproteobacteria; order Thiomicrospirales; family Thiomicrospiraceae; genus Thiomicrorhabdus. Next base: position 6,087 of record JBNJEY010000019.1, read on the forward strand.
AGCAGCTGACAGCGTCTCTTTAAAAGCCTTAGCTTTGAATGTCGCTCTAGGAACCGTGGCCGACAGTGTCAGCCTTAAAAGCCCCAATAACCGCGCAATTGTTCAATCGGGCTTACAGTTTATCAATCAATTTCAATCGCCTGCTTGGCAGGCGATGCGGCTCTTAAATGATAATCGGGGTCAGCCTTATGATGCTGAGTTTCTAGGGTTTCAAGTCGCAACTCGCATTAATGCCGCTAGCCGAGTGAGCGATGTCACCACCGCGTTTCACTTCTTAACAGCACCGACGGCGCAACAAGCCCAAGTTTATCTTGATCAACTGGATTCAGATAATATTAATCGTCGTGCCCAACAAGAAGGCATGCTACAACAAGCTAAACAAATTGCCGACTCTTTATATCATCCTAAAAAATACACCATGACGGTTAGAATGCAAGGTAATGCGGGTATTCAGGGGATTATTGCTTCGCGTATTGGCGAACAATATGGCTTACCAACCGTTGCGATGACCGATTTGGAAGATGGCTTTATCGCGGGCAGTGGTCGCGGCATTGTACCGAGTATTGATTTGCGAGGTGCATTTCAATGGATGTCTGAACAACATACCGGTCTGTTTGTCTCGATGGGCGGTCATGCGGGTGCAGCAGGTTGCATGATTCCTGTTGAAAATTTTGAAGTATTTACCGAGCTGTTTGAGCAAGCGATTAAAAACCAATTAGGCGACAATCCCCCTACCCCGGTGATTGAAACCGATGGCGCCTTACAAGGTTGGCAGCTAACGCCGGCACTGATTGATGAATTGAAAGCCTTAGAACCTTATGGTAGAGAGTGGCCTAAGCCTTTGTTTTCTGGTCGTTTTAAGGTAGGTGAGGTCAAAGCCGTGGGTCAAGCTAAAACACATCTCTCCTTCAAGTTAGTGAGCGAGGATAATCAGCGCATTACGGCAATTTACTTCAATGCTAAAGAATCTGACTTGGCGTTAGACCCTTTTTCAAAAGGCGATTTAATTGAGTGTATTTATCAACCTAGTTTAAACACCTACTATGGCAGAACCTCTCTACAATTAAGGTTAGTCACGGCACAGCGCATTTGATGAAATGGTTTGAAGGGCAAAAACGAAAGTGGACTCCCAAAATGCTTTAAAAGAACCCATAAACAAAACAAGCAGGCCTGCTTGTTTTAAAATAGTCATTTCATTCAATTAAGCATTTAAGAAGCTTAAAATCTCTTTCTCAATATCCTCTTTATCGATCACGGTTTTCTGAGCAATCTCTTTAGAGAACAGACTAGAAATTTGCAAAGGGATCTTTATATTGGCTTTCTCGGCAATAATTGCTAATGCTTCACGGTCATTTTTAACGATTTTTCCGGTTAGCGTGCTAGCAATCACAGGCGAGAATTTAGTCCACTCTGCCGTTGAGTAAGCGATGGTTATAATCGACTTATCGGCTCGACAGGTATCATAAGTTTTAAAACAGGTCGCGGTGTGTGGGCACATTAAGTAACCTACCTCAAACGCCTGTTTAATATAATTCAGACCTTCTTGATCACTACAAAAGTCTGCGGCGAAAATCGTTTGTACTTTTTCTAATTCCGTCGCACTTAATTCATAAAACTTATTATTATCTAATTGCAACATCAGCTCTTTAGTTCTTTCAGCACCCAAAAGATCAAATAAAATACGTTCAATATTGGAAGACTTAAGAATATCCATTGCCGGTGATATGGTTGGAATAACCGACACATTACGTAAGTCATATCTACCCGTGGTAATGAACTGAGTTAATACATTGTTATTATTTGATGCGATATGAATCTGCTTGACCGGCAAGCCCATTTTATAAGCGTAGTAGCCACCTAATGCATTACCAAAGTTACCACTAGGAACATTTAGATAGACCTGATCTCCTAGCGTAATCGCCTGCTGGCGAACCAACTCTAAATAGCTGTAGATGTGATAGATTGTCTGGAAAATAATACGCCCAAAATTGACCGAATTTGCAGCTGATAAAGAGATATCTTTTTCCTGCAGAGTTTTAGCAAATTCCTCAGAGGTTAATAGATGCTTGAGCGCACCTTGTGCATCATCAAAATCGCCATGAATACCTATCACTTTTAAGTTTTTAGCATCTTCGGTAACCATCTGTAGTCGCTGCACATCGGAGGTACCTCCATCCGGATACAAACAAACCACCTGCACGTTGTCACGGTTTTTAAAGGTCTCCAATGCAGCGGGCCCGGTATCGCCACTGGTCGCGGCAAGAATTAAATATTTTTCATTACGTTCTTGCGCCACGGCAGATAAAACCTTACCAAACGGCTGTAAGGCCATATCCTTAAAGGCTCGTGTTGGACCGTGATAAAGCTCACTGACATATAAATCGTCATAGACCTTAACCACTGGAACAGGATTGCTTGGATCATCAAAATTATCATATAAACTGAGCGCATCATCAATCACTGATTCAGCTATATCCACTTCAAAGAGTGCCAAGATATCTTTAGCGAGTTTTTTATAGCCAGAATTCACATGACTTGTAAAAAATCCTTCATCAAATTGCGGCAAACTTTCCGGCGAGTAGACCCCACCAAAAGAGGACATCGGGCTTAGGATTGCTTGTGAAAAAGTAACCGAAGTGGGTTTTTGGCCATCATTGCCGCGCGTTTCAATAAAATTCATAGTGAACCTGTCTGTTAAAAAGTTTGATCTATCTAAATAATCTGCAAATTATACAGAAATATTATTCACTTTTAGTTTTCAATTGAGTGAATCATCACCGATTCACAATTGTGATAGTGGTTTTTTAAGACGCCAGAAACGGCGTAAATGACCTGGCTTGAGATGGTAGCGATAAGGGTGACCAAAATCGAGCAATAAAGAGCCTATCTGTTGATCTTTAAGCGCCTGCTGTAAAGGCAGTAACCACTCCTCTTCTAGGGTTTGTAGTGCTGAGAGCCAATCGGTTTGTTGCATCAACTCTAATGAATCGCTCAGGCTATCCAATCGAATCAAATGATGCTTTATTTTTGAGCTCGAAGGTTCTAAGAGTGGTTGAGCATCCAACCAGGCCTGGTAGCTTTGTGGTGAAGGCTGTTGTTGTGCTCTTGAAACTTTAGCTAACCCCTTTAAATAGGGTTCTTCAGACCAAATCATGGCATCTGGACGCATGACCACAGCTGATTGATCTAAAGTACCTTCACCCCAAACCCAAACGCTGTTAATTTCAGGGTAGCTCCGGTCTCGACGCTTTTCATTAACGGGATGCGTATAGAACAACATTTGGGTTTCATTGAGTAGCTGACGCCAATAACTCGCTGCATTACCGGAGGGGTAGCGTTCATTCACCGGTTGATAAGCCACCGATTCAATAGAGTGCGTTTTAATGTCGACTGGTTGCTTAATTTTCAGATACCAAGCCGTTGTAGAGGCGTACTCTAGCGTGACTTGATCCTGGGAAAAATGCTGATTAAAGGCGTCTAGTAACGCTCTAGATTCGGCTTCGGTTATGCCTAAATCTTCTCCTGGAATTAAGACTAATGAGTCTCTATCAGCAATCATCTGCACCGGATCAACTCGTAACCAAAAGAGTGCAGGATCGTAATCCTCAAACTCTACCGAAGCCATAATAGAGGCTTTAGCGAGTGCCTTGGGTTGATGAAAAAGGTAACTGGCCTGTTCATCCAGAGCCTGGGACTTGGCTGGAAAGCGATCTGCCTTGGCCAATAAACCCTGTAAAGCTGGTAATTTTAGAGTCCTTAAGGCCTCAGATGCCTCTTTAATTCTAAGCGGATTTAATAAATCAGGCACCCATAGCGTAACGGCAGGCAGTATTTTCTCTGTCTTGGCCACTTTAACGAATTCGGTGTGTGTCACTATTTTCTCCAATCACATATCTCCAACTATAAAAAAAGTCGGGCAAGCCCGACTTTTTTGTTGTGCAAAAAAACGCCCTTGCTGACTGATTTTAGAAGGTTAACCAAGCGTCTCAACACGAATACGCATAATTTCACCATCTACTTCTTTTAACTGAGATAAGTCTGATAGGGCTAAATTTAGCTGCGACTCTTTTACCTTATTAGTAATCATCACCAAGGTTGCATCGCTTGGCTTTTGAGTCGAAGGCTCTTGATACAGGTGCTCTATATTGATATTAGAGTCTGCTAGTATAGTGGTAATTTTAACCAAAACACCCGCATTATCCTTTACAAAACAGCGGATGTAATAACTGGTTTCAATCTCTTCAATCGATACGACCGGCGCTGACTTTAATTGATCGATAGCAAAACCTAATGCCGGAACTTGATCCGCTAGCGGCTGATCCTTCCAACGAATGACATCAATAATATCTGCCACCACGGAACTGGCCGTTGGCCCGGCACCAGCACCCGCGCCATAATACATAGTGGGTCCCACATGATCACCATAGGCCATCACTGCATTCATAACACCGCTAACATTGGCCATCAGCACTGACTTTGGCACCAATGCAGGATGAACACGCAAGGAGTAACCATTCTCAACTCGACTTGCCATGCCTAAGTGTTTGATTTCATAGTCTAGCTGTTGGGCAAAACGAATATCATCTGCAGATACTTTACTGATACCTTCTGTGTAAACTTTATCGAATTGTAGTTCTATGCCAAAGGCAATGGAGGCTAGAATAGTGAGCTTATGCGCGGCATCTATACCTTCTACATCAAAGGTAGGATCGGTTTCCGCATACCCTAATTCTTGAGCGACTTTAAGGACCTTGTCAAAATCAGCGCCTGGCTCTTTCATCTCTGTCAGAATATAGTTACCTGTACCATTAATTATCCCCGCTAGCCATTCAATCTTATTGGCCGCTAAACCTTCACGCAACGCTTTAATGACTGGAATTCCACCCGCAATAGCAGCTTCATAATTAATAATGACATTATGTTTTTTAGCCAAAGCAAACAAGCCATTACCGTATTCAGCAATCAATGCTTTATTCGCCGTCACGACATGCTTACCATTCACAATAGCCGTTTCGATCAGCTCCTTCGCTAAGCCTGTGCCACCCATTAACTCAACCACAATCTCCACATCGGGATGATTGACGACTTCTGCCGTGTTATCCGTCAATTGAATGCCTGTCGTATCAGCAGCACGAGAGCGCTTTAAATCACGCATGGCAATAATCACGATTTCAATATTTTGACCTAAGCGGCGCTGAATTTCTGGCATGGTATTGTTGATGATATCTACGGTACCACCACCAACAGTTCCTAATCCTAATAAACCGATTTTCACTGTTTTCATTTGGGTATTTCCTAACGTCTGCTTGCGACCAATGTATTTGGTCGCAAATTATAATTTTGTTTAATCTTGTTTGATTAATCCATCTTTTCTAAACATATCACGAATACCACGTATCGCTTGGCGAGTACGGTGTTCGTTTTCGATTAAGCCAAAACGCACATGGTCATCACCATAGTCACCGAATCCAATACCCGGTGAAACGGCCACTTTCGCTTCTGTTAATAACTTTTTAGAAAATTCAATTGAACCCATCGCCTTATATTCTTCAGGGATAGGAGCCCAAAGAAACATAGTCGCCTTCGGTGGCACAACAGGCCAGCCAATAGAATTCAGTCCATCACAAAGTAGATCACGACGGACCCTATACATATTGCAGATTTCTTGAACACACTCTTGCGGACCTTCTAAAGCAGCGATTGCAGCGACCTGAATCGGTGTAAAAGTACCGTAATCCAAGTAGGACTTAATGCGTTTAAGGGCATCCACTAAGGTCGGATTACCCACCATAAACCCGACACGCCAGCCAGGCATATTGTAACTTTTAGATAAGGTATAAAACTCAACGGCTATGTCTTTAGCACCCTCCACTTGCAGAATAGACGGGGCGATATAACCATCAAACACGATATCAGCATAGGCTAAATCATGAATAACCCAAATATTGTGCTCTTTAGCGATGGCAATCACTCTTTCAAAAAACTCTAACTCAACGGTTTGAGTCGTTGGATTGCCGGGAAAGTTTAAAATTAACATTTTTGGTTTAGGCCATGACTCTTTAATGGCCTTCTCAAGCTCTTCAAAGAAATCAACATCCGGCGTCATCTTAACGTGGCGCACATCGGCACCGGCAATCACAAATCCAAAAGGATGGATTGGATAAGCGGGATTAGGGACTAAAACGGTATCCCCCTTGTCAACCGTCGCCATGGCCAGATGGGCTAAACCCTCTTTTGAACCTATGGTGACAACTGCTTCATTTTCATAATCGAGCTCAACATCAAATTTGGTTTTATACCAGTTACAGATTGCTTTGCGTAAACGAGGAATACCCTGAGAGACTGAATAACGGTGAGTTCCTTCACGTTGAACGACCTCAATCAGCTTGTCGACAATGTGCTTAGGTGTATCTTGATCCGGATTTCCCATCCCAAAATCAATGATATCTTCCCCTCTGCGGCGGGCTTCTGCTTTTAACTCTCCAATAATATTAAATACATAAGGAGGAAGTCTGTTTATTCTTTGGAAATCGTCTGACACGATGAGTAGCCTTCAATAATTTTACAGTGTTGCCTCAGTCAAACTCTAAACCGATTCACTGTTTGGCAACACAGACATAAGAGGATTTTATTAAAGGAATAATGATACAGCATCCTATTTTTTCGTCAATTGAAAAAGAGGCTAAAAACCGCTTTATTAGCGCGATTAATTTACATTTAAGGCCAGGCTCTTTGTTAAGATACAAGCCTAGACAAGGATAATTTTTAATGAAATTTACAGAACACCGAGATTCGAACGTATTTGCTATAAAACATTATGAACCAGGCCTGGTCAAAGTAAATGATTTAACGTTTACACAGAGTTGTTTTATTACTCAGTTTACCACTGAAAGTGAATGGCCCTGCGACGCTATAGAGGCGCTCAACTATGACCATCTTGATCAGTTGTTAGCAACAAAATCAGAGGTGATTATTTTAGGCACTGGTGACACACAAGTGTTTCCAGAACCAAAACTATTTGCCTATTGTGCTTCAAAAGGTGTGGGATTAGAGGTTATGGCGAATGATGCCGCATGTCGAACTTACAATGTACTGACGACGGAAGACAGGGAGGTTGTTCTTGCGCTTGTTATGAAAAGATAATCACTGATTTCTGCAAGTTTATCTTTTCAAAACCTTAAGAATATCAATTTTTCTGCCTTGGTAACGCGCTTCTAAATAGATCTTAGACTGGGTGGTATTACCGGTCGCACCCAGTGTTGCTATCTGCTGACCACGCTTAACTCTATCCCCCTCCTTTACCAATAGCGCACTGTTATGTGCATATATAGACATATAGTCATCATCATGCTTGATAACAATCATCCAACCATAATTAACAATACCATTGCCTGCATAAACGACTTTACCTGGCGCGACGGTATTAACCTCCTGCCCAGACACACCATAAATCTCTAATACCGACAAACCTGCCGAGTCTCGAATAAAGCGATGTTTTGGCTTTGAGTTCATCGGCCACTGCCATTGACTTGATTTGACCTTAGAACGGGATGAGTGCGCCACTGATGTATTTGAATCGCTTCCAGACTGAGCGCGTAACTTGCCTTGTTGCGCTGGATTAAGAGTCGTTGGCATACTGAGCTCTTGCTTAGCATAGATAAAATAAGGTGACCGTAAATCGTTTTGTTTTGCTAAGGAGTGCATATTAACACGGCATTTCTCTGCAATATTGCTCAAGGTATCGCCAGATATAACCGTGTAATAGGGTACACATTGCGCCCTCTGGTTTGCCGAAGCATTTTGCGAATAGGATGATCCATTACTGTTTCGGCTTTCATATTTAAGCGGAGAGCTACAACCGACTAGCAATAACCCTATTAAAAGCGTACTGCTAACACTTAAAAGGTATTTACGCGGTAAATTAAGTTTTGAGCCAACTAGGATAAATAAATTTTTCATAAATTCCATTATTTTTGAATTAATATATTTCGTGCTCTAATCAGATCCTGCTTGCTGATTATCTAACTCAGAAAACCACTCTGTGGTTATTGTAGATAATATTTACTTAAAAGGTAAATAACCAATAACAGTACCAATCCCCAGCCCATCCAGTCAACCCATTTACGAATTGATGCTTCCATTGGAGCACCGCCCCACTTCATCATTCCCGCGACCAAATAAAACCGAGCACCGCGACCGATAAAGGAAGCAATCAAAAACGGCAGCAAAGCCATGCTCGTAGCCCCCGCAGTAACGGTGAATATTTTATAAGGGACTGGACTAAATCCAGCGATGAAAATAATCCATACACCATACTCTGTGAAAAACGCCTGTACCTGCTCCATTTTATGCATGTAGCCAACGGACTCAATAAAAGGCAGTACTAGATCAATTGCCCAGTAGCCAATTGCGTAGCCCAGCAACCCTCCTAGCAGTGAAAAAATGGTGGTCAGCCAAGCATAACAAAAGGCTTTTTCGGGGGTCGCCAAACTCATTGGCATTAACATTACATCGGGCGGAATCGGGAAAAATGAGGATTCTGCAAAACTCATTCCACTTAAATACCAAGTTGCTTTAGGGTGTCTCGCCCAACTTAAAGCTTTATCGTAGAGGCTTGTAAATAACTTCAATTTTCAATTCCTTGTTTCATTGGGACAAACATCACTTCACCTAAGCAGGTTTTAAGGATGCCTTCTGCCGTTTTTTCGAACCCAAAGAGTAACTGTTTCTCTTCACCCAAAGGTATGACTAAACGACCACCAACCTTTAGCTGTTGAAGGAGTTCTAGGGGCAATTGCGCAGGTGATGCTGCGGAGATAATGGCATCAAACTGTGGGGCTTGTGGGCGTGTGAAAGACCGCTGAACTGGCTCGTTTGGCCATCCCCAGTGGCCATCACTGATTGCATAGTGAATATTATCTAACGCAAGTCGCAACAAAACGTCTTGCGCGCGCTCAGACAGCGGTGCTATTCGCTCAACGGTAAAGACCTCATTTGCAAGCAGAGCCAGAATGGCTGTTTGATAACCCGACCCCGTACCAATTTCAAGCACCGTTTTAATAGGTTGCTCAGCACTGTTTGCAAATAACCACTGGGTCATTTTGCCAACAACCCAAGGCTGAGAAACGGTCTGTCCGTAACCAATCGGTAACGCGGTATCTTCATAAGAGCGGCTAGACAGTGCTTCATCCAAAAAAAGATGCCTAGGAACAACCCGCATAACCTCGAGAACGGCTTGATCTGTCACGCCGAGTTCAATTAAGCGCGCAATCAGGCGGTCGCGAGTACGCTGCGAGGTCATCCCAACCCCTTGATATTGCTCAAAAGCCCCATTAGGGTAAATTAATAGGAGCTCTTTTGGCTGAATGGCTGTCATAGAGAGTGGTTTCCAATGGAAATTTTCATAGAATTCTAATAGTTGTCAGCCCAGTCAGATAACTGATTCATCATTTCATAATGCGTTAAATCAATTTTAAGCGGTGTGATAGAGGCATACCCAGATTCGACGGCATGGAAGTCTGTACCTTCCCCTGCATCAGAAGCTCCGCCTGCAGGGCCTATCCAATAGATAGGCAAACCCCGTGGATCATTTTGTTTAACGACCGCTTCAGAGACATGGCGTTTCCCTAGGCGTGTCACCTTTACTCCCTTTAACTCTTCTAAAGGGATATCAGGAACATTAATATTGATAATCGTATCGCTTCTTAAGGTCAAATTTGGCATCTGTTTTAAAAAATTAACCAGAACATGTGCGGCCGTTGCAAAGTGTTGTTCTCCACAGAGTGAAATTGCAATCGAGGGCTTGCCTAAAAAACGCCCTTCAGTAGCGGCTGCAACAGTACCAGAGTAGATAACATCATCCCCCATATTCGCACCTGCGTTGATCCCTGAAAGCACAATATCAGGCTGATAATCTAGCACACCATTGACACCAAGATGGACACAATCAGTCGGCGTACCATTGACGCTGTAAATATGACAATTTGATGCTCCATTAGGCACGAAATGAGAATGCAGTCTCAGGGGTTCAAGCAGTGTTAAGGAGTTGCTTGCAGCACTGCGATTACGTTCCGGTGCCATAATAACTAAACTCTTAAATTGAATTTCTTTCTGCAGGGTTGTAAATAATAGTTGAATTCCGGGTGCAAAATAACCATCATCATTGGAGAGTAATATTTTCATCATGTAGAATAGAGCCTTTAGTCGATTTTGGCGTTTTACTTATACTGGTAGATAGCTGTTAAAATTAACGTTTACATACAAACTTAAAGAATTATATAGCCTCAAAGATGACAGAAGAAGATAAATCCACATTTCTCACGGCCATGTCGGATGTTGCCCCCATAAAAAAAAGCAACGTCACGGCACACTACAGTCAAAAAAAGCTTCAACAACAGGCTAAAGAAACCCTTCAACAAATGAGAAAACGACAACGTCAGCAAAGAGAGCACGCCGTCATTGAAACTTACCAACTTGATACCTTTTCAAAACCTGTCACAGCTTTTGAAAGCCTTTTATACCATCAAAAAGGCATCCGCCTACAAGAGTTGTCTAAACTCAAAAAAGGTGAATTTGAGGTTTCTGCTGAATTGGATCTTCACGGTTTGACGTTTGATAATGCCAAAATGATACTCCATGAATTTATTAGAGAAGCTTTTCACCATAAAAAACGATACATTCGTATTATTCATGGCAAAGGCTATAATTCAAGAGATGACTACCCTGTGCTTAAAAACTTAGTAAATCAAGAGTTAAAAACACTTAAGGCGGTTCTCGCTTTTAGCAGTGCACCCGCTCGAAGTGGGGGAACAGGTGCTGTGAACATTTTTCTAAAA
>JBNJEY010000020.1:0-16513 GCA_051746325.1 Pseudomonadota bacterium
AGGGTGATTAGCTCAGCTGGGAGAGCATCGCCCTTACAAGGCGAGGGTCACTGGTTCGAGCCCAGTATCACCCACCAATTTGGTCCTGTAGCTCAGCTGGTTAGAGCGCCCGCCTGTCACGTGGGAGGCCGAGAGTTCAAATCTCTTCAGGACCGCCATATAAAACTAGCTTAGGCTAGTTAAAGCCGCTATTGATTGAGTCAATAGCGGCTTTTTTCGTTTTAGGCCTTGTCATAGACATTAAAAAACCGCAATAAGTGCGGTTTTTTAATGTAAAGCTATTGCTCGCTTTACCAGTTTACTCAGCTAGCTCAGTGATTTAGGTTGAAGCCGTGATATTGTAACCACCGTCGACATAAGTGATCTCACCGGTAATGCCTGAGGCTAAGTCAGAGCAGAGGAAGGCCGCAGTATTGCCCACTTCTTCAATTGTTACATTACGTCGTAGCGGGGTAGCGGCAGCGGCTTTATTAAGCATGCTTTTAAAGTCTTTAATGCCCGCTGCCGCTAAGGTACGGATAGGGCCTGCTGATACAGCGTTGACACGAATTCCGTCTTGACCTAGGTCAGCCGCTAAATAGCGAACCGTTGCTTCTAAAGAGGCTTTAGCGATTCCCATTACGTTATAGTTCGGTACCGCACGCTCTGCGCCTAAGTAAGTGACTGTGATAACAGAGCCGTTTTTGGCTTTAAGCATTTCATAAGCGGCTTTAGTACAAGCCGTTAAGCTATAGGCACTGATATCGTGAGCAATACTGAAGCCTTCGCGGGTAGAGGCATCAATCATTCGGCCTTCTAGTTCAGCACGAGGTGCGAAAGCCACTGAGTGCACTAGGGTATCCAAGCCATCTGTCCAAGTCTGCGCTAATTGGGCCATGACACTGTTGATTTCATCATCGTTGCCAACATCTAAAGGTAAAACAATTGAAGAGCCAAGTTCTTCGGCAATCTTCTCTACACGGCCTTTCAATTTTTCATTTTGATAGGTTAGGGCGATTTCGGCACCTTGTGCGTGCATTTGCTTTGCAATCCCGTAAGCAATGGATTTATTGTTTGCGACGCCGATGACTAAAACTTTCTTTCCGGTTAGGAATCCCATATTGTTCTCCAATCTTATTGAGTCTTATAATTACGTCAATTTAGTTTAAAAATCACGTATGATGAGTATTAAAATTTATAAGCATTATAACGTTAAAAAGGCCGTTATAAAGGCTGTAATTTGCAAAATCAGCTTATAGATTACTTAGAAGATTAATTAGAAGAAAAAAGCTCTGGTCTGTCTTTGTCGGCCTAGGCTTTTATCTTCTTTTAGAGTGTGTAAACGCAGAGTGAATCTACTTTTGTTATTTAAAAAATGTCTCCTGAATCAGTCTACAGGCGTCTATCGCCAGCTAGTCGGTATTCTGGCCATTAGTTTTTATGCCGCAACTTGTTCGGCGGCCACTTGGAATAGCCCTTATAGTGCCGATCAAGCCAGTTCGCAGACGCTGTTTAGCTCTTTTAGTGAACCGCCTAAACACTTAGATCCGGTGGTCTCTTATAGTTCTAATGAGTGGGCGATCTTAAGCCAGGTGTACGAACCACCCCTTCAATATCACTATCTAAAGCGCCCTTATACTTTAGAGCCTTTGACCCTCACTAAAATGCCCGAAACCACCTATTTTAATGCCAGAGGTCAGGTGGTGGCAGAATCGCATCCGGATATGGCCTTTACGGAGTATCTCTTTACCTTAAAGCCAGGTATCCAATTTCAGCCACATCCGGCATTTGTTAAAGATAAGCTTGGACAGTTTGAATATCATGATCTTGATTCACGGACTTTATCAAAGATCGACACCTTGCGTGATTTTAAGCAAAAGAGCAGTCGAGAACTTATCGCGGCTGATTATGTTTATGCCTTTAAGCGCATGGCTTTAAGACAAAACCACTCGCCGATCCTCGATTCTATGGCGCAGTATATCGAAGGATTAACGCTTTTTTCTAAGACGGTTTCTAACGCCTATCAGACAGAACTTAAAAGCAATCAACGCTCGACTCAGACCCATTTTTTCGACTTAAACAAGTTTGACATTAGTGGCGTTCAAGTTATTGATAAATATCGTTATAAAATCATGGTGAAGGGTCGTTATCCGCAGTTTTTATACTGGTTAAGCATGAATTTCTTTGCTCCGATTCCATGGGAGGCTGAAGCTTTTTATAAACAACCAGGCCTGGTCGAAAAGAATCTAACGCTGGATACTTCACCAGTCGGTACTGGGCCTTATCAACTGGTTGAAAATAATCCTAATAAACGTATGCGTTTACTCGCTAATCCTAATTATCACCTAGATCGTTATCCGGTCGATGGCTTGGCTGAAGGTGCTGATCCCGCTCTATTGAATGATGCCGGCAAGCCGTTACCTTTTATCCAGGAAGTGGTGTATTCGCTTGAGAAAGAGAGCGTGCCTTTATGGAATAAGTTTTTGCAGGGATACTATGATGCTTCAGGTGTCAGCTCTGATAGCTTCGATCAAGCGGTATCGGTCTCTAATTCGGGTTCAATGAACCTAACGCCTGAGATGCAGGAGAAGGGCGTTCAGTTTTTAAATATGATCCAGCCCAGTATCATGTATTTTGGCTTTAATATGGCGGATCCTGTGGTGGGTGGATACTCTGAGAAGCAACGTAAGTTACGCCAGGCATTGAGTATTGCGGTTAATTTTGAAGAGTATATTTCGATATTTCTCAATGGTCGAGGTGTCACGGCGCAAGGTCCGATTCCACCAGGTATCTTTGGTTATCAAGAAGGTCAAGCGGCTAGCAATAAGGTTTTGTTTAACTGGTTAGATAATCGCCTGCAACGAAAGCCTCTAGAGGTCGCTAAACAGCTGCTCACTGAAGCGGGTTATCCCAATGGTCGCATGCCTGATGGTACCCCCTTAACCTTGCATTACGATACGGCTGCCACGGGGCCGGACAGTCAATCGATGTTAAACTGGTATCGTAAACAGTTTGCTAAGCTCGGCATTGAACTGGTGATTCGGGCGACGGACTATAATCGTTTCCAAGACAAGGTGCGAGGCGCTAAGGTGCAGATGTTCTCTTGGGGTTGGAATGCCGACTATCCTGACCCTGAAAACTTCCTGTTTTTGCTCTATGGCGGGAATGCCACGATTCATACCAATGGTTCCGGGATTAATAGCGCCAATTATGATAATCCAGAATTCAATAAGCTGTTTCTGAAAATGAAAACCATGAGTAATAGTCCAGAACGCTTGGCATTGATTGAGAAAATGGTTTTACTGCTACAAGAAGACGCGCCTTGGATATGGGGATATCATCCGAAGTCATTGTCGCTTTATCACAGCTGGTTACATAATGTTTGGCCAAACCCTTTAGCCAATAATACGGTTAAGTATCGACGGATAGACGCCGAAAAACGTGTGCTTAAACAATCTTCATGGAATCAACCAGTTATATGGCCATTTATAATCCTGTTTATCATTATTGTTGGCAGTATCTACCCTTTACGTTTGGCCTATCGTCGTCGCCAATGTGCTGTGATTAATCGAGTTGCAAATAATACGCAAAGAGAGAACCGCTAGATGTTTGCCTATATCATTAGAAGAGTGCTGTTCGCACTGCCGATTTTGATTGGCGTCAACTTTATCACTTTTGCACTATTTTTTATGGTGAATACGCCGGATGATATGGCGCGTGCTCAGTTGGGCGCTAAGCAGACTACCCCGGAAATGATTCAGTCATGGAAAACCGATCATGGTTACGACAAACCACTGTTTTTTAATAGCGAATCAGCCGGCCTGGCCAAAGTTCACGAGACTCTATTCGTACAAGAATCCATGAAGTTGTTTGTCTTCGATTTTGGTCAGTCTGACTCAGGAAGACAGATTACCGCAGATATTTATGAACGTATGTGGCCAAGTCTAGCCATTGCATTACCAACATTTTTCATCGGTTTAGTCACCAATATCGCCTTGGCGCTATTGATTGTTCTCTTCAGAGGCTCGGCCTTAGACACCGCCACCATGATGGTGGCGGTGGCGATTATGTCAATCTCTAGTCTATTTTATATTATTGCCGGGCAGGTTCTGTTCAGTAAGATTTGGCATTGGGTGCCTATTTCGGGTTATACGGAAGGCTGGGAAGGTTTTAAGTTTTTAATCTTACCGATTTTTATCGGGGTCTTTTCTGGTATTGGCGCGGGCATGCGTTGGTATCGGAGTATTTTTTTAGAGGAGATGAATAAAGATTATATTCGTACTGCGCGTGCCAAAGGTTTATCCGATATTAAACTCTTGTTTGGCCATGTATTACAGAACGGCATGTTGCCGATTCTAACCGGTGTGGTGGTGGTGATTCCAACGCTCTTTATGGGAAGTCTGATTATGGAGTCCTTCTTTGGCATACCCGGCCTGGGCAGTTACACATTGGATGCGATTCACGCCCAAGATTTTGGGATTGTGAAAGCTATGGTCTTTTTAGGGTCGGTTTTATATATCGTTGGCCTGGTGCTCACAGACATCTCTTATACACTATTTGATCCTCGGGTAAAATTATCATGAGTTTTGTCTGGTTGTGGACGGATCTGATGGTTTGGACCTTGCTGTTTGTTATTTTGGCGGGGATTCATAGCATTAAAAAATCCGTGCAAGCGAGAAAACAGTGGCGGCAAATTTTTGAATCACCGATTGCAATGGCTTCGGCCGTGATCTTGATTTTCTATTTTATATTTGCACTGTTGGGCTCGGTACACGTCGAGCTGAGCTCTAGCGGCGATGGGAATTCTGAAAAACGACAGGGGGTCTATAGCGTATTAGATCTCTCGTTGATGCATTTAATCGAGCAAACAGAACGCACTTATTCCGCCCCTTTTGCTACACATGAATACAGCACTTCATTGAATTTTGATGAAAACGGCCAAGTCTCACAAAGTTATTTAGCCCTAAAATATGGCGGTCAGCACTTAACGGAAGAGAGTACCTCTATTGGGTTGGATGTTTTAAATAAAACAGGCTTGCCGTTACTGATTACGCTTGGGATTATGGCGCTGTTACTACTGGTGCATATTGTGGTTCATAGGGTTTTGAGGTTTCAGCCCTTCGCGCTCTGGAGTCAGGATAAAAAAACGTCCACTTTGCCGTGGAAAACAGCTTATATCAGCTTGTTTAGTTTGCTGTTTCTATTTATTTGGTTTTATTACTTGAGCCACTTTTATCATGTCTTAGGGACAGATAAGGTCGGGCAGGATGTCTTATTACAATCAATCAAAAGTATTCGTACTGGCGTATTGATTGGACTCTTAACCACCTTGGTCATGTTGCCCTTGGCATTGATATTAGGCATTAGTGCGGGTTACTTTAAAGGTTGGGTAGATGATCTGATTCAGTATCTCTATACCACCCTAAATTCGATTCCCGGGGTATTATTGATTGCCGCAGCAGTGCTGGTAATGCAAGTGATTATCACCAATAATAGTGACTGGTTTGGTAGTACGGAAGAGCGGGCTGATCTACGTTTACTGTTTTTAATCTTTATTTTAGGTTTAACTAGTTGGACGGGATTGTGTCGCTTATTACGCGCTGAAACCCTCAAAATAAGCCAGGTAGAGTATGTCTCTGCCGCCAAAGCTTTTGGCTTAGGGCCATTTAAGATTATTAAAAACCATATTTTGCCCAACTTGATGCATTTAGTCTTAATTGCTTTAGTGTTAGATTTCAGTGGGTTGGTACTGGCCGAAGCGGTGTTATCCTATGTGGGCGTTGGGGTTGATCCAACTACTGCTAGCTGGGGCAATATGATTAATCAAGCACGATTAGAAATGGCCAGAGAGCCCATGGTTTGGTGGTCTCTATTCTCGGCATTTGCCTTTATGTTTACATTGGTCTTAGCCGCAAATTTATTCTCAGATAGAGTGCAAACCGTATTAGATCCGAGACGGGTGAACTAATCGGTGAGTTTAATCTGTGAGTTCAGGAAACATAAGAATATTTTTAAGCAAAAAAATGATAATCTCCATTAATTAATAAAGATGAAATAAAATTATGGCGCAAGCTCCTTCAACTGTATTAAGCATCAAAAACCTGAGTATTGGGGCCAATGACGCACCTTTAATCAATAATGTTAGTTTCTCGATTGAATCGGGAGAAATCTTTGCATTAGTCGGTGAATCAGGCAGTGGTAAGTCATTGACATCGCTGGCCATTATGCGATTATTGCCTGAAGCACTGCAAGTGACAGGTGGCGAAATTTCTCTCAATCAAACAGAGTTATTTGCTCTGCCTGAATATCAAATGCAGAAAATTCGTGGCAAGCAGGTTGCGATGATTTTTCAAGAACCCATGACCTCTTTAAATCCTGTGATGAAAGTCGGTGAACAGGTTGCAGAAGTATTACGCATACATCTGAAAGTGCGTGGCAAACAAGCACGCCAAAAAGTCGTCTCTCTGTTTGAAGAAGTGGGCATTCCCGAAGCTAATGAACGTTATGACTGGTATCCGCACCAACTCTCTGGTGGGCAGATGCAGCGCGTGGTGATTGCCATGGCTCTGGCTTGCGAACCGGATCTATTGATTGCTGATGAACCGACCACCGCTTTAGATGTCACCATACAAGCACAAGTCTTAGAGTTGCTACGGAGTATTCGTGATAAACGAGGCCTGTCCATTCTGTTTATTACCCACGATATGGGTGTGGTCAGTGAGATGGCAGACCGGGTAGCGGTTATGAAAGAAGGTGAGATTGTCGAACAGGCGGATAAAGCGCATTTTTTCAGCAATCCACAACACCCATATACTCAGCAGTTACTGTCTGACGCCATTCCAAATAAATTTTTTAAACCGATTATTGACACTAAGTTATTGTTGCAAATTAATGATTTAAAAGTACATTTTCCGATTAAAAAGGGGTTGTTTCAACGTACCGTTGGCCACGTTAAAGCCGTCGATGGTGTTACCTTAACCATTAAAAAAGGGCAAACATTAGCGCTAGTTGGCGAATCTGGCAGTGGCAAAAGCACGATTGGTCAGGCCATCTTAAAACTGGTCAAAAGCACGTCGGGATCGGTTGATTTCACTACGCCTGGTAAGACTGAGTCGGATATCGAAAGTATTGTCGACTTTACCGCTTTAACAGAAAAACAGATGAAACCCTTTAGAAAGAAGGTGCAGGTTATTTTCCAAGACCCTTTCTCTGCACTTAATCCTCGTATGACCATCAGTGAAATTATTCGCGAAGGGATGGACAGCCTGCAAGTTGGCTCTCGTGATAAAAAAGACCAAGATGCACGTATTGAAGTCTTATTAAAGCAAGTAGGCTTGTTAGCAGAGCACAAGTATCGCTACCCCCATGAGTTTTCCGGCGGACAACGTCAAAGAATCGGCATTGCCAGAGCTTTAGCGGTTGAACCCGAATTGATTATCTGCGATGAACCCACCAGTGCTTTGGATGTCACGGTACGTGCCCAGGTCTTGAATCTACTTGAAGACTTACAGCAAAGATATCAACTCTCTTTTCTCTTTATTACCCACGACTTATCGATCATTCCTGCAATCGCACATGAAGTGGCGGTGATGAAAGAGGGTCGTATTGTCGAGCAAGGCAGTGTCGAGCAAGTCATGCGTTTTCCAAAACATAAATATACCCAAGCCCTGTTAAATTCAGCGCCTAAGTTATTAAAGCAGGCGATACTTTAAGTGTTAATCTCATCTCATAAATTATAAATAGAAGTGACCAGGACTGGTCACTTTAAAAAGGAAGTTTAAATGTTTGGTTTTATTAGTCGATATATGCTGACGGGTTTAATCACCATTTTGCCCATTGTTTTAACCTTTTACCTATTGTATTGGTTTGCTGTCACTGCAGAGTCTGTGCTGGGTGGCCTGATTGAAGCAATTTTACCCGGTACGTTTTATTGGCCGGGTATGGGGGTCATTGCAGGTCTGATTGTGCTTTTTTTAATCGGTTTGGTCATGCATGCCTATGTGGGACAGTTGCTGTTTGCAAAGCTGGAACAGCTACTTTCGCATATGCCGATTATCAAATCGATCTACGGCGCTTTTCGTGATTTCTTAGATTACTTCAAACCAAAAAATGAACATGGTTTTGAGCAGGTCGTTTCGGTGCAGGTGAGTGAAAATATAAAGATCATCGGCTTTATTACCGAGCACGACAGTCAGAAGTTGCCTGATGGCTTTAATGAACAAGGCAGCATATTGGTCTACTTGCCCTTAAGCTATCAGGTTGGTGGTTATGCGGTGCTAGTCCCCAGAAGTGCCGTGACCCCGGTGGATTTGAATATGGAAGAAGCGATGCGTTTTACCTTAACGGCGGGTATGACTGGTGCCAACGGTAAAAATCATAAGAAATAGAGGTATTCTTCAAGAGGCGATAAATGCATTTTTAAACAGACCAGGCCTGGTCTGTTTAATTCAATCCTTTATAAGCATCGAATAGAAGGGTGTTCTTTCGCATTTAATATGCTTTCTAGAATACGTTCTGCCATGTTTTCGGCGCTGATTAGATCCAATGGATTTTCCCCTGGAAACAAACGTCCTCGCGCTTCTGTTGCAAAGGCTTCTAGTTTTGCAGTGTATATATCCAAATCCGTATTTTTATGCTCGGCCGCGAGGGTGGTTATCAGCTGCTCTAAACCTGCCTTAGCGACGCCATAAGCGCCATAATAAGCGGGATGTAGATCAATGCTTTGATCTAATACGGCCAGCAGTTTGCCATTCTCGCTCTTTTTCAATAGCCCGAGTGTGTTTTGAATCAAGTGCAGGTTTGCATTGAGGTTAGTGTGCAGTACTTCATACCACTGCATGTAATCAAAATTCTCAATTGGCGTGAAGGCTGGCAGAATCGCGGCATTGAGAATAACCCCATTCAGTTGGCCATATTCTTCAGTAATTGTCTCTTGAAGTGCCTGGTAGTGATCGATATTTGCCCCTAATAAATCCATTGGATAGAGGGCGATCAAATCAGAGTCGAGCTCGTCATACAGTGCATTAAGGGCTTTGAGCTCTTTATCGAGCAGAATGACTTGATGACCTTTTTCGACTAACTGTCTACTTAAGGCTTTGCCTAACCCTTGAGCGGCTCCGGTGATTAAATAAGTTTGCATACAGCTCTCTCTATCTTTTTGCTTTATTTAACGGTTTTATATGTTTTAGTTCGCGCCATAATTTATGGTTTTTTGAGGCTCTTTAAAAACTGACTTACCTCAAAAGGGGTCTCAAAATGATAAGTAGCCGGCCAAGGTTTTTCACTGTGACTTTCCGTCAGATCAGGCAGATAACCAAAGAGGGCGGATGCGGTTTTCATTCCGGCATTATTGCCCGCTTCAATATCTCTTATATGATCCCCAATATAGAGGCACCGTTCGGGCACAATATTACATTCTTTGGCCGCTAGCAATAAAGGCGCTGGGTCAGGTTTACGAACCGTCAGTGTGTCACCACTAATAATGCTTAATGGCCTGCTTGGAAAGTTTAAGTTGACTAATAACTTCTCTGTTAACCAGCCCGGTTTATTTGTGACAATACCCCAAGGAATATTGTGTTGCGCTAAGGCCTGCAAACCTGAATTGAGTCCTGGAAAAATTTGTGTGTGGTTATCGATATTTTCAAAATAAAGCTTTAAAAAGTGTTGTCTGCGTGCTTCAAGCTCTTCACCCTCTAGTAAAGGAAAGGCAAGTTGGGTCATGGCTAGGCCACCTTGCGAGACCACTTTTCTAATCGTTTGGTAGCGTAACGGTTTTTGATTGAAATCACGACAGGTTTGATTGAGTGCAAAGGCAAAGTCATATGAGGTATCGAGCAGAGTACCGTCTAAATCAAAGAGGATGCATTCAATGGGCGTAGTAGGCATGATAATAAATTGTTCCTAAAATAGATAAGTCTAAAAAGTATTGAGTGACAGGGTATTGATCACTTTTTTGAATAGCGTTTCATAAAGCGGATGCTAAACAGCTTTTTGATAAGCCAAAAGATAGTTCACATCGACACTGTCCTTTAAACCATATTGATTAAGTAGTGGGTTGAACTCAATACCAGCACTGTCTCTTAAATAGAGTCCTGCTTCTCTTGCCATGGCATCTAGTTCGGCAGGTGTAATGAACTTTTCATGAGTATGAGTACCTTTTGGCACTAAATTCAAAATTTGTTCAGCCGCAAAAATGGCTAATAGATAGGATTTATAGTTGCGATTGAGTGTTGAAAAGAAAACCCAGCCACCCGGTTTGACACACAACGCGGCGGCTTTAATAATCGCTTGCGGATCAGGCACATGCTCCAGCATCTCCATACAGGTCACAATGTCATGTTTTCCGGCATGTAACTCAGCGTACTCTTCTGCAGCAATAAGCTGGTAATCGACCTTGATACCAGAATCTAAACCGTGCAGTTTTGCAATCTTCAATACATCTTTAGCTAAATCAATGCCTACTACCTTTGCACCCGCCGCCGCTAAAGACTCAGAGAGTATGCCGCCGCCACAACCAATATCGACAATTGATTGGTTTTCAATCGGTTGAAAACGTCGAATAAACTCCACTCTAAAAGGATTGATTTTATGTAAAGCGCTAAATTCGCCTTCGGTATCCCACCAGGTATTAGAGAGGCGGTTAAAGTTATCTAACTCTGTCTGGTCCGCATTGGCTGGTTTGAGCGCATTTTCGGGGTGTTTCGGGGCGTTTGGGGATCTTGTCACACTCATTAGCTTCCACTTTTATTCGTTTAAGAATTTGCTTTTAACCTCTAAAAATAGGCTTGATTGACTCAGTAAGTAAGGTATAAAGCCAAAAATAGCTAAAAAATTATACCTAATTTATCCGCTTTACCGGGTTTTTAATTTATACAAAGCTCTGCGGGCTAAAATAAAGCCCTCTAGCGGCTTAAAAAATATTTATCGATACTAGGAAAGGGTCGTTATAACTATCGCTTTAGGGTGGTTATGTGAGTATAATATAGACTTTAATATAGTTAACTAAATAATTGGATTATCGATGTCTGAATTTGCACGTGAAATTATTCCCATTGCGTTAGAAGATGAAATGGAACAATCCTACTTAAGTTATGCCATGAGCGTAATTGTAGGACGAGCGCTTCCTGATGTAAGAGATGGCTTAAAACCGGTTCACCGTCGCGTACTTTACGCAATGAATGTACTGAACAACGATTTTAACAAACCTTACAAAAAATCTGCCCGTATTGTCGGGGATGTAATCGGTAAATATCACCCACACGGTGATACGGCAGTTTACGACACGATCGTTCGCATGGCTCAGCCATTTTCATTACGTTATATGTTGGTCGATGGTCAAGGTAACTTCGGGTCGGTCGATGGTGATTCTCCCGCGGCAATGCGTTATACCGAAATTAGAATGTCAAAGATTGCCCATCATCTGCTTGCGGATTTAGATAAAGAAACCGTTAACTTTTCAGAAAACTACGATGGTTCCGAATCAGAGCCGGTCGTCATGCCAACCCGAATCCCTAATCTACTGGTCAACGGTTCTTCTGGAATCGCGGTCGGTATGGCAACGAATATTCCGCCACACAACTTAACTGAAACCGTTAGCGCGTGTTTAGCGGTGATTGATAATCCTGATATCGATCTTGACGGTTTGATGGAATATATTCCTGGACCGGATTTTCCGACTTACGGCATTATCAATGGTACGACCGGTATTCGTGAAGCTTACGAAACGGGTCGTGGTCGCGTTAAAATTCGTGCAAAAACATCTATTGAGACGGATAAGAGCGGTAAATCAAAAGTCATTATTGATGAATTGCCCTACCAAGTTAACAAGGCACGTCTGATTGAGCGTATTGCTGAGTTGGTTAAAGAGAAGAAAATTGATGGTATTACCGCTTTACGTGACGAGTCCGATAAAGATGGTATGCGTGTCGTGATTGAACTGCGTCGCGGTGAAGTGCCTGAGATCATGATCAACAACCTATACAAACAGACGGCAATGCAGACCGTATTTGGTGTCAATATGGTTGCCTTGATTGAAGGGCAGCCGAAATTATTGAATCTAAAAGAAATTATCACCGCATTCGTTAAACATCGTCGTGAAGTGGTCACTCGTCGTACTATTTTCGAACTGCGTAAAGCGCGCGAAAAAGCCCACACCTTAGAAGGTTTGGCAATTGCTTTAAACAATATCGATGAGATGATTGAACTGATCAAAGCCTCTCCCAGTCCAGCGGTTGCTAAAGAACGCATGCTTGAAAGAGAGTGGCCTGTAGGTAAAGTGGTCGAGTTGCTAGGGCGCGTTGAACTCAAAGATATTCGTCCAGAAAATTTACCAGAAGGTTTTGGTGCTGATGGCGATATTTATAAGTTATCTCCCGTTCAGGCACAATCTATTCTTGAGATGCGTTTGCACCGTCTAACAGGTTTAGAGCAAGATAAAATTATTGAAGAGTACAAGATACTTGTCGAAAAAATCACTGAATTCTTAAATATTTTGAGAAACCCTGATCGTTTGACAGAAGTCGTTATAGAAGAGCTGCATGAGGTGGTTGAAACCTTCGGTGATGCACGTCGTACAGTCATTGATTACACCTATCAAGATTTAGATGCAGAAGATTTAATTGCGGTTGAAGACCGCATCGTGACCTTATCTGAAGATGGCTATATCAAAACACAGCCATTAAGTGACTATCGAGCGCAAAAACGTGGTGGTCGTGGTAAGTCTGCAACGGCCATGAAACAAGAAGATGAAGTCGGTCAGTTATTTGTCGCCAGTACGCATGATATGCTGTTGTGCTTCTCGAATAAAGGTAAGCTTTATTGGCAAAAAACATGGCAGTTACCACTTGCCAGTCGCGGTAGCCGTGGGAAGCCAATCGTCAATATCCTGCCATTAGAAGATGGCGAATATATCACCTCTGTTCTCCCTGTGGACGAGTTTGATGATCGTATTGTCTTTATGGCAACCCGTAATTCGGTTGTAAAACGGGTTGCGCTGAAAGATTTCTCTCGTCCGCGGGCTAACGGCATTATCGCGGTTGATTTGCTGGATGATGATGAATTAGTAGGCACCGCTTTAACAGATGGCGAACAAGAAATTATGTTGTTCAGCAATATCGGTAAAGCGATTCGATTCAAAGAGTCAGATGTACGTGTTATGGGGCGTACTGCTCGTGGGGTGCGCGGCATGAAGCTAGCGGACGGTGCTAAAGTCATTAGTATGCAAGTTGCTAAACCGAATACCTTGATTTTGACCGCTACGGAGCATGGTTATGGAAAATGTACGCCAGTAGAGGATTACTCAACGATTAATCGTGGTGGTCAAGGGGTTATTTCCATTAAAACCTCTGAACGTAATGGTGCTGTCGTGGCGGCTGTTTCCGTAGTGCCAGAGCAAGAGATGGTGTTAATTACCAATAAAGGGACTTTGGTACGAGCACGCGTCTCAGAAGTCTCAGTCGTGGGTCGTAATACCCAAGGGGTCAAACTGATTAACGTCGGTAAAGGTGAGCAAGTTGTTGGTCTCGCGGTTGTGGATGTTGTAGATGAAGTCTTATTAGAGGATGAAGATTCTGTCATTGAAGGCGTTACAACTGAAGAATCCGTTGAAAATAACACAGAAGAGGGTGTCCAAGCTAGCCATGTTGAAAGCGATGGCGCGACTGAAGACACTACAAATAACGATACTGAATAAATATAAAATAATCATTCATTAAAGGCTCAATGCTTTTTAGCATTGGGTCTTTTAGCCGTTTTAAAGCCTGATTTTAAAGCGGCTTTCACTCTAGAATAAGGAATTAAATCAGCATGGCAAGAGCCTTTAACTTTAGTGCAGGTCCAGCAATGCTGCCTGAAGCGGTTATGCGTAAAGCAGCAGCCGAGTTTCTAGATTGGAATCATACGGGCATGTCCATAATGGAAATGAGCCATCGTAGTAAAGAGTACATGTCAGTCGCTCATCAAATGGAAGCGGATTTACGAGAGCTAATGGCGATTCCGGACAACTATAAAGTGTTGTTTCTGCATGGTGGGGCTTCAATGCAGTTTTCAGCGATTCCGCTTAATTTAACGGCAGAAGGTGACACGGTAGATTATTTTAATACCGGTGTTTGGTCGAATAAGGCGATTAAAGAGGCCTCGCGCTACGTTAATGTTAATGTTGTAACAGGCGGTGAGTGTGAAAATCCGACGGAGATTCCTGATTTAGCGCAGTGGACATTTAGTGACAATGCTAAATATATTCACCTGTGTGCCAATGAGACGATTACTGGTTTAGAGTTTCAGGAAGAGCAACTTGAACACATATTTGCACAAGGCAAGCCTGTAGTTGTCGATATGTCTTCTAATATTATGTGTCGTCCGATTGACGTTAGCCGCTATGGGGTTATTTATGCTGGTGCCCAGAAGAATATCGGGCCAGCAGGTTTATCGATTATGATTATTCGCGATGATTTAATTGGTCATGCACGTGAAATCACGCCGACCTTATTAAACTGGGCCACTTATGCAGATCATGAGTCAATGTTTAATACACCAGCAACCTATGCTTGGTATTTAGCAGGTCTGGTCTTCGAATGGCTAAAATCCAATGGTGGCGTTAAGGAAATTGCGTTGGTTAATCAGCGGAAAGCACAAAAACTCTATGATTATATTGACCGCTCAGCGTTTTATTACAATACGATTAAACCTTCACAGCGTTCATGGATGAATGTCACTTTTTACTTAACCAATAAAGCCTTAGAGTCTGAATTTATTCAAGCATCTAATGCAGCTGAATTGTTAAGTTTGAAAGGTCATAAAGCTTTTGGTGGTATGCGTGCGAGTATTTATAATGCCATGCCAGAAGAAGGTGTGGATGCCCTGATTGCCTTTATGGAACAGTTTGCGAAAACACACTCTTAATACTGGCTACAGCACATGGCCTTGCTTAATGAATACCCTAAGAACAGATAATATACAGGCACCTTAATGACGACAGAACAGATGCAATTGACGAAGATTAGAGATCAAATTGATGCCATCGACGCTCAAATCCAAGAGTTGATTGGTCAAAGAGCAGCATGTGCTCAAAAGGTGGCCGACATTAAAACCCAAGGGGGCAATGTCGATGCGGTCTTTTATCGACCTGAGCGGGAAGCGCAAGTTTTACGTGCCGTCAAAGCGCGTAATACCAGTTTATTGCCTGATGAAGAGATGGCGAAACTCTTTAGGGAAATTATGTCCGCTTGCTTGGCTCTTGAGCAGCCAACTACGGTGGCTTACCTAGGGCCAGAAGGCAGTTATTCTCATGCCAGTGTGATTAAGCAGTTTGGTTCATCGGCACATCCTATCGCTGTTTCGACCATAGAAGAAGTGTTTGCAGCGGTTGAAAAAGGTGAGGCAAGTTATGGCATGGTGCCGGTTGAAAACTCTTCGGAAGGGGTTGTTAAAAGCACCCAGAATGCTTTATTGACCACCAGCCTAAAGGTCTCTGGTGAGGTCGCACTGGAGATTCATCACTGTTTATTATCAAAATCAGAGGCGCTTGAAAATATTCATAAAGTGGTCGCTCATCAACAAGCCTTAGGGCAGTGTGAACAGTGGATCAAAAACAATTTGCCTTGGGCGGAGGTTGAAGCAGTTGCTTCCAATGCCTTGGCGGCCAAAATGGCGCAGGACGACTCCAGTATTGCAGCGATTGCTTCTGAGCAGGCTGCTCAGCTTTATCAATTGACTGTTCTTGCATCTCATATTGAAGATCAGTCTGACAATACCACTAAGTTTTGGGTGGTGGGGCGTGATGCTACGCACTCTAGTGGTGAAGATAAAACGGCCATGATTGTCTCCATTAAAAATCAACCTGGCGCTCTGTTAGATATTTTATCTTGCTTTAGCAGTCGAGGGATTAATATGACACGAATTATCTCTCGCCCATCAATGGATACCACTTGGGATTATCAGTTTTTTATTGATGTCTTGGGGCATCAGCAGGATGAAAATCTGAAGCAAGCGCTTGAGGAAGTTAAATCTAAATCGGCATTCTTTAAATTATTGGGCTCTTTTCCGGTTTCACCGCTCTAATGGAAAAGCGTGAAATAAACAGAGACCTCCCTTTGGTACAGGTAAACTGACAAATTATGAATGAAATAAATGTAACTTATTGTGATGTGGTTCAACCACAGATTCTCGGCATTCATCCCTATATCCCAGGTAAACCTGTTAGCGAGTTACAGCGTGAACTGGGGTTGACCACTATTTCTAAATTGGCGTCTAATGAAAATCCTTTAGGCGCAAGCCCTAATGTTTTGACAGCCATTCACAATGAACTTAAAGAGATCGCGCGCTATCCCGATGGTAGTGCTTATGCGTTAAAAGCGGCACTCGCTGAGTTTTTGTCCATCACGCCTGAGCAACTAGCCATCGGTAATGGTTCTAATGAGTTACTGGAATTGGTGGCACGCGTTTTTGCAGGGCCTGGTGATGAGATACTCTATTCGCAATATGCTTTTGCAGTCTATCCTATTTCAGCTCAAGTGGTCGGTGCAACCGGTATTGAAGT
>JBNJEY010000021.1:0-16392 GCA_051746325.1 Pseudomonadota bacterium
ATTTATTATTTGTAAAGTTCTATCATCTGCCTAGGAGTGAACTTAAGCAACAAGAAATTGCTTATGGTAAAATATTTAACTATTTTATAAAAACAGCATACTGTGAAAACAGGGCAGATTTGTCCTATAAGCTGCGCGTGGGTCAGAAACTCCGTTCAAGTGATGACGGCAGATCAAAACAGACTTCAAAGTGACAGGCAAAGGGCTTTAAATGAGTGTACAAGATTCAACATATGATGTCATTATCGTCGGTGGCGGCCATGCAGGGACAGAAGCGGCCTTAGCGTCTGCACGCATGGGTTTAAAGACCATCCTACTGACACATAATATTGATAGTCTTGGGCAGATGTCTTGTAATCCTGCGATTGGCGGAATCGGTAAGGGTCACTTGGTTAAAGAGATTGATGCCTTGGGTGGCGCCATGGCCATGGCGATTGATGAGGCGGGTATTCAGTTTCGAATTTTGAATGCTTCAAAAGGTCCCGCAGTACGTGCCACTCGCGCACAGGCCGACCGCGTTTTATATCGCCAAGCAATTCGCATGCGGTTAGAGAGTCAAGAAAACCTGAGTATTTTCCAGCAACCGGTTGAAGATGTCATTTTAGACGGTGATAACATTCGCGGTGTAGAAACCAAAATGGGGCTTAAGTTCTATGCCAATCAAGTGGTTTTGACGGTAGGCACTTTTCTCGCTGGTCGTATCCATATTGGTCTACAAAGCTATGAAGGCGGTCGTGCTGGTGATGAGCCAGCCAACCGTCTTGCAGCACGTTTACGTGAGTTGGCGCTACCGGTTGGTCGCCTGAAAACCGGAACCCCGCCAAGAATTGATGCCCGCACAGTAGATTTCAGTGCGATGCAGGTTCAGCATGGTGACATTCCTGTCCCGGTATTTTCGTATATGGGCAAAGCATCTATGCATCCCAGACAGCTACCTTGTTATATTACCTACACCAATCCGCAAACGCATGCCGCTATTATGGCCTCTTTAGATCAGTCGCCGATGTATTCTGATCAAGGTGAAATTGACAGTGTTGGCCCAAGATATTGCCCATCAATAGAAGATAAGGTTTTGCGTTTTGCCGATAAGGATCAGCATCAAGTCTTTATCGAGCCAGAAGGTTTGACGACTAATGAATTGTATCCGAATGGGATTTCAACCAGCTTGCCATATGAGACACAGGTTAAAATTGTACAATCAATGAAGGGATTAGAGAACGCTAAAATAACACGTCCCGGTTATGCCATTGAATACGATTATTTTGATCCGCGTGGTTTGAAACCAACGTTAGAGACCGAAGCGATTCACGGTCTGTTTTTTGCAGGGCAAATAAACGGCACAACGGGTTACGAAGAGGCCGCCGCGCAAGGTATTTTGGCCGGCATTAATGCTGGGCGTCGTGCGCAGTTAAAAGATCAGTGGTATCCTCGCCGTGATGAGGCCTATTTGGGTGTCTTGGTAGACGATTTAGTCACGATGGGGACCAAGGAACCTTATCGCATGTTTACCTCTCGTGCAGAGTATCGACTGATGTTACGTGAAGACAATGCCGATCAGCGTTTAACAGCGGTTGCGCGAGAAATGGGCTTAATTGATAATGAGCGCTGGGCCGCTTATCAAGCTAAATTAGAGTCACTAGAGAAAGAGGTCGCGCGTTTAAAAGAGACCTGGATCTATCCCTCGCATCCAGAAGCGAAACAGGCTGAAGTGTTGATGGATTTACCTTTGAGTAAAGAGCAGACATTGTTTGATTTATTAAAGCGCCCAAATGTCGCTTACGATGCCTTGGCGGAACTGGACGTGTTTGGCATGGGCATTGTAGATGCCACGGTGGTTGATCAAATAGAGATACAAGCTAAGTATTCAGGTTATATTGATCGTCAAATGCAGCAGATTGAAAAAATAAAGCGTTCTGAATCGGTGGAAATTCCAACGGGTTTGGATTTGGATAGCATTTCAGGCCTTTCAAATGAAGTGAAGCAGAAAATACGTGATCATAGTCCAGCTAATTTAGGGATGGCAAGTCGCATTCAAGGAATTACGCCAGCGGCGGTTTCTATTTTATTGATTGCGATCAAAAAGGCACGGGCAAATAATGGTCAAGGGCCTAAGGGCTCTCCAGTAGAGCCGGTTGTAAAAGGCACATAAAATAGAGCACCTTAATCTGGTGCTTTGGACAAAATAATTTTTTAGGTAAACTATGACGCTGACAGCATTAAAGCCCCAATTAGAAGCGGGTTTGGACGAACTTGGTTTGTCATTAACGGATACTCAGGTTGATCGGCTTATTCAATATTTGACCTTATTAGAAAAGTGGAATAAGGTTTATAATTTAACGGCCATTCGAGATCCTAAAGAGATGTTGATTAAGCATCTTTTAGACAGTTTAGCTGTTGTGCCGCATATTACCAGCGAACGTATTATTGACGTAGGTACGGGTGGTGGTTTACCAGGCATTCCATTGGCCATCTGCTTTCCCGATAAAACCGTCGATTTGTTAGACAGTAATAGCAAAAAAACCCGCTTTTTAATCCAGGCTAAAGCGGAGTTGGGGTTGGTAAATAGCCAGGTGATTCATGATCGTGTAGAAAATTACCAACCCAAATTAGGTTATGATGCCGTGATTTCACGAGCTTTCGCCTCAATGCAGGACATGTTGCACTGGACAGATCATTTATTGGCAGAGAATGGTGTTTGGTGGGCGATGAAAGCACAGCAAGAGTTTGAGGATTTAAAAACTCTACCAGGCTTAGTCGTTATTGAAGAGATGATTCAGTTGAAAATACCAGGATTGGATGCCCAGCGTATACTCATTAAGGCCTTAAAACAAAAACAGTAACCGTTACAAGTAAATGATTCTATCAAAACAACAGTAAGCAATAATTAAGGACAGTACGTGGGAAGAGTGATTGCAATTGCCAACCAAAAAGGCGGCGTGGGGAAGACAACCTCTAGCGTAAATTTGGCAGCAGCCTTAGCGCGACTGGGTAAAAATGTTCTGTTGATTGACTTGGACCCTCAAGGTAACGCAACGGTTTCCGTTGGTGTTGACAAGGATCAGCTTAATGCCTCGGTATTTGAAGTTTTGGTCGGAGAGTGTAAAACCAGAGCCGCTATTGTGCGCGTCGAACAAACTGATATCGATCTACTACCAGCCAATGGCGATTTAACCGCTGCAGAGGTCGTCTTGCTAGAAGAAGGTATGGGGCCAAAACGGTTACGTAAGGCATTAAAGAAGGTGCGTGATCAGTATGATACGATTATTATTGATTGCCCACCAACGCTCAATATGCTGACCTTAAATGCCTTAACGGCTGCGGACGGCATAGTGGTTCCCGTGCAGTGTGAATTCTTTGCCTTGGAAGGCCTATCCTCTTTAATGAGTACGATTGCAACCATTCAGGGTGAATTAAATCCTGATTTACATATAGACGGCTTGCTCAGAACAATGCATGACCGTCGTAATAACTTAGCGAACGATGTCTCTAACCAATTAGTGACGCATTTTGGGGTAAAGGTATTACAAACGATTGTCCCGAGAAATGTTCGTCTAGCCGAGGCACCGAGCCATGGTGAGTCGATTTTAGATTATGATGTCGCATCCAATGGTGCAATTGCCTATTTAGCATTGGCAAACGAGTTAACTCGTAAAACACAACTGTAATATAATAAACAGAACAGTAAGTAAAGGTAGGGTTTACGTGGTTAAGAAACGTTCAGGAATGGGAAAGCTGGGTATTCACGCTATGATTGGCGCAAAACAGAAGGCGGATAATAGCAGTGCGGATTTACGCATTGAAAAGGTGGCGCTTTCTCAGCTGCAACCGGGTCAGTACCAGCCTAGACAACAGTTCAATGATGAATCACTACAAGAGTTAGCAGACTCGATTAAGGTGCAGGGCATTGTTCAACCTATTATCGTTCGTCCTATCGGTGCAGATAAATATGAAATTATCGCTGGTGAGCGCCGCTGGAGAGCTGCAAGGTTGGCCGGACTTGATAAGGTGCCCGTTGTCATCCGTCAAGCAGACAGTCAGGCGACACTGGCAATGGCGCTGATTGAAAATATTCAGCGCGAAGATCTTAACCCGATTGAAACGGCCATTGGTTTGAAGCGTTTACTAAAGGAATTTGATTTAACACAGCAGTCTGTTGCGGATGCGGTAGGGCGTTCCCGTGCGGCCGTTTCTAACCTGTTAAGGTTATTAAAGCTACCTGAAGACATCCAAAATAACTTACATGATGGTCTGCTGAGTATGGGACATGCACGAGCCATTATCAGCTTACCGGAAGGGGTGCAAAAAGATCTTGCAAATAAGGCGATAAGCAAAGGTTGGTCAGTCCGTGAGATAGAAGAGGCTGCTCAGCAGTTTTTGGTACCAAAGAAATTAATAAAAGAGGCTAACAAAAAATCGGTAGCGGGTTTTGATGAAGTGATGCTGAGGCAGAGTGAGTTGGCTGAAAAAATTTCAGCCCCTGTTAAAATAAGTCACCGAGAAAATGGTCGGGGAAAAATTGAAATTAGTTATCAAGATATGGACGAGCTCAATCGTCTATTAAAACTTTTTTAATAGAGTATCAGAGCATAATCATATTTGATGGAGTGGTTATTACCCATTTTGGCGGATATATGTTGTGCTTTTAAATTCGACTATCACAGTATGTAGTTGTGGCGCGAAGAGTTAAAGAGAAAATCATAAATTTGTGGTCAATTAGACTGGCTTTTAGGGTCATAAAACATTATCATGAGCGCCCATTTAGCTTGAACTTAATGTGACTAAAAAGTATCATTAGCGGAGTTTGCCAACGAATGAGCGAGTCAAATAAAACCAAGTCTGATACAGAGCAAGCAAAGCCACCAGGTGCGGCAGCGAATTATTTACTGATTAGCGCAGGATCGATATTTACATCGATGGTTATTGCAGGCTTTATTGTGGGATATATGTTGGATCATTTATTTGATACCACACCCCTGTTCTTCCTTAGTTGTGCCGTATTAGGCTTTATTGGGGGAATACAAAAAGTCCATCAGCTGACTAAGCGATTAGATCCACCGCCGAAAGCTAAAGAGAGTGAAGATGATCAAAAATCTTGATAAAGCTTTTAAAATACAGGGGCTGATTGGATTAATAATGGTTGCAATTTTTGCAACTCAAGGCCATGCAATAGGTGCGGGCTACGGTTTTTTTATAGGGATCATGAATGTAGTGATGCTGAGCTTTACCTTTAGTAAAGCCAGTGCCCGTTCAGAAGATGACCCAAAAACCGGCATACTAATTTTATATATGAGTGCAGTGATTAGATTCGTTCTATTAGCTGTGTTATTTGTTTTAGGTCTGTCTTTTCTTGAAGAAAGTCAAGCTTTTCCAGTGGTCTTAACCTTTGTGTTAATGCAGCTAGGGCAGCTTTTCAATCTAAAAGGTAAAAGACGCTTGACTGATTAAGGAGAAGACCCTTGAGTGCTGAAAAAATGGGGACCGTCGAGTATATTCAACATCACTTGACGAATAATCAATATCCGTTAACTGAAGAAGCGGCAATAGCGATTGAAAAAGGTCAAATGACTTTCTGGGCGCTAAATTTAGATACTATTGCAGTTAGTATTATGCTAGGTGCATTAATTGTCTTTGTTTCGATGCGTTTGGGCAAGCAGTTGGAAACAGGTAGACCAGGTGGTTTTCAAAACTTCGTAGAGTCAATTTTAGACTTCGTAGCAACGAATGTTAGAGATGCTTTTCCGGGTCACAACCCGATTATTGCTCCGTTGGCATTAACTATTTTCCTTTGGGTTTGGTTAATGAACTTTATGGATTTGATTCCAGTAGATCTATTTCCATATCTATTCCAACTGATTACCGGTGATTCTCATGCATTCTTGAAAATTGTGCCTACAACAGATTTGAATACAACTTTGGCGATGTCTATAACAGTTTTTATACTGATTATTTTCTACAGCATTAAAATTAAGGGTGTGTGGGGCTTCACTAAGATGTTCCTTTTCCACCCTTTTGGAAAGTTCTTCGTGCCTGTAAATATCGTTATGACATTTATCGAAGAAATTTCAAAACCGCTTTCTCTTGCTTTGCGACTGTTCGGTAACATGTTCGCAGGGGAACTTGTATTCCTATTGATCGCTTTGATCGGTGGAACTTTAGCAGTGGGTGCCGCTGCTCTATTCTGGGCACCATTGCAGATAATTCTGGATCTTGGTTGGTTGATTTTCCACTTATTGGTAATCACTCTGCAAGCCTTTATCTTTATGGTGCTGACGATTGTTTATCTTGGAATGGCACATGTAGATGACGCAGAAATGGGTCATTAAGCTACTCCTGATAGCAATTAAAGGAATAGGCGACTCGGGTTAGATTTTCTAACCCAATGTCACCAAAAGGGTTTAAGCGCACCTACTTTAGTTTCACTACTTAGGTAAAAAGCTTTTTATTAACTATGTTTTTTTAACTTTAAACTTTGGAGAAAATCGATGGAAGTAACTGCTACTATGATTGCTGATATCTACGCTGCAACTGCTATTGGTGTGGGTGTAATTTTGGCTGCTGCTGGACTGGGTTCAGCTATTGGTTGGGGACTTATCTGTTCTAAGACTCTTGAAGGTATTGCACGTCAGCCAGAAATGCGTCCAGCATTAATGACTAACATGTTCATCTTCGCTGGTTTGATGGAGTCTTTCCCATTCATCATCCTGGCTTTCGCAATGTGGTTCTTATTTGCTAACCCATTCGTTGGTGCAATGACTGCAGCTCTTGGTGCTTAATCCCACCCGACTGTAAATCTAGTATTATTAACTAACGAAATGGCGAGGTAACCACTGTGAGTATTAACGCAACGCTTCTCATCCAGATGATCGCATTTATGCTGTTAATCTGGCTTGTGAACAAAGTGCTGTGGGCACCCCTATCTAAGCTAATGGAAGATCGTCAGAAGAAAATCTCTGACGGACTTTCTGCTGCAGAGAAAGGTAAGCATGAACTTGAATTAGCTGAACAAAAAGCAAAAGATGTTCTTAAAGATGCTAAAACACAAGCTCAAAATATACTAGGTCAAGCTGAAAAGCGTGGTTCTGAAATCGTAGAAGATGCGAAAGTAAAAGCGACAGAAGAAGCTGGCCGTATTAAAGCTTCAGCCCAAGCCGAAATAGAGCAGGAAGTTAGTCGAGCGCGTGAAAGTCTTCGTAAAGAAGTTGCTTCAATCGCGATATCTGGTGCAGAGAAAATTCTTGGAAGAGAAGTAGACGCTGCAGCACATAATGACATGCTTGAAACCTTGATTAAATCAATCTAAGGATGACTCTATGGCACAATTAATGACAATTGCACGACCTTATGCAGAAGCGATTTTTGCGCTTTCTTCGGAAGCCAAAAATCTAGCAGCATGGTCAGATGAATTAGCAAATTTAGCAACGATCTCACAAGATGTTGCTATGGAAGCTATGATCAAAAATCCAGCATACTCAGCCGATCAAATCGTCTCAGTTTTCACGGAAGTGATGGGTGATAATCTGACGACAGAAGGTAAAAACCTTCTGACTGCTATGGCTGCTAACAAACGTTTAGGCGCTTTATCTGCTGTTTCTGAGGTTTTTGAAACCTTGAAAGCAGAAGCAGAGAAACGTGTACGAGCGACTGTTATTTCAGCACGTAAAACGACGGTTGAGCAGAAGAAAATATTAAGTGCTGCTTTAAATGCTAAGTTTGACGCCGAAGTAGAAATTACCTATGAAGAAGATCCTTCATTGGTTGGCGGCATTAAGATTAAAGTAGG
Source organism: Pseudomonadota bacterium (assembly GCA_051746325.1). Taxonomy (GTDB): domain Bacteria; phylum Pseudomonadota; class Gammaproteobacteria; order Thiomicrospirales; family Thiomicrospiraceae; genus Thiomicrorhabdus. The sequence goes on from JBNJEY010000021.1 coordinate 7,781, forward strand.
TGACTGGGCTATTGATGGTTCAGCACTTGCACAACTTAAAAAACTTGGCGCAGCAATCGCCCAATAATGGAGAGGAACAAACATGAAATTGAATGCCTCTGAAATCAGCAACCTAATCAAAGACCGCATTAGCGGATTTGAGGGTGCAGCTGAGTCTGGCAGTGAAGGGACTGTCGTTAGCATCGCTGACGGTATCGCTCTTGTTCACGGTGTTTCAGACGTAATGTACGGTGAAATGGTTCAGTTCGACGAGAACACATTCGGTATGGCTCTTAACCTAGAGTCAGATTCTGTTGGTGTTGTTGTACTTGGTGAATATGAGCACATTTCTGAAGGTGACAAAGTCACTTGTACAGGTCGTATATTAGAAGTACCAGTAGGTCCAGAACTTAACGGTCGTGTTGTAGACGGTTTAGGTCGTCCAATCGATGGTAAAGGTCCTATTGAAACTAAGATGACGTCACCTATCGAGCGTATCGCTCCAGGTGTAATTGATCGTCAATCAGTTGACGAGCCAATGATGACGGGTATTAAGTCTATCGACTCAATGATTCCTGTTGGCCGTGGTCAGCGTGAGTTAATCATTGGAGATCGTCAGACTGGTAAAACAGCTATTGCTGTCGATGCGATTATCTCTCAGAAGAATACCGGTGTTAAATGTATTTACGTAGCAATGGGGCAGAAAGCTTCTACAGTTGCTAACGTAGCACGTAAGTTGGAAGAGTACGGTGCAATGGATAACACAGTTATCGTTGCAGCAAATGCCTCTGATCCGGCGGCTCTTCAGTACCTAGCAGCGTTTGCTGGTTGTGCTATGGGTGAATACTACCGTGACCGTGGTGAAGATGCGTTAATCATCTATGATGATTTAACAAAGCAAGCTCAGTCATACCGTCAGATTTCATTACTACTTCGTCGTCCTCCAGGTCGTGAAGCATTCCCAGGTGATATCTTCTATCTTCATTCTCGTTTACTAGAGCGTGCTGCTCGTGTAAGTGCGGCTTATGTTGAAGAGTTTACAAATGGTGAAGTAAAAGGTAAGACGGGTTCTTTGACTGCTTTGCCTATTATTGAAACTCAAGCGGGTGATGTATCTGCTTTCATCGCAACGAACGTCATCTCGATTACTGATGGTCAGATCTTCTTAGAGACAGGTTTATTCTCTCAAGGTATTCGTCCTGCAGTTAACGCTGGTTTGTCTGTATCACGTGTTGGTGGTTCTGCGCAAACTAAAGCAATCAAGAAGTTAGGTGGTAGCATCCGTCTAGACTTAGCACAGTACCGTGAATTAGCGGCATTTGCTCAGTTTGCATCGGATCTTGATTCTGCAACTAAAGCACAGTTAGAGCGTGGTAAACGCGTAACTGAACTTATGAAGCAAAAGCAATACTCACCACTTTCAATTGCTGAGATGGCTGTTTCTTTGTATGCTGTGAATGAAGGATACTTAGATGATGTAGAAGTTGATAAGTTATTAGACTTTGAAGCAGCTCTACATTCTCACTTGAATTCTGAAAATGCTGACCTAGCTGCCCAAATCAATGTGAAGGGTGACTGGAATGCCGAGATCATCGCAGCTTTTAAAGCTTGCGTTGAGTCATTCAAGGCTAACGGCGTTTACTAATTAAGGAGTAAGCCATGGCAGGCGGTAGCAAAGAAATACGAGCTAAAATTAGCTCCGTAACAAATACCAAAAAAATCACTAAAGCCATGGAAATGGTTGCGGCGTCTAAAATGCGTAAGGCTCAATCACGCATGGAAGCGACAAAACCATACGTCGAAAAAGTGAAGAGAGTCATTTCCCATGTTGCAGGTGCACACCCTGAGTATAAGCATCCTTATACTCAGACTCGTGCCTCTGTTAAGCGTGTCGGTCTAATGGTTATCTCTTCTGATCGAGGACTTTGTGGTGGTTTAAACTCAAACTTATTCCGTGCAATTCTTCCTAAGCTTAAAGCTTGGCAAGAGCAAGGTGTCGTGGTTGAGCTCGCCCTAGTGGGTAATAAGGCACAAACATTCTTCCGTAGTTACGGTGGAAATATTGTTGCGACTATTTCTGACTTAGGTGACACACCGCACATTGAGGACCTAGTGGGTACAATCAAGGTTGTCTTAGACAGGTTTGAAGAGGGTGGCATTGATGAAGTGCATTTAGCTTCTAACGAATTCGTTAACACAATGACACAGAAACCGACTGTACAAATGCTAGTGCCTTTGCAGGCTGAAGAAAATACGAACGAAGGTCACTGGGACTATTTATATGAACCAGATGCACCTACGGCATTAAACTTATTAATGCGTCGTTATATTGAAGCCACAGTATTTGGAGCTGTTGTAGAAAATGCATCGTGTGAGCAAGGCGCTCGTATGGTTGCTATGAAATCTGCTACAGACAATGCTGGTGATATGATCAATGAATTGAAGTTGTCTTATAACAAGGCACGTCAAGCTGCGATCACTGCTGAAATTTCTGAAATCGTTGCTGGTTCAGCAGCTGTTTAAAGTTTGAATGTTTCAATAAAAGGTTAAAGATTATGAGTGGACAAATAGTACAAATTATCGGCGCTGTTATTGACGTCGAGTTTAAAGGTGCTGATTTACCAAATATCTATGACGCGTTACTTGTTGACGGAGTTAATTTAACTCTTGAAGTACAACAACAAATCGGTGACAACAAAGTGCGTACAATCGCAATGGGTTCATCTGATGGGTTAAAACGTGGCATGGGTGTTACGAATACGGGTATGGCTATCGAAGTACCTGTAGGTAAAGCAACATTAGGACGTATCTTCGACGTTCTTGGTAACCCAATTGATAATGCGGGTCCAGTTGAGTCTGAAGTTAAGATGAAAATTCACCGTCCAGCGCCCGCTTTTGATGAGCTAGCTGCGTCGTCAGAGTTACTAGAAACAGGCGTTAAAGTTATCGATCTAATCTGCCCATTCGCTAAGGGTGGTAAAGTAGGTTTGTTCGGTGGTGCTGGTGTTGGTAAAACAGTTAACATGATGGAATTAATCCGTAATATCGCGATGGAGCATACCGGTTACTCAGTTTTTGCTGGTGTAGGTGAGCGTACTCGTGAAGGTAACGATTTCTATTATGAAATGAAGGAAGCTGGAGTACTTGATAAAGTTGCTCTTGTTTACGGTCAGATGAACGAGCCTCCAGGAAACCGTTTACGTGTTGCCTTGACGGGTTTGACAATGGCTGAATACTTCCGTGATGAAGGTCGTGATATCCTGTTCTTCGTAGATAACATCTACCGTTATACACTCGCTGGTACTGAAGTATCCGCATTGTTAGGTCGTTTGCCATCTGCGGTAGGTTATCAACCTACTTTGACTCAGGAAATGGGTCAGGTTCAAGAGCGTATTGCATCTACTAAAACCGGTTCTATTACCTCTATCCAAGCGGTATACGTACCTGCGGATGATTTAACAGATCCCGCTCCGGCAACTACATTTGCTCACTTAGACGCGACTGTTGTATTGAACCGTGCGATCGCTGAAACAGGTATTTACCCTGCAATCGATCCACTAGATTCAACATCACGTCAGCTTGACCCACTGGTTGTTGGTCAAGAGCATTATGATATTGCACGTAGTGTTCAGCAGACTCTACAGCGTTATAAAGAGCTTAAGGACATTATCGCTATCTTAGGTATGGATGAGCTTTCAGAAGAAGATCGTAATCTTGTATCTCGTGCTCGTAAGATGCAACGTTTCTTCTCTCAGCCTTATTTCGTAGCTAAGGTCTTCACGGGTGAAGATGGTCGTTATGTTCCATTAAAAGAGACCCTTCGTGGTTTCAAAATGATAATCTCTGGTGAACTTGATGATATCGCTGAGCAAGCATTTATGTATGCTGGTGATATTGATGAAGTTTTAGAGAAATCTAAAAAATATAAAGGGTAATTTGTTATGGCAGTCTCAATGCAAGTAGATATTGTTAGTGCAGAAGGAGAAATCTTTTCTGGTAAAGCAGAGATGCTTTTTGCACAGGCTGCCGATGGTGAGGTAGGTATTATGCCTCATCATACCCAGTTTTTAAGCCAACTAAAGCCTGGCACAGTACGTGTTGTAAGCGGCGATGAAGAAGATCACTTCTACATCAGCGGCGGTATTATTGAAATCCAACCAAGTATGGTAACTGTACTAGCTGATTCAGCTATTCGTGCAGCGGATCTTGATGAAGCCGAAGCAAATGCTGCTAAACAACGTGCTGTAGAAGCAATGGAAAATGCAAAATCTGATACAGATATTGCTCGTGCGCAGGTTGAACTTGCCGAAGCCGTTGCTCAAATCCAAGCGATTACCAAATTGCGTGATCGTTTGCATAAGACTGGGATGGCTTAAACGTTATCCTCATATAAAAAAGCGCCGCAAGGCGCTTTTTTTTCGCCTATCGAATTTATTGAGTTGCTTGTTTTCAATCTCTTCGTTGTAAACTACACTCATTTATGTCGCGCACAATCAAACCCAACAAATTCGATAGGCGTTATACTATTAATTTAGTTATTAAATAAATGGCCTATATTCAGTAGCTATCTATTTACTAATTGTTCTCTCTTTAGGAAAATATTATGGCTTTAAAAGTTGTTATTCTTGCCGCGGGTAAAGGTACTCGTATGCGTTCTAAGTTGCCAAAGGTATTGCAACCTTTAGCACAGAAACCTTTATTACAGCACGTCATTGATACTGCTCAGCAATTGCATTGTGATGAGGTGATTACCGTGATTGGCCATGGGGCCGAATCGGTTAAATTACAAGTAACGGGTGACAACCTGGTTTTTGCACTACAAGAGCAACAACTTGGTACCGGCCATGCTGTGGTCATGGCAAATGATTTTTACTCAGATAATGATACCGTTCTGATTCTGTATGGCGATGTGCCTTTAACGGCTAAAAATACCTTAGAAATATTACTGTCATTAGTGGATGAGAAACATCCTTTAGCGCTATTGACCATTACTCTTGAGGAGCCTTCTGGCTATGGTCGCATTGTTCGCAATCAACACAGTAGCGTGCAAGCGATTATTGAACAGAAAGATGCAACTCTTGACCAACTGCTCATTAAGGAGGTCAATACTGGAATTATGGCTGTTAAGGGTAAGCAGCTGAAACAATGGTTGACGTCACTGGGCAATAACAATGCCCAAGGTGAGTACTATTTAACGGATATTATTGCCATGGCGGTCAACGATGGCTACACCGTACCGACTACGCAGCCAGTAAGTGAGATGGAGGTATTAGGGGTCAATGATAAGCGTCAACTGCAGAGTCTAGAGCGCAAATACCAGAGAACGTTAGCCAATGCCTTAATGGATCAGGGTGCGACCTTGATCGATGCCAATCGTTTGGATATACGTGGCGCCGTGACGGTCGGTCAGGATGTATTGATAGATGCCAATGTCATTTTTGAAGGCTCTGTTGTATTGGGTGACAATGTCGAAATTGGCGGTCACTGCATTCTTAAAAATGTGACGATAGCTAAGGGGACTATTGTTCACCCCTTTAGCCACCTTGAGGGGTGTGTGATTGGCAAAGAGTGTATTGTGGGACCTTATGCACGGTTACGCCCAGGCACCGAGCTCGCAGAACGGGCTAAAATTGGTAATTTTGTCGAAACCAAAATGGCAAAAATTGGTGCAGCTTCTAAAATTAATCACCTCAGTTATATTGGCGATACCATTATGGGTGCGGGTGTCAATATTGGTGCGGGCACTATTACTTGTAACTACGATGGCGTGAATAAACATCAAACCACTATTGGCGATAATGTTTTTATCGGTTCTGACTCTCAGCTGGTAGCGCCGCTCACTATTGGCGCGGGGGCAACCATTGGTGCGGGCTCGACGATCACTAAGGATGCCTGTGCGGATGAGTTAACTTTGAGTCGCTCTAAACAGCTGACCCTTAAAGGTTGGTTAAAACCCGTTAAAAAACCACAATGACCAGGCCTGGTCATTTAATATTTTAAATAGGTAGCAGCCGTCAATAACAGGTAAAAAGAAGTTAATCCATGCAAGTCGTCGAAATTCCAGCCAAACAGTGTGAGCTTTTCAAACAACTCCTATTGGAGAATCAGTGGCAAATTACTCATCAGGATGCGGGGCAGACGCACCTGGTAGGGTGGGGCTATGAAATCCATTGGGCGCTTGGCAGTCAAAAGATAATCTTACGTTACAGCGATAAGCAGGGGGTAGCCACGGCTTTATTGGAGTTTAGTGACTCGGCTAATTCCCAGGTTTCAGACCTATTAAATAAAATTAATGACGCCAATAATGAATAAAATCCAAGCCTATATAGCGCTTACGCGTATTAATCGCCCCATCGGCATCTATTTAGTGCTTTGGCCAACGCTCTGGGCGCTGTGGTTAGCTTCAGAGGGAGTGCCAGACCTTTTCATTCTGTTTGTATTTATCTTCGGTGCCATTTTGATGCGATCCGCCGGCTGTGTGATTAATGATTACGCTGACCGCGCCATTGATGGCCACGTCGGACGTACTGCTAACCGCCCTCTGGCTACCGGTATTTTAAGCTCTAAAGAAGCGCTATTCTTTTTTGCCATATTGTCTCTTATCGCCTTTGGTTTAGTGTTAACACTTAATAGTTTGACCATTTGGCTCTCATTTGGAGCGGTATTTCTCGCTGTGCTCTATCCCTTTATGAAACGGCATACACATTGGCCACAAGCTTTTTTGGGTGCAGCCTTTGCTTGGGCGATTCCGATGGCTTTTGCCGCCGTTTCCAACGAAGTTCCTTGGCAGGCCTGGCCACTCTTTATTGCAACACTGGTTTGGTCACTTATTTACGATACGGCTTATGCAGTCGGTGACATGCAGGACGATTTAAAGATTGGCGTTAAATCCACCGCACTCTTATTTGGTGACAAGCTGGTATTATGGATAGGCGTTTTTCAACTGTTGATGCTTGGCTTATTGGGTTGGATAGGATTGCTGTTTTCGTTAGGTTTACCCTACCTTGTTAGTCTGGCACTGGTCGCAGCCTGGTTTAGTTATGACTTAAAGCGGTTGGCACAAAAAAATGCCAAAATCGCTTTTAAAGTCTTTTTGCAGAGCCATTGGGTTGGGGTTATTGTCTTAGGCGGAATTGCAGCGGATTATGCGTTAAAAACCTAATAATAGACCTTTTTATAAGTCCAATATGCTCTTTCTAACAGCTAACCAGGCCTGGTTAGTTTAATTTACTCGAGTGCAGTACACTATTGTAAGCGTACTTCTGCCGGCATCTCTATAATGGGTGCCACCTGTAGAGCCCAATCGGCTTGGTCGATTACCTGCGCTAATATTTTTAACAATGCCCCCATCAGTTCAGGATTGAAAGGTAGCACAATACCCTCCCCTTCTTCAGGTTCTAAAATTAATTGGGGGGATTCATCCGACCCTGGCTGATTTAGATTGTTAAAGGTCATCTTGGTCAACAGGATAGGCAGTTCACCCAAAGGGTACTGGGCATTTTCTGGGGTCTCATAGGCCGTGCCAAAATCGCCATTTAGCTGGGTCTGCTGTTTTTCCGTCTGATGAGTCATCGTCGTTTGCTCATCAAAAAGCGCTTCATCTGTAGTCGGATGTTTACCATGCAGTATAGGCAACAATAAACTTACAAAACGCCTGGTCAGCCAAGCCAAATACACCTGCTCATTGAGAGTTTTAATTTTAAGGAGTATTCTATCTTCAGAGGCATTGTAGGAGGCTTGAATTTGATTGATTTGATGCGACATGGCCAATGGTTACCGATAAGGTTGATAAAAAGAACGGGAAAATCCCAGTGCCTGATTATAACTTGTACACTACTTTGTAGTTTAGGAATCTTTTCAGAGTCTGTTTTTGCTCAAGAATTATCGCCTGAATCAGAACCTATATCGACCCTACCTACGAGTCCAGTCGCCCCTCCTATTGAAGAGCAGACGCTTCAAGAAGACGGTAGTGACCTGATTAATACATCAGAAGAACCTACTGAGTACCTGTTTCAAAACACAAAAAATCCGACCCTTCAATTGGTCTTTAATAAGCTAGAGAAATGGCAAGCGAGCATGGGTCAATATGTCGACGATTCAGGCGAGCGTATTGATCGATTTTTTGGAGATAACGAAGCCCAAGTGACTCGTAAAGGCAGTCAGTTAGATATCCTTTTGCCGACGACCCTATATGAGAATGGCAAAATCACAACGGGCTTGAATTTCCGCGCAAAAATAGACCTACCGAGAACCAATTACCGCTGGAACATTATTCTGACCTCATTTGCAGACTCTTTATACAATGACCAATCAGGGCAAACGGTTCCTGATGATCCAGATACCGCGTCCCGTGTGATTAGTGGTGAAGAAGATAGTACTACCTCGGTTGCTGCTCGCTATATGCTGTTTACCAAAGAAAACTCTTTTACGCATGTAGATTTTGGTTTGAAGTTTACCGACCTTATTGATCCCAATCCCTATGGGCGCTTTAGAACCCGCTATAAAGCAAATTTATCCGACAACTTATTAAGTCGAACGACCCATGACCTCTATTTAGAGCGGAGTCGAGGCGGCGCTATAGAAACCAAACAAGTGTTCGACTATCAACAGCAGCCGAAAGACCTATTTAGAAG
>JBNJEY010000022.1:0-15648 GCA_051746325.1 Pseudomonadota bacterium
CTGCCCTTGACTCTCTTGAAGCACTACTAAATTCTGAATCGGTCGTTGCATTAGGTGAAATTGGCTTGGATTTCTCACCCGCTTATCAACAGAGTAAAAAATTACAAATTGCAGTTCTTGAGGCACAATTATCCTTGGCAAAAAAGTTCAGTAAACCTATCTCAGTACATGTCATTAAGGGCCACAACGAACTTTATCACCGCCTGCGCCGATCTAGTTTAACAGGCATTATTCATGGTTTAGGAAGTAGTACTGAGGTCGCGCAAAATTATGTTGATTGTGGTTTTAAGATTGGGGTTAATGGCGTGTTATTACGAGAGAATGCTCACCGATATCATGCTTTGGTACGCCATTTCGGACCTAAGCATCTTGTTTTGGAGACGGATTATCCAAATGTAAGGTTACCAGGCCTGGTCAAATCAAATTTACATGATATTATTTGTGTTGCTCAACAGATTTCCGTGTTACTGGATCTCTCATTTGATGATGTTTTAAAGGTGCTTAATGGCAATGCTGAGCGGCTCTTTGAGCTTAATTATTCAATATAATGCGTTTTAAAAGCGCTTACTCAATATCAAACGGAAACAATATGATCAATAATCCATTATATGAACGCAGTTTACTCGTCTTTGCAGAAACCGGATTGCAACAGTTGCAGGCTGCCCATGTATTGGTAGCGGGTGTGGGCGGTGTTGGGGGATTTGTTGCTGAAGCCCTTGCTCGTTCAGGTGTGGGTTGTTTAACATTAATTGATCACGATGCCGTTTCACTCTCCAATAAGAATCGACAGATTATTGCTTTAGATTCAACGTTAGGACTCAATAAGGCTGAGGTGATGGCACAACGAATCACTGAGATTAACCCTGCGTGTAAAGTCATTATTTCTCGTGAATTTATCCGTCCTGAAGATATGGAGAGTCTGCTTGCTACGCCATATGACTTTGTCATCGATGCAATCGATAGCCTTAACTGTAAGGCTGCACTTGTCATTACTGCTGTACAAAAAGGCATTCCAGTCGCATCTAGCATGGGGGCAGGAAGAAGGATCGATCCATCAAAGATTCAATTGGCTGATATTTCTAAAACCTACGGTTGTGCTCTGGCGCGGAATATGCGTCAGCGCCTAAAGAAACAACGTATCCATAAGGGCGTTATTACGGTTTTTTCAAGTGAACTTCCACAAGCGCCAGGTCCAATGGAAGCGATAGAGGGATCGCGTGGTCGAGTTGTTAATGGCACGGCAAGTTATATGCCGGGTATCTTTGGATTGATGTTGGCCGGGAGAGTGATTCAGCTTCTAGCGGCACGCAAGCCTGACTTAACTGTTTAGGGCAAGTCAGCTCGCTCACACTATAAAGTGGCTGACATTAACAGTTTTTTAAGATAAAAACCAGTATGTGATTCAGCTGCTTGTGCAATTGTTTCGGGCGTTCCTTTGGCAACAATCAATCCGCCACCAGAACCGCCTTCTGGCCCTAAATCCACGACCCAGTCGGCCGTTTTAATAACATCTAAATTGTGCTCGATAATCACAATGGTATTGCCTTGATCGCGCAGATGGCGGACTACTTTTAAGAGTAATTCAATATCATGGAAATGTAATCCTGTCGTTGGCTCATCGAGGATATAAAGGGTATTTCCAGTGTCACGTTTAGAGAGCTCTTTGGCCAGTTTAACTCTTTGGGCTTCACCCCCTGATAGCGTGGTTGCACTCTGTCCAAGCTTAATATACCCCAAGCCGACTTCGATTAACATTTGCAGCTTACGCGCAATCACGGGAATGACATCAAAGAAGGCGCGCGCGTCTTCAATGGTCATTTCTAGCATCTTCTGGATGTTTTTACCCTTGTACTGTACTTGCAATGTCTCACGATTATAGCGGGCACCATTGCAGACATCGCAAGGGACATAAACATCTGGCAAAAAGTGCATTTCAACCTTGTTTACGCCATCACCTTGACAAGCTTCACAGCGCCCCCCTTTGACATTGAAACTGAATCGACCGGGGGTATAGCCTCGTGCACGCGATTCTGGAGTCGCTGCAAGCAACTCACGGATGGGTGTGAATAACCCTGTATAAGTCGCTGGGTTGGAACGCGGTGTCCGGCCAATGGCACTTTGGTCGATGTTCACCGATTTATCAAAGTGCTCCATTCCTCGCACGGCTGTATAAGGTGCTGGCGTCTGCATCGCTTTATTGAGCATATTGGCGGCAAGTTTTGAGAGCGTACCGTTAATCAATGTCGATTTACCCGATCCAGAGACACCCGTTATACAGGTTAATAGGCCTGCCGGAATGGATAGGTCAATATTCTGCAGATTATTACCTCTGGCACCTTCAATCGTGAGCCACTTGTCTTCTTGGGGGGGTAAACGAGTTTTAGGAATGGCGATTTTACGTGCGCCACTCAAATACTGTCCTGTTAAGGAGTTCGGGTCATTGGCGACAAATTCAGGTGTGCCTTGTGACATAATTCGGCCACCGTGAATCCCAGCACCAGGCCCGATATCTAAAACATAATCCGCGGCGCGAATGGCCTCTTCATCGTGCTCAACCACAATTACCGTATTGCCAATATCGCGCAAATGGGTCAGAGTTGAAAGTAGGCGGCCATTGTCACGTTGATGAAGGCCTATAGAGGGTTCATCTAAAACATACATAACTCCGACTAGGCCAGCGCCAATTTGACTGGCTAAGCGAATACGTTGTGCTTCACCGCCAGAAAGTGTGTCAGCACCTCGATTAAGTGCAAGGTAGTTTAATCCAACATTGACTAAGAAGGTAAGGCGTTCAAAGACCTCTTTAACAATTTTGCTGGCAATTTGCCCCTTGGCCCCCTCTAATGTGAGTTCACTAAAAATTTGGTGCAGCTCTCCCACCGGACGCTCGGTAATGGAGGGTAGGTTTTGATCGTTTACAAAGACATTACGGGCGATTTCATTTAACCGTGTGCCATGACAACTATCGCAGGGTTGCGATACACGATATTTATCGAGTTCATCGCGTACTGTTTTGCTTTCAGTCTCAGCAAAACGGCGTTCCATATTGGGAAGCACACCTTCAAAACGGCGAATATTACTGTATCGGCCATGTGGTAGGGGGATTTTTTTACCGCCCGAGCCAAAAAGGATGGTTTGTTGGTGGGTTTCAGCCAGTTCTTCCCAAGGAGTTTCAATATCAAAGCCATAGAAGTCTGCAGCGGCTTTGAGTATGTCGTAGTAATATTTATGGCGACGATCCCAACCCCGAATGGCACCACCCGCCAAACTGAGTTCAGGATGGGTAATGACTCGTTCTGCTTGAAAAGTATCTTTAATTCCTAGGCCATCACAAGTAGGACAAGCACCGTGTGGGTTATTAAAAGAGAAGATGCGCGGCTCTAATTCAGGGACGCTGTAGCCACAGTGTGGGCAGGAGAACTTTTCTGAAAACAGCAGGGCGAAATCGTCCTCATCGTCCATAGGTAGGATTTGAGCGATGCCGTCAGCCAATTTAAGAGCCGTCTCAAAAGACTCTGCCAGCCGTTGTTTCATGTCATCGCGGACTTTAAAGCGATCGACAATGACATCAATATTATGTTTTTTATTTTTGTCCAGTTGGATTTTACCGTCTAGATCGACAATTTCACCATCAATCCGCGCACGAATAAAACCTTGTGCTTGCAACTCTTGCAGCAGATGAACATGTTCACCTTTTTTGCTACGCACAATTGGTGCAATTAACAGACACTTGCTGCCTTCTGGCAGGTTTAAAGTGTGGTCGACCATTTGACTGACCGTTTGCGCTTCTAAATCACAGCCGTGAGTAGGGCAGCGCGGTGTACCAACACGGGCGTATAAGAGACGTAAATAATCATAAATCTCTGTCACTGTGCCGACCGTAGAGCGCGGGTTATGCGAAGTTGATTTCTGTTCTATGGAGATGGCGGGTGAAAGGCCCTCGATGTGATCCACATCGGGCTTTTCCATAATCGATAAAAATTGACGGGCATAGGCAGACAAGGATTCAACATAACGGCGTTGACCCTCGGCATAAATGGTGTCAAAGGCAAGCGAAGATTTTCCCGAGCCAGATAAGCCGGTCATGACGATGAGCTTATCACGCGGTAAAGTGACATCAATATTTTTTAAGTTGTGGGTACGCGCCCCTTGAATAATGATTTCTTCTAGCATGCTAGTCCGTCAATTTTGATTTAATTGACTATTATAACAAGATTACCCTAGATTGCATAAAACGACTTAAGCCTGGTGGTTGAGTGCCTTTTTAAATGACCAGGCCTGGTCAAACGGTGAACGATGAACGATTATACATGGCATTCAATAAAGACGAAGAGTGTTTTAAAGCCCAGAATGGAGGGTATCTACTTATCTCTGTGACCTATGTCCGCTTATGGAACTAATTGCAAAATTCCTGAAATATCTACTCGCAGCCTAGTTTCTCCTGCAGAGATGGCAGGTGGTGCCATGCTCTGGGCAGCGACTGTCCGATTAGCGGTATAACTATGTGCAATCGGCGGCATCTCTACAGCGTTAATACGCGTTTCTAAAATACGATAGCCTGGCGCATGAAAGCTTTGGGCAATCATAGCGGCTTGTTTTTGCAAACTTTGGATCGCTTTAGCCGTTAATCTGCGCATAGTTTCTGTTTTAAGCTTAGCGGAAACAGTGAATTGCATGGATTGGTAAGCGAGATAAGGTTGTAGCTGAGAGAGGACCTTAATCAGCTCTGGTTTGTTCTCGAGTGCAATCGTTAAGCTCTGCGAGCCCGTCCAGTGGGTGATCATTTGCTGTTTATTATAGACTGGGCGAATATGATACTGCGAAGTTTGACTATTGACGTCGGGATACTCTTTAAGAACAACAAGGGCTTGTTGCATCTTTAAGTTAATATCATTCGCAACCATTTGTGCGGAGGAGCCCTGGGCGATGCGGACAAAGACAATTGAGAGGGTGTCATTCTGAATTCTCTGGCTTTCAGTGATGGAAAAGTGGACCTGATTACCTTGAACTTCACTGTTCTGGTTCGTCACGGTTTGCGCCATCACCGAAGGGCCTAGTAAACTAGCCATGCCAAAAGTGAGTGTCAATAAGAGTGATTTGCTATTGCGGCGATATGCTTGCAGTAATCGATTAAACATCTGTTTCTCCATTAAGTAATAAAAGCCTTAAGAATTTATCCGCCTCTCCAAGACAATACTAACGAGTCAGCAATTTTCAAAAGGGGCATAAATCTGACTTCGATTATAACTCGGTGCTTTTCCAGCAGTGTTATAATTTGCGCCTGGTCTTATCAGATCAATTCAACGACCAACGCCATCTATAACCAAGGAAGCCCAAGCATGTCAATCCCCCAACCCAATGCCATGAGTCCGGTAGAGCGCCGAGCAGCATTCTCCATCGCTGGGATTTTCTCAACCCGCATGTTGGGCTTGTTTATGATTTTCCCTGTGTTTGCACTGTTTGCCGAAGGGGAGTTTGCCGGAGTAACTGGGATGCAGATCGGAATAGCCATGGGAATCTACGGCTTAACGCAGGCCTTTTTACAAATTCCATACGGCATGCTGTCAGATAAATATGGTCGTAAACCCCTTATTATTGCCGGAATGATGGTGTTTATGGCAGGGTCTATCGTCTGTGCATTGGCCGACTCGATTGAGGTGATGATTCTGGGTCGAGCGATTCAAGGCATGGGGGCTGTGGCTGCGGTTTTAATGGCTTCTGTTGGCGATCTAGTTACCGAGCAATTTAGACTGCGCGCCATGTCTATTGTTGGCATAACGATAGGGCTCTCTTTTACGCTCTCCTTGGTTGCCGGACCCGTGTTAGCCAACTGGTTTGGGGTTCGCGGTATTTTTTGGGCGATTGCTGGTTTGGCCATTATTGGTATGTTATTAGTCTGGATAGTGATGCCCGACATCAAGCAGCAACAATTTCAGCGTGAAGCGCAAGCCGATCCGAGCCAGTTTAAAACGATTTTAAAGAACGCTCAGTTATTGCGTTTAAATTTGGGTGTGTTTATTCTGCACGCCTTGCTAACCGCCATGTTTGTTGCTTTACCCTTAAGCTTAAGAGATAACGCAGGGCTTGATCTTCTAAGTCACTGGCACATTTATCTGCCGGTCATGTTGCTGTCATTTGCCTTAATGGTGCCGTTTATTATTCAGGCTGAAAGCAAAGGTCGTATGAAGCAGATCTTTGTCGCTGCTGTGGCGGTGCTCATGCTCTCGCAAATTGGATTTGCCGCTTTTGAGCATAGTTTTTGGACTCTATTTGGGCTACTGTTAGTTTTCTTTACGGCGTTTAACCTACTCGAAGCCTCTCTGCCCTCGTTGGTGGTTAAATTGTCACCAGCGGATAAAAAAGGCACAGCGAGTGGCATCTACTCGACCAGTCAGTTTTTAGGCGCGGCAGTCGGTGGTTTATTGGGGGGATATTTTTACCAGTATAATGGCTATGTCGGGGTTTTCGTTTTTACCGCCGTGATCAGTGGTATCTGGTTGATTGCCGCCCTAAGTATGCAAAAGCCTTTGCCTCTGAGTATTGCTTCAGTACCACTGGGTGATATCCATATTGAAGATGTGGCTGATATTGAGCAAAAATTACTCGCTTATGATGGTGTCTATGAAGCGGTGGTTTTATTGGATGATAGGCGCGCGTTTTTCAAGATTGATCGTAAAATCGTAAACGAAGCAGGGCTGATTGATTACATTGAAGAGAGCCAATCAACTTAATCTTTAACTCCGGGCTAAACAGTAATTCGAGCACCACTATAAAGGGATAAGAACGGAATGCACCGTTACTGCCCATTAAGGAGTCACTCTTTATGAAGAGTTGCAGTAAACCGGCCAGGTTTGGTCAGTTAGGCCAGCGCAGTGGTGCTCGTCAAGGCCATCTCTATTATGTGATTGGCGCTTCTGGGGTGGGTAAAGACAGCCTATTAAATTATGCTAGACCTTTCTTAAGCCATGCTCCCGTGGTGTTCGCCCATCGTTACATTACGCGTCCTGTAGAGTTAAGCGGTGAAAACCATATCAGTCTGAGTGAAGCTGAGTTTTTAAACCGTCAGCAATATGGTTGTTTTTTGTTTGATTGGCAGAGTCATGGCCTGCATTATGGTCTCGGCCAGGAGGTGCAAGACTGGTTGGATAGAGGTTTGAATGTTGTTATGAATGGTTCCAGAGGCTACTTGCCCGAGGCGACATTACGTTTGCCTACTCTTCGACCGGTATTGATTACGGTTGCACCCGATAAGCTAAGGAGACGTCTTGAAGAGCGTGGCCGAGAAAATGCCGAGCAAATAGAAGAACGTCTACAACGCGCGAGTGCCTTTTCGCAATTAAATCACCCACATTTAATTACCGTCAGTAATGATGGGGCGTTAGCGACCGCGGGAGAGCAGTTGGTGAATATTTTTCAACAATAATTCCACTTGCTAGTTAATCTTTTGACCCTCAATCTCAAAACCACTGTCCTGAACAGCTGCTTCCTTAGCAAAGTTAAAGTCAGCTTCAAAGTCCGCATAGATTGTATAAAGCGGTTCATCCTTGTTAACCATTTGTCCCAACTTTTTATGAATATCAACCCCTGAGGCTTGATCCAGTGGCGCTCCCGCCAAACGCGCAATGTGCGCGATGACAAAATTATTGATACTGCTCACCAATCCATGGAAAGGTGCGACCACCTCATAACTCAGCTTCGCCAATCTCAAAGGGTTGGGGTTTCTGCCTTGGGCATCAACGATGGCATTAAACTTTTCTAACGCTTGACCTGAATCCAAAATCTCCCGTGCAATGTTGTAGCCTTGGCCTGCACGCACTTTGACATCAAATTCAATAATGTGCCCCGCCAATTGGAGTGCTTTTTCACGTAAATGTTGTGAGGCCAAAGGATCGTTTTCTAATACGCGCACGATATCTCGAGCTTCTAGCATTGGACCAACCCCTGAACCAATTGGTTGCTTACCATCTGTAATGAGCACCTCCAATGTCAGGCCCAAGTTATCTCCTACATATTCAAATAATTTACGTAGTTTCATAGCTCTGGCGTAACTGCGTACCTTAGCCGTAGGACCCACCGGGATATCAATAATAAGATGGGTGACGCCAGCCGCAATTTTTTTAGAGAGAATTGATGCAACCATTTGTCCGGGAGAGTCCATTGAAAGAGGGCGTTCTACCGCGATTAAAATATCATCGACGGGCGCCAGTCTTGCCGTGCCACCCCAAGCCAAACAGCCACCATGAAGTTTAACGATTTTTTGCAGCGTTTTTATTTCTAGCTCAACATTTGCTAGCACCTCCATGGTATCGGCAGAGCCGGCTGGTGAGGTAATTGCCCGACTAGAGGTTTTGGGCATTAACATGCCATAAACAGCAATAATAGGCATGATTAACATGCTAGTACGGTTACCTGGAATGCCGCCGATGCAGTGTTTATCGGCAATCATCGGTTCTTGCCAGTCTATATGGTCGCCTGTATCTACCATCGCGCGTGTCAGGTAGAGGACTTCATCCCGATCCATTCCGGATTCAGCACAGCCAACTAAGTAAGCTGTGATCTCAATTTTGGAATAGCGATTGGCATTAATATCCTGGATTATTTCTAAGTACTCCTTAGACTCCAGACGATAACCTGAAATTTTCCGATGAACATAAGAGAGTGATTTAGGTTGCTCAGCATGTCTAACGTTAACAGGAGAGCCTTCTGGTAGGTTAAATTGTTGGAAAACCTGTTCACTTAATCCGAGCTCATCAACCTTGGTGATGTTTTCATCATCCACTACGTTTAAAACGGCGACAACCGGATGTAAATTGCCACTGACATAGACCTCGATTTTATTGAGCGCCTGAAAACCTTGAGTTTGATAAATTATACAGTCTCGGTGCAGGTAAGCAACGTTCTCTTTATAGGTATCAATAGCGATTCTTCGTAATTTAAGGGTGTCCATGGCGCTTCTCAATTCTTAATTTATGACAGCGATTTTAACCGATTCAACTCAAGAGGGAGTAAATTACATTATAGGATTAACAATCGAACAGGGTTCGTCAATTTTTATACTCAAATTACGCAGTAAAAGAGCACAATATTCGCTTTAGGGTCGCGTTAACATAAGTGGTAGGAGCGGATGGCTAGAGTGATTGAACGATACAAAACAAACGTTCACGATGCTTTATGTATGGATGCAATATGGTCGTGTTAAAATTAAAGTCAAAATTCGGTATTGTTTATCTCCTGAAAATCAAAAGGTTACGCTATCTCTGCTTTCTGGATCAACTATTGTTCTTACAGGCCGGCTCTACCACTGGTTTTTTTGGCAATTAAGGCTTTTTTAACTGAGAGCATGCAGATAAATCGATCGAGAATGGTTTGAGATAGAGTGAATAGAGGTGTTATTATGTCAGTAGAAACCCCCGGTAATCTCCCCGTTAGTATTAAAATTTTTCTCTGTGGTGATGTAATGACCGGCAGAGGAATTGATCAAATATTACCCCATCCTAACCCCCCTAAAATTTATGAATCCTATATGCATACTGCTGCAGGTTATGTAGAAATTGCCCAGCGGGTAAATGGCCCAATACCGAAGCCCGTAAATTACTCCTATATTTGGGGTGACGCACTGTTTGAATGGCAACGTATGGCGGCCGATGTCAAAATTATTAATCTCGAAACTAGCGTTACTCGCTCTGACGACTATTGGCAGGGTAAAGGGATTAACTACCGCATGCACCCCGAGAACATCGCTTGTCTTACCGCAGCCAAAATCGATTGTTGCGTTCTGGCGAATAATCATATTTTGGATTGGGGTTATGCGGGTTTAACTGAAACCTTAGACACTTTACAGCAAGCCAAATTACAATACGTTGGTGCGGGTGAAAATCAGGCGCAGGCCGCAGCACCTGTCGTGCTTGAAGTGGGGCAAAAAGGCAGAGTGATTGTGCTCTCTTTTGGCTGTGAAAGTAGTGGTATTCCTCGAAAATGGCAAGCAACAGTAGATAAAGCGGGCGTTAATCTATTGGAAGAATTTTCCAATGATTCTGTTGATAAAATTGCACAACAGATAAGACAGGTCAAACAAGTGAATGATATCGTGGTCTTTTCAATTCATTGGGGCGGTAATTGGGGGTACGAGATTCCACAAGAACAGATCGATTTTGCGCACAACCTGATAGATCATGCGGCCGTCGATATTATTCATGGCCACTCTTCGCATCACGTCAAGGGGCTGGAGATCTATAATGGCAAGCCGATTTTATATGGTTGTGGAGACTTTCTAAACGACTATGAAGGCATCGGTAGTTATAAACAATATCGGGGGGACTTGGCATTAATGTATTTTGTAAATATGCAAGCTTCTACTGGCAAACTCATTAGCTTAGAGATGATTCCTACCCAGGTAAAGCGTTTTCAAATTCATCGAACAACAAAGCAAGATGCCCAGTGGTTAACGCAAGTTTTGCAACGCGAGTGTGCAAAGTTTGGAACTTCAGTGGATATCAATGCTGACCAAACCATCAGTCTCTCAATCGACAGTTGACTTGAGTCACAGCCAGTAACAAGAGTTGGCTTTAATCTTTGTTCTTAATCAAAATCAATATGGCGTAGATTCAAAAGGTATAAACTATTCGAAATTTAAATGAAAAGTTGTATTTTAGCTGTCTGAAGTTTGTATGTAGGGATGAGATAAACAATGCCGAAAAGTTTTTTAATCACCATACACTCGTGCTAAGGTCTTATATTGTAGCGGAGTCACAAGAAAGGAGTTGTTATGGCAATCGCCCATAAATTACTAGCGTATTTAAATCAAACAAATACGGTGTATGAAACCGTTATGCATCCTAAAACTTTCTCAAGCCACGAAACCGCCGATGTAGCGCATGTACGAGCTGATCATCTCGCCAAAGGGGTGCTTCTTAAAGACCAGAAGGGTTATCTCTTAGCGGTTATTCCCAGCAATGAATGGTTGGATCTCAAGCGTTTAGGGAGTGAGCTGAATCGAGAGTTACAGCTACTACCAGAGTCTGAAATGCAAACCTTGTTTAATGACTGTCAGCCGGGTGCAATCCCGCCTTTTGGTCAGGTTTATGGTATTGAAACGGTGGTTGATCAAAATCTACTGGCATTATCTAAAGTCTATTTTGAAGCGGGCGACCATAAACAGCTTATTGGTGTGAGCGGTGAGCAGTTTCGAATGCTTATGAAAGGTTTGCGTCATGGATATTTTTGTAAGCAAGTTTAATATTTAGCGACTCTTAATTAAAAGATAACGCTATAATATTGTTTAATTTTAAAAAGGAAGTGATTGTATGCGCGGTGTGAATAAGGTAATTCTTGTTGGGACTCTTGGGGCAGATCCAGAAGTAAAATATGCAGCCAATGGCAATGCTATTGCAAACCTAAGTGTCGCTACGAGTGACGAGTGGAATGACAAGAGCACCGGTCAGAAGCAACAGAAAACGGAATGGCACCGAGTCTCTATGTTTGGCAAGATTGCAGAGATTGCAGGGCAGTACCTTAAAAAAGGTTCCCAAGTTTACTTAGAAGGTAAATTGCAGACGCGTAAGTGGCAAGATAAGAATGGCCTGGATCGTTACACCACAGAGGTCGTTATCAGTGGTTTTGATGGGCAGATGCAGATGCTTGGCGGCGGTGGTCAGCGACAAGGTGGCGATACTTCGTTTGATCAAAGCCAAGGGGGGTTTAATCAAGCGCCACAAGGTCAAAATAACCCAATGGGGCAACAGCAAGCCGCACCAATGGGGGGTCAACAAGGACGTCCACAGCAACAGCCTCAGGGTCAAAATCCAAATACTGGACAAGCGTACCAAGGTGGGCAGCAACAGCAACCTCAGCCACAAAGAGCGCCAGCTTATGCACCGAATGACTTTGACGATGATGATGTGCCGTTCTGATCCGTCATAAATGAAAAATTGTTTATAAAATTCCTGAAACCCGCTAATAGAGCGGGTTTTTTTGTGTCTAAAGTTTATTTAGTCCATTTTTGGCTTGCAAACATATCATCCAAGGGTGTGTTTGCAATATGGTTAAAATAGTTACTGAGTGTTTTTTGCGCAATAATCGTTAAAACTTCTAGGACATGAGATTGTTTGTACCCTGCACTTACAAACTCTTGTAAATCCGCTTCTAGAATATATCCTCTATTTTTTACAGCTGATAATGTTAAATTCCGAATTGCATTCAATTTGGGATCAGTCATTTCAGTTTGATTACGAAGTTCAGATAAGGTTCCATTCGGCATTTTTGACATCTGAGCTAATACAGAGTGTGCTCCGACACAATATGTACATCCATTTTCTGCACTGGCGGTTAAGTATACGACCTGTTGCTCAATAGGAGTTAAGACCCCATATTTACTTAAGTTTTCGTTAAAGCTTAAATAAACTTTTAGTGCGGCAGGATTTTCAGCAAGCCCGCGATATAGATTAGGAATTGTGCCATAAGTTTCTTGTGCAGCTTCTAATTCAGGTTTAATGGCATTTGGTGCTGATTCAATAGTATGTAATTCAAAGTTCATAGTTTTTCCTTTTGATTGAGCTATATTAGGACCGAAAGGTCCAAAAATATTTAAAAAAATTATTCGATTGATTGTAGGATAGTTTTACTGATTTTCTCCGCTGTTTTTTGATCCACTCCGGCTTTAACAATGTTTCTTAAGCCGCTCATGCTACTTACGAGGTATAGAGCAATTTGATGAGGGTCTTTATGGCTAGATATCTCTTGGTTTTTTTCAGCTTGTAGTATTATTTTTTCAAAGAGTTTGGTTAGCTGATTTAGGCTTAAATGTAAAATTTCAGAAATTTTTGGATCAGACTGTGAAAACTCATTTGCCGTGTTCATTAATAAACACCCTCGTGGAAAGTGGTTATTTTCTCTTTCATAGATGGCACTTAAAAACAGTTGATTAAGCAGAGACTTCATCGAATTGTTTAGATTTATCTGTCTCTCTATGGATTCAATTAATGCGTGTGTATAGTGCTTTAAACAATCTTCAAATAGCTGATGCTTACTCTTAAAGGTTTGATAAAAGCTACTTTTAGAAATATTCATCCCTTGAATCAAGTCTTGCAGAGAGCTAGATTCATATCCCTTGCTCCAAAAGAGTTGAGTTGCCGCTTCAAGCGCTGTTTCAGGGTTAAATTGTATTGGTCTGCCGATAGTCATGTTTTTAATGATAAAACCGATTGGTCCAAAAGTCAAGATTATAGAATCAAGCAGGGATAAATCGCTTTACGGCCTAGGTCTAAATTAGTGGGCTAGTGGAAATTAATTAGAGATGTTTATTTTTTTAAAATAGAGACCTGATTGTACAGAGTAAGGTGTGCAATATAGTGCGACCTTTTTACAAGGTTTTTGCTTATTTTACTGCAATATAGCTAAAGTGATAGGGGGCATAGTCCTCAATATCGATTTGTTCTATTGAATTGAATCCAGCCTTTTTTAACCACTCTTGGCACTGCTCTGGTGTCGGTCTAATCTCTAAAGAGGGACCCCGTGGTGTTTTGATATCACTTCTCCAGTGCATTATGGATAAGACTCCATTGGGTTTTAATAGTTGATAGGCCTGCTTTAAAAGTGCACCAGGGTTTTCAAGATGGAGCAGGTTATAAAGCATAACGTGAGTAGCCGATTCGTCTGCTAGACCAGTACCATTTTGAATAAAATCTTGTTGTTGTAGTTGGATATTTGAAATATTTAGTTGCTGTGCCAGTTCGGTTACAAATTGCACGGCTGAGGGTTCGATATCAAAAGCATATAGGGTTTGTCTAGTAGATAAACTGGCAGGAATAGTAAAGGTTCCATAGCCACAGCCAAATTCAACGGTATTGCCAGGTGGGGTATTGATAAAAAGCCTTTCAATAATACCAGCTGCATCAAAGAAACTGTTCCAATAGGCCATATCAGGCATGCTACTTTGTCTGATTTTCAAGAGATTAACTCCTTTTGATTTGGATTAGACCACTTGTTTGGCTTCAAAAGGCAATCCTGCGGCTTTCCATTCAGGAAACCCCTCTTCTAATCTGAGTGCTTCAACCCCTTCCTGACGTAAAGCCTCGACCATTTTATATGAGTACGCGCAATATGGGCCTCTACAGTAGGCAACCACGGTCTTATTATGGGGTATGTCGTTTATTTTTTGTTCAATTGAATCGGGTGAAACATTAACGGCACCCTTAATGTGGCCTTGCTCAAACTCTTTAAGTGGCCTGACATCGAGCAATAAAATGTCACTACTGCTCATTTTGGCGAGCAACTCTTTACTGGAAATAGCCTTCTTATCGATATAACTTGGCAGGGTGTTTTGCTTTAGGCGGGTGACTTCAGCCAAATGATTTTCAGCGGTTTTTCTCAAGCAACTAATCAGTTGAATAACGTCATTACCGGCAATTTTGTAGAGTCGGCTTTTACCATGTTTTCTCATTAAAACCAGGCCATTTTGCTTTAAGATCTGTAAGTGTCTTGAAGTATTGGCGGTACTTAGATCGGCTAACTGGCTAAGCTCATCGACGCTACGTTCAGCCTGCGCCAGATAATCGAGCAACTCGATTCTCTGTGGTGACGCGAGGCTATGCGTGATGAGGGCAAGCTGTTCAAAAAGTTGCTTTTTGATTTCAGACATTATCATTCCGTATTTAATTGTTTAATTGAATGATATGTCATGGGCTTGCCAAATTCAATTTATCCAGAGATATTCGCCTTAATAATCTCATCCATCTTATCTGGAAAGGGTGGTAAATCCACAAGAATCTTTTCAATAAAGGCCTCTTTTGTTAACTTCAATGAGGCATTGTTGGCTTTTTCATAACCAACGGTGGAACTAGGTTTTGCTGAAAGTCCTACCCCACAGACACTACCGGCTTTAGCCCCTGGCAGTATTTCAATGTGATCAGGTAATGTCAAAATTCTGCTATGAATTGAATCATATAGATGTCCAGCCATCTCTCTTTCTCGGCCTCTTAAGTCTGGCCGACCAACGCTACCGACAAACAGCGTGTGCTGCGAAATCAAAAACCAGGGTTGTGGCCCACGTGAAAAGTCGGTGACTAATAGACAGATGGAATCCATTGTATGTCCAGGGGTGTGAAAGACTTCTACGCCCACATTACCTGCGGTAAATTTTTCACCATCCTTAAGGGGGGTGAACGAAAAATTAGGGGTTGATGACTCATGTAGCATATAGCTTGCACCGGTACGCTTTACAAGCTCCATTGCGCCTGAGTGATGATCGGCGTGAATATGCGTGTCAATGACATAGTCTATATTGACCCCTTTTTGCGCCGCTTGCTCTATAAACCAGTCAATATCTTCTTTATGAACATCAATCGCGATACTTTTCCCTTGACCGGCACAGCCCATAAAATAAGCAATAGAGGATGGGTCGGAAGGAACTTCTCTTTGAATTAAAAACATATGATTCTCCAGTGTAATAGTTTGTTCTATTAATTTAGGTATGAATAAAAAACCATTCAATTTAATGCATATAAACATTCAATTGAATGTTTGAATGTTAAAGTAATGCCTGATACAATGCAACAAATTTTTTTGAGAAGAGAGAATGGACATGTCTAAATATAAAAAAATAATAGAGCCAGTAGCACAAGCAATCAATTCGCTTGAAACCCAAATTGAGCA
>JBNJEY010000023.1:0-15370 GCA_051746325.1 Pseudomonadota bacterium
TTATTCTCGGTCGATTGAATCACAATAGCGGAAATTAAGACAGGCAATAGCGTGCATTTATCTTTAGATAAAGCGGGAATTCGTAACCATAATAGAGGGCTCGTGCTGTCAATCTCAGTGTGAGTGTCAAGCTGTTGTAGACACCAGTTCTTTAAATCAAAACGGAGACGGTTTTGTTTTTGTGAATAGGCTTGGATCTGTGAGAAGGGGCAAAAAGAAAACCAGTTTTCTTCAAGAAAAGTCTTTCCAGTTTGATTAATAAGCAGAGGGGTTAATTGCGCGTTCAACAACAATAGACCCTCATTAAATTGGTCTACAATTTGTTGTTTTTGTACCTGATGAACCTCTTTTAATTGGTCAATCAGGTCAATTGCTTCAGTCTTGAATAGCGCTTCTCGCATAAGAGAGTAATCATGCTTAGTGTATTAAAATATGGATTCATCATACACAAAAAATCACGGATAAAAGAGCATAAATTCTTAAATAAGAACAGTTAAGCAATAATATCTAGAGCGACCCCTCCTAAGTGCGTAAAATTACTAAACTTAATATCGCTGTTGTTGATATTACGACTGGCTAAGGTGCAAGGGTAAATTTTTTTTGCTGTTTGCGCTAAAAAGGTTAATAAATAACGCTAGGTAGCCAGGTAACCATTTCTGGCCAAATGGCAATCATCGCCAATACGCTTAATTGGATGATAATAAAGGGAATAACGCCTTTATATAAATCGGCTGTTTTTAGTTCAGGCGGTGCTACGCCTTTTAGATAGAAAAGAGCAAAACCAAACGGGGGGGTTAAAAAAGCCGTCTGTAAATTAATTGCAATCATAATGCCCAGCCAGACCGGGTCGACGCCCATCGTCAATAAAATGGGGGCAACGACCGGAACGACGACGTAGGTGATTTCTATAAAGTCTAGGAAAAATCCTAAAATAAACATCAATGCCATAACGATTAACATCGCCGTAAAGACACCGCCGGGTAGATCGGTAAGTAGCTCGGTAATCAAATCATCGCCACCCAAGCCTCTAAAGACCAGTGAGAAAAATGCCGCACCAATGAAAATCAAGAAAATCATACTGGTGACTTGTAGCGTATTACGCATTACCGCATTGAGCCTTTTTATAGAGAGCTGACGATTGATACTGGCGAGCAATAATGCACCTAAAGCCCCAAGAGAGGCCGCCTCGGTGGGTGTCGCAAAACCACCCAGAATCGAGCCTAAGACTAATAACATTAAAGCCAATGGAGGAAGCATACTTTTGAGCACGCGTAGCAGCAGTCCTGGCGCAACAGCTTGACCAATATTGTTTGGAATTAGGTCTGGGCGAGTCATCGCTTTATAAAAGACATAGAGCATATACAGAACAACCAATAACATACCCGGCAGTAGGGCACCGATAAACAGGTCGCCGACCGACAGTGCTTCAGGTGAAAAAATACCTTGATTCAACTGAGCTTGTTGATAAGAGGAGGATAAAACATCACCCAATAGAATCAGCACAATAGAAGGCGGAATGATTTGGCCCAAGGTGCCGGATGCGCAAATCGTTCCACTGGCGATTTTGGGACAGTAGCCCTGCTTAAGCATCGTTGGTAAGGCGAGTAACCCCATAGTGACCACCGTTGCGCCAACAATTCCAGTGCTGGCAGCTAACAACATTCCCACCAAAATCACCGCAATGCCTAATCCCCCCTTAATACCGCGCATAACCTCATCCATAGTGTGCAGCAGGTTTTCGGCGATTTTAGACTGTTCCAACATAATGCCCATAAAGACAAAGAGTGGTACAGCAATAAGAGTTTGATTACTCATAATGCCAAAGATGCGGTTAGGAATGCTCAGCAAAAAGGCCATATCAAATGCCCCAAATAGATTGGCAATCAGGGCAAACAGCAAAGAGGCACCGGCTAAGGTAAAAGCCACAGGGAAACCGGCCAATAGAAAAATAAAAATAACGGCGAATAAGAGAAGTGCTAACCATTCCATTAGAGTTTCCCTTCCGAGTTATCCGCGCTATTTTGACTAAGCGCATATCTTGGTGCAAACAATTCTAGACCTGACTGAGCTACAACCGAAAGGGCTTGAGAAATGACCAGTCCAGCCATAATAAGGATTAAACTTTTCAAAAGATAGAGATAAGCTATTCCGCCCGCTTCCGCAGAGCTTTCTTCTATTTTCCAACTGACCATAACGTAGTCCCAACCAGCCCAAATAATAAAAGCCATTGCCGGTAATGTGAACAGTAGCGTGCCGAGTAGATTGATCCAAGCTTTTCTGCGAAGCGAATAGGTCGCATAAAAAACATCTACTCGCACATGCTTATCGAGTTGATAGGTATAAGCAATGCCGAGCATAAATAAAAAGGCATGGTTATACATAACACTCTCTTGCAGAGCGATAGAACCTGTATCAAACCCATAACGCAGGATGACGACCAGTGCGGTAATAAGGACCAAAGAGAGGTTTCCCCAGGCAACTATTTGGCCTAGTCGGTTTTGGAGTGTGTTTTGCTGGCGAACAAAGGAGGCTAAAAAAGCGGCCAAAGAATTAGGAGGTGACATAGTTGATGTTTTTTATGGGTCTTAAGAATAATTTATGTATTTTAACGATTTTGGCATGAGAAAGGCATATTTATCAAAAACAGACTCTTTAGCGGTTTTTAGAGATGACTATACTTAAAGGGCAAAAAGGCCTGGTTAAATCCATAATTAGATAAACGCCCGTTAAAAGAGAGCGTTGCGATGGTGGGTAAATTTAATCCATAGATGAGATCGTAAATGCCTTGAGTCTGAAACCATCGTCAGACTTTTTTCCTTGGATATAATTATTTATTGTAAAGTTTGTAATAATCAGTCAGTGGCATTGAGTTGAATCGTCCACTTTAATATTGGGTAGAATGGCGCTATTATTTATATAGAGACTTTTCTCTAAAGAGTGCCGTGTTGTCCCTATCTATGTCCAATTTAAAAATCGCCAAAGTGGCCGTTCCTGGTCCATTTCTGTTTCCGCTAGACTATCTGCTTGAGCCTGTTCAAGATCTGTTCTGTGAGGGTGATGCCACTCAAGTAGCGGTCGTCGGTGGACGAGTTTGGGTACCGTTTAGAAATAAAAAAATTGTCGGCCTGGTCATGGCGATTACAGAGAGTGCCGATTTTGATTTGGCTAAAATCAAACCCATTAGTCAAGTGATCGATTCAGATGCGCTGTTTTCTGCTGAAGACCTTAGCCTGTTCCAGTGGGCGAGCCAGTACTATCATGAGCCGATTGGTGAAGTGATTTCTGCCGCGCTGCCAAAGCGGCTACGCCAAGGCGAGTCGAGCCATATTCAAGGTGTTTCCCAATGGCAGTTGACCGAACGGGGCAAAACGATTCAACAGTCCGATCTTGCCGGTAATGCTAAGCGTCAAAAGTCGGTATTAGCGAGTTTTCAAAATGCGCAACACCCTTTTTTAAGTTCAACGCATTTGTCGCAAGACTCTGATAATTGGCGGCCGGCACTCAATAAATTTATCGAACTAGGCTGGGTCGAAGAGCGCAAAGGGCCTTGTTTACTCGAATCTGCTTATCCACCCTCTCCCAACCATGTTTTGAATGAAGAGCAACAATTGGCGGTTAATAGCGTCACCGAATGGCTAGAAAAAGAGAATCCATTCGCGAGCTTTTTGCTGCAAGGGATTACTGGTAGTGGTAAAACCGAAGTCTATTTAGGCATGATTGAGGCCGTCTTAAAACAGGGTAAACAGGTGCTAGTGTTAGTGCCTGAGATTGGTTTGACACCGCAAATGGTGGGGCGTTTTGAAGCCCAGTTGCAAACCCGCGTGGCCACTTTGCACTCTGGTTTAAATGATGCCGAACGCCATTGCGCTTGGCATTTGGTACGTACGGGTCAGGTTAAAGTGCTTTTGGGGACGCGTTCAGCTCTGTTCACGCCATTTAAGGAGTTGGGAATCTGCATTATTGACGAAGAGCATGATCTCTCCTATAAACAGCAAGAGGGTTTTCGCTATTCCGCCAGAGATTTATTGGTACGCCGGGCCTTCCAAGAGAAGGTTCCTGTGGTTATGGGCTCAGCGACCCCATCGTTAGAGAGTCTGCATAATGTCAAAAGCGACCGCTACTTTCATCTTAAACTGAAACTGCGTGCAGGTAATGCCAAATTGCCGAGTTTAAAACTGCTCGATATTCGCGGTGAAAAAATTCAAGAAGGGGTTTCTCGCAAGTTACAAACAGCCATGACGGCACATTTAGAAAAAGGCGGGCAGGTGCTACTGTTTCTTAATCGACGCGGATTTTCTCCTGTCTTAATGTGCCATGAGTGTGGTTGGCAAGCCAGCTGTTCAAGTTGCGATGCCAATATGACATTGCATACTGGACAGTTCAGTGACTATCTACAGTGCCACCATTGCGGTGAACAAGAAGCTGCACCCAAGGTTTGCCCAAGTTGTGAAGGTGAAGAGTTTGTAAAGGTGGGGCAAGGTACCGAGCGTTTAGAGGCCGCGATTAGGGATTGGTTTCCAAATAATAGTATCTTACGTATTGACCGCGATACCACCCGTTTAAAAGGCAAAATGGCGGAGTTAACCGGCATTGCACAACGCAGTGAAGCCGATATTTTGATTGGTACCCAAATGCTCGCCAAAGGTCACCACTTTCCCAATGTGACTTTGGTGGGTATTCTTGATGTCGATCAAGGGCTGTTTAGTGCCGATTACCGTGCACCAGAGCGGATGGCGCAATTAATTCTACAAGTTGCAGGCCGTGCAGGGCGCGCCAAGAAACAAGGCGAAGTATTAATTCAAACCCACCATCCCGACCATCCCTTACTGATTACTCTGATTTGCGAAGGTTACAATGCCTTTGCCCAACAAGCTTTAGATGAACGGATTCGCGCCAAATTACCGCCAACGCGTTATCAGATATTGATTCGCGCAGAAGCCTCTAATCCCAATGATGTTATGGCTTTTTTACACTCTCTTAAAGCTGGACTTGAACTGAATCAACAGCAGTTTATAACAGAGTCGGAAAAAACGTCTGATGTCGAGTTTTGGGGGCCAGTGGCTGCACCGATGTTACGTCGTCAGGGACGCTATCGCTTTCAATTATTGCTGCAATCTGCAGAGCGTGCGCCCCTGCATCGGGTATTAGGTGAATTAGAGCCACATATTTACCAAAGCCCGCTTGCCCGCAAAGTGCGTTGGAGCATCGATGTTGACCCACAAGAGATGATGTAACCAGGCCTTTATGCCCTTTTGGTATGGTCATCTGTAAAAAAACTACCAAAAAGCGATCACCGCTATTGTCTATTGATCATCTCTCTACCTTTCACAGAAAGGGTCAGGTATGATGATTTTAAGTTTTAATTACTGTTATGTTAGTCGCTTCAAGCGTCTTGCTTGCAACTGCGAAATAT
This sequence comes from Pseudomonadota bacterium, assembly GCA_051746325.1. Lineage (GTDB taxonomy): Bacteria > Pseudomonadota > Gammaproteobacteria > Thiomicrospirales > Thiomicrospiraceae > Thiomicrorhabdus. The sequence goes on from JBNJEY010000023.1 coordinate 5,414, forward strand.
AAAAGGAGCCTTAATATGGAATTTTTAGGATTTGTTGGAACGGTCTCAATCTTGATTTTGATCTATCTATTTTTAGCGGTCAAAATTGTCTCTCAAGCGGAATTATGGGTCATTGAACGTTTGGGCAAATATCACCGCACCTTAGGGGCAGGGATTAATTTTATTGTGCCTTTTATTGATAAAAAACGCTCCCAGTTTCATACCCAAGAACAGATTATTGATGTGCCACGTCAATCAGTCATCACCAAGGATAACGTCAGTATTCAAATTGATGCTGTTGTATTTATTCGTATTAATGACGCTAAGCAAGCGACCTATGAAATTAAGGATTTGAAAGTCGCCATTGCACAGTTAGCGCAAACCACTCTACGTGCAGAAATTGGGCGAATGGAGTTGGATGAGACCTTGAGTTCGCGCGCCGACTTAAATGCGGTCTTGCTAACCGCCTTAGATTTAGCCAGTAGCACCTGGGGGGCGAAAGTGACCCGTGTCGAAGTGGCCGATATTTCGGTACCCCAAGCGGTACAAACAGCGATGGAGTTACAAATGGAGGCGGAACGTCGCCGTCGTGCCACTGAAACCGAAGCCGAAGGTGATAAAAATGCATTGATTCTAAAAGCCGAAGGTGAGCGTCAACAAGCCTTTAAACAAGCCGAAGCTGTTGAGCGTATGGCAGATGCCGTAAAGTATGAAAAAGAGCAGCTGGCGACGGGGGAGCAAAAAGCCATGGAGTTGATTAACCATGCCATGATTAATAATAAAGACGCAGCCAGTTTCTTATTGGCGAAAGATCGTATTGCTGCATTTGCTGGGCTTGCGGCCAGTGATTCGGCTAACAAGGTGATTGTGCCAGTCGAAACATCAGAGATGGTCGGTTCCTTAGCCGCATTTACGACACTGTTAAATCAAAACAATTCAGGCACTTAAGAGCTGCGAAAGCCGCTAACAAAAACGAAGGGATGTTTTTAAAAAATGGAAAATATACTGCCAATTATTCCAGCTTGGGTCATGTTAACTTTAGGAATTCTACTGCTGGGTACAGAGTTATTAAGTGCTACTTTTGTAATGCTGTTTTTTGGTATTGCATTTATTCTGGTGGGTTTAGTGGGCTTTTTTGTCAGCTGGCCCTCTGGAGAGGTTCAATTGCTGCTTACGATGGTATTAGGGGGTATTCTGACCTTTGTGTTACGCGGCTTTTTTATGCAGGGCATGAGAAAGGAAGAGCTGCCGTTAGAAACTATGCAAGTCGGTGATACAGGTATTATTGTCGAAAATGATGGTCACTTAAGAGTCGATTATAAAGGCACGACTTGGGGCTTTAAAAAGCGGGGAGATTTTGAAATCAAAACGGGTGATGAGGTTCTGATTGAAGAACTAAAGAACAATGTCGCTTTTATCCAAAAACGGCCCTAAATCGAATTCAGAAAAAACAACACCCAAAAGGATCAATAGGGGGGGGTCATTGAGTGAGATGCCATCGAATGCCTACTTCGGTGGATATTGACTTAAAATAGCATCAACGATCGCTTGAGTGTTTTTCTCAGCCTCTTGTGGTGAGGCAAAGCGCTCTACTGCTCCGGTACTTTCACCGCGCCAAATTAACTCTCCGGCCGCATTGTGGATATCAATTCCCCATTTAGCTTCTTCATAAATTTCAGTGGTGTAGTCCATCGGGAAACGCGTACCGATGCCTAAGCTTCGTGTATGCCATCCAAGTCCAATTGTGCTAGAGGGGGCGACTGTCTGGACCTGCTTAACCGTATAGTGATAAGTCACATAAGCTTGGGGTGCCTGGCGCACAAAGAGAGCTCCTCTGTTATGCAGATTCTCCTGAATCGCTTTTTCAAGCCGTTGAGCGATAAATGGGTGGTTTTTTTTCAAATATTCGGTGGTCGGCTCGGTCTGCATCTCAACGGGTAACCATTGGTAGGTCGCATAGTTTTTTAAAGCAGATGTTGCTTGATAATCCTGTGTCACTGGAATGCCACTACAACCGGATAAGCCAACCAATACCAGACTTAACAGGGCAATAGAGAGGCGGGAAAATAAGTGTTGGGATTTAAGTGGGATAATGGTGGTCATAAATAAACTCCTTGATTAACTCTGTAACAGATCCATTTTACGCCTAATTATAAGTAAAGTCTCTTGAGCCAGAATAGCCATTTCAGCAAAAGGAGCGATTCTAAATCCCAGGAATGCCAATCGGTCCAGGTAGGTCAGGAATCAGCGAGCAACCGGCAAAAGTGAGTATCGTCAATATCAGTAATGTGAGGGTGAAAACTTTTTTCATCTGATGCCTTTAAGAGAGTGTTTCGTTGGTAAAAAGTGGCGCTAGGCTAATGGCTAATGGTTTTTGAGAAAAAATGCATAATGAGGATGCCTGCAATAATAAACGCCATCCCTATCAGGGCTGCTAAATCGGGCATCTGTTTAAACATAACCGCGCCAACAATAGCCACCAAAACAATCCCCAGGCCAGCCCAAATAGCATAAGCGATGCCAATCGGTACGGTTTTTAACACTAGAGATAAAAAATAAAAGGCCACCATATAACCTATTATGACAATAAGACTCGCGCCTAATTTCGTGAAGCCTTGCGATGATTTCAATGCACTGGTGGCAATCACTTCAGCGATGGTTGCAATGGCAAGATACCAGTAACCCATATATATGCTCAATTTAGCGTTTTAATAAAGGCTATTCTAATCGACCAGGCCTGGTTGTTTTTGAAGAATCGTCAAAAGAGCACTATTTAATGTTAATAATGATCAAATTCGTCCTAAATCCATTCTAATAGGTCATAAAAAATGGGAGTGAATTGAAGCATCGGCCATAAAAAATGCTAGCATTCTCGGTAATGGGCGTGAAATCAATTATAGGGTTCATTTAAGCTTGCGATGTCGCTATTTTTGAGTGCATTTAACAAATATAGAGTGAGGATAAAGAGTGCCTTTTTTAACAGTCATTACAATTTTATTAGTGTATCAATTAGTGGGAGAATTGATTGTTCTTACGCTTGATTTACCTGTGCCAGGACCTGTTGTGGGAATGATATTACTGTTGTTGAATTTAATTATTAAACCCCCTTTTGCAATACAGTTAGAAGCCCCCACAGGGCTGTTATTATCGCACCTCTCTTTATTGTTTATCCCTGCAGGGGTTGGTGTTATGGTGCATTTGGCCCGCTTGCAACAAGAGTGGCTTGCCATTAGTGTCGCCCTGATTATCAGTACCATTTTAGGGTTATTGGTCACCGCTTGGAGCATGATGGCGATCTACAAACTGCTTAATTGGAAAAAGGTTCCGTCATGATTCAACAATCCGCCATCTGGGTCTATCTGTCCGCCAGTCCATTATTGGGTTTACTCCTCACGCTGATCTGTTATTTATTGGCGGTGAAAATGTATAACAAAGGCCATGGCAATCCGTTACTCAATCCCGCCGCGCTCTCTATTTTGATGATTGTCATGATATTGAGCCTCTTTGAGATCTCATATAGTGCCTATTTTTCAGGGGCTCAATTTATCCACTTCTTGCTTGGACCGGCGACAGTCGCATTAGCCATTCCTTTATATTTCCAATTAGGTAAGTTAAAAAAGGTCTGGATTCCCCTGTCGATTGCATTGGTATTAGGCATCAGTTTTTCAGGTTTTAGCGCTTACTATATGGCACACTTTTTAGGGGCGAGCGAACAGACCATGCTGTCGATGATCCCCAAGTCGGTCACCGCACCCGTGGCCATGGGGATCTCAGAAAAGAACGGCGGTTTACCGACCTTAACAGCCGTGTTTGTCGTGATTACCGGCGTGATTGGTGCGGTAGTCGGTGGTTGGATCTTTAAAGTCTTTAGAATAAAAGATGACAGTATTAAAGGTGTGGCAATGGGGGTGACTGCCCATGGTTTAGGCACCGCACGCTCTTTTCAATTAAGTCCTCAGATGGGGGCATTTGCCGGATTGGCAATGGCTTTATCCGCTTCGGTATCGGCTCTGATTTTACCCTTAGTTTTGTCCTTTATTCAGAGTATATAAGCCATTAACCAGGCCTGGTTGTTTTAAAAACGGAGCGGTTTAAAGTGCTTTTTCTTTATAACTAACACTCAACCTTCTTTGAATTCTTTTATTACTTGAAGCCACGAAGTTTTTACCCCCCCCCTTCCTTTCTTAAAGCCTACTTTAGGCCAATTTTGCTCACTTTTAATAACGATGTTTTCATAAAAAGTTGCGCTCAAATAATTTTAGATCTGAAAAAAATCCCCCTCTTTTTCGAAGCGATATAATCAAAACTATAGTCCGATAACTGGTTGCGAAGATGAATCCCTTACTGGCAGACGCACAACAGAAAGATGATTTGATTGGTGTTATCACCGAAGTGCATGGCCCTGTAGTGGTCATCTCTTGCCAGCAATTACCGCCCATCAATCAAGCGGTCTTCGCCGATGATAATGGCGAAATATGCATCTTTGAAGTACATCAACATATCGATAAAAGCCATATTCGTGCTGTGACTCTACACAAAGCCAGAGGACTCTTCCGTGGGATGCTGATTTACGATACGGGATCCCCATTACATGTGCCCGTCAGCCCTGACTGTCTTGGTCGGGTGCTCAACTTGTTTGGCGAGCCTCTCGATGGCGGGCCTGCTTTAGAGAGCCAAAATTTTCGCAATATACACAATCCCCCACCTGATCTTTCGGAAACGATAAGCCGCAATGAGATCTTAATGACAGGCATCAAAGTCATAGATTTACTCTGTCCATTTGTCAAAGGCGGTAAAACTGGATTATTTGGGGGCGCGGGCGTGGGTAAAACGGTGTTAACCATGGAATTTATGCATGCAGTCTCTTCTCTACATCAAGGGGTTTCTGTTTTTGCAGGCGTCGGTGAGCGGATGCGAGAAGCACATGAATTATGGCATGAGATGGAACGTGCCAATATCCTTTCCAAGTCCGTGCTTGTTTTTGGACAAATGGATGAATCGCCGGGAGTGCGGTTTCGCTTGGGTCTGTCCGCCCTGACCTATGCAGAATATTTACGGGATAGCTTGCAGAAAGAGGTGCTGTTCGTTATGGATAACACTTTCCGTTTCGTTCAGGCTGGCAGTGAAGTGTCTAGCCTATTAGGCCGCATGCCCGCAACGGTAGGTTACCAACCGACACTCCTTACCGAAGTGGCGGAACTCGAAGATAGAATTACCTCCACCCACCAGGGCAATATTACCTCCGTACAGGCCATTTATGTGCCTGCGGATGATATGGCTGATCCCGCGGTCAATGCAATTTTGAGCCATCTAGATACCTCCGTTATCTTGTCTCGTAGCCAAGCAGGAAAAGGAATTTATCCTGCAGTCGACCCCCTTCAGTCCAGTAGTAAAGCCATGGATGCTTATACACTGGGTTCGCGACATTACACTATTGCCGAAGGGGTGCGTGAACACCTTGCTCGTTACCACGAACTCGAAGACATTATTGCCATGCTCGGAATCGAAGAGTTATCGCCTAAGGATAAACTGGTTGTTTTACGTGCACGCAGGCTTCAACATTATTTAACCCAACCATTTTGGGTCACCAGTTCGCAAACAACCTTTAAAGGGGTCTCGGTGCCTCTAGAGCAGACTTTAAATGACTGTGAAGCTTTTTTAAACGGGCAATATGACAAAATTTCTGAAGAGAAGTGTTATATGCGCGGTTCAATGACTCATTCAGAGTAGGTCAGTATGACATTGACACTTTTAATACAAGATACAACTCACTCTGAAACCTATAGGGGCATCACCTCGTTTGTCGGTGAAGACTCGAGCGGAAGTTTTGGTCTTCTACCCGGGCACACTCGGATGATGACCTCACTGGTCATGGGGCTGTCTCGCTTTAAGGTGGGCACGCAAAAGTGGCAATATATCGCCGCGACGAGGGCTTTGCTTTACTTTGATCAAAACAGACTTGTTTTATCTGCCCGGCATTTTATTATTGACTCGGATTACGTGCGCATTAGCACTCTATTAGAGGAGCAGTTACTTGAAGAGGAGAGGCTGTTATCTCAACAAAACCAGAGTTTACGACGCATGGAAGAAGGCGTGCTTAAAGGTCTGTGGGACATGAGTCGAACAGGAGCTTAGAGCACCATGGCTGATAAAGAGGATTTAAAAAAAGAAGTTGAACGTCAAGCCGCACGTATTAAAAAGGCTGAGATAGACCGTCCGACCCTTATCGCACAAACTATGTATTTAGGGGTGCTAGGTGTCGTGTTTATTTTGCCTGTTATTGCGGGTGCCTATTTGGGGCAATGGTTAGACGAGCATCAAGCGATGGACTATTCTATTAGTTGGAGTGTGAGTTTGATTTTACTCGGTGTCCTGGTCGGTGCTGTGAATGTTTATTTAATGATTAGAAAGGCTTAGAAGTGAGATGAATGGAGGTGAGATGAATGATTCAGGATTAGACATTAATACCCTCTTTATGATTGGGCCGGTGGAAGTTTCTAACACGGTGGTGACGACCTGGGTGATTATGCTGATATTGGGCGTTTTATCATGGCTTTTCACTCGAAGACTCTCTCAAGATCCAGGGACAATCCAAACGGCACTCGAAGCGGTGGTCATCACCATTGAAGCGGCTATCTCTGCCGTTGCACCACAGCAGGCACGACAATTAACAGCATTTATCGGTACCCTCTGGATCTTTTTGGTAATCTCAAATCTGAGTGGCATTATTCCAGGCGTACATTCGCCTACTCGTGACTTATCTGCAACAGCCAGTCTTGCTATTATTGTCTTTTTATCCGTACACTGGTTTGGCATTCATATTCTCGGCATGAAAACATACTTTCATCATTTTCTTAGCCCCAATCCTCTGCTATTACCTTTTAACCTGATCAGTGAAGTGACTCGTACCATCGCACTTGCGGTGCGTCTTTTTGGCAATATTATGAGCTTAGAGATGACGGCATTACTGATACTCTTAGTGGCGGGTTTTCTCGCACCCATTCCAATTTTAGTACTGCATCTCATTGAAGCCTTGGTGCAAGCTTATATCTTCGGCATGCTTGCCTTGGTCTATATTGCCGGCGGCATTCAGGCTCAACAACTTAAGCAACAAAAGAGTAAGGAGTAATCTATGACGGATCTTTCTATACTGGTTACCGGTTCGACAATGGTCGCTGTGATTGGCATTTCACTAGGGGTTATGTTCCCCGCGCTGGCGATGGGCTGGGCGATTAGCAGAGCATTGGATGCGATTGCACGTCAGCCCGAAGCCGAAACCTCAATTATGCGAACCTTATTTATCGGTCTGGCCATGATTGAATCACTTGCTATCTATGTGCTAGTAATCGTACTCATTGTGCTCTTCCGTAATCCATTGCTTGAGTACTTGATACAGTGATGTTCTGCAAAGTGAACTCTTGGAAAGTAAACTATTAGTCACCAAAGGAGAATCTAAATTGGAACTGAACTGGTCGACTTTTTTCCTGGAAATAGTTAATTTTTTAATATTGATGTGGATACTAAACTATTTTCTTTACCGCCCTGTAATGACTGCGCTCGAAAAGCGTCGTGCAACCATTGAAACTTCCCTACAAGAAGCCTCCGATAAAATGGAGCAGGCAGAGGCGCTACAAGCACAATATCAAAAACGATTAAGTGAATGGACACATGAGAAACAACAACTAAAAGCGCAGTTAGAACAGAGCCTGCAACAAGAACGTGAGGATCAACTTAAACAGTTAAAAGATGAACTTTATGCTGAACGAGAAAAAGAGGAGGTTATTGCTCGACAATCGCTGGCTGAAACCCAAAGCAGCTACCAACGTATCGCGCATGAGCAAGGCGGAAAATTCGCCGCTAAGCTACTCAGTTCGATCGCTGGACCAGAAAGTGAGTTACGTTTATTCGATCTACTGATCGAAAAAATAGAGGGCTTATCGGCCGAGAATGTCGCCATTTTGCAGAATGCGTGTCACAGCTCACCTGATAAAATAAGCGTCGCCAGTGCCTATCCTCTGCCCAGCAAGCAAAGTAAACAATTAGAGGCCAAGCTCTCCGAACTGTGTGGCAAATCTGTTAGGATGAAGTTTCACCAAACTCCAGAACTCATTGCCGGACTTCGTATTCATATAGGCGCTTGGTCAGTGCGCATGAATCTGCTTGATGAGTTGAACCATTTTATGGAGCTCTCTCATGACAATGGTTGATTCAGCGCCCCCTTTTTTTAAAAAAGTTGAGGAGTGGCTTAACCATTACCAATTAGAGATAGCGCTAACGGAACTGGGTTATGTGGTTTCGGTCGGTGATGGTATTGTTTGGGTGAAAGGCTTGCCGACGGCAAAAATGGATGAAATAATCCTGTTTGAAGAGGGGAGTCAGGGGTTCGTTTTTGAGCTTACCGAAGAGTTAATTGGTGTCATCCTGCTACATCAAACGCCCGCACTGACGTCAGGTCAGAATGCCTACCTTTCACAACATAGCATCCATATTCCGGTTGGCGATCATCTGCTTGGCCGAGTCATTGACCCATTAGGCTTGCCACTTGATGGTAAGAGTCCACCTAGCACGATCCATAAGCAACCCCTCGAAAGAGCCTCACCGCCCATTATTGCACGAGATAAGGTGTATAAACCGCTCTATACTGGCAATAAGATTATTGATACGATGATTCCACTCGGGAAAGGTCAACGTCAACTGATTATCGGTGATGAGGGGCTTGGACGGAGCACGCTGGCAATCGATACTATTATCAATCAGCATGATAAAAATATTTACTGTGTCTATGTCTTAATCGGCCAGAAACGTTCAACCATCGTCAATACTATTGAGTTACTGCGTCAGCATGGTGCATTAAGCTATACCACGATTGTGACCTCACAAGCCAGTGCCTTACCGGGCTTGCAATTTTTAGCCCCCTTTGCAGGTTGCACCATTGCTGAGTTTTGGATGAAACGGGGTAAAGATACCTTGGTGGTTTACGATGACCTTTCAATGCATGCCAAAATATACCGTGAATTGTCTTTACTGTTACGACGACCACCTGGACGAGAAGCCTATCCTGGAGATATTTTTTATGTGCATGCGCGCCTATTGGAAAGAGCAACCAATCTAAATTCAAAACATGGTGGCGGTAGTATGACAGCACTGCCGATTATTGAAACTCAGCAAGGCGAAATAGCCGCTTATATTCCCACGAATCTTATTTCGATTACCGATGGTCAAATCTACTTGAGCCGTGAATTATTTGTCTCCGGCTTTCGTCCGGCAATAGATATTGCGCGCTCAGTCTCTCGTATTGGTGGACAAGCTCAGCATCCCCGTATAAAAGAAGAAGCTGGGCATATGAAACTGGATTATCTGCAATACATGGAACTTGAGATCTTTACCCGATTTGGGACGAAATTGGATGCCCAGATTGAAAAGGCGATTAAACGAGGCAGGGTGTTACGGGAATTACTCAAACAATCGCATCACTCGCCCAGAACCATTGAGTTTCAGATGGCATGGCTCGTTGCTTTTAATGATGATTTATTCCTTGAAATGCCGCTAGAGAGTTTAGCCGCCAAGCTTAAATCGCTGGCATCCCAAGTAAGTCATTCCAAATTGACGATAGACAGCAGTCGTGACCAATGGAAGGAGGCGCTTGCTGACTGGTTAAACCCCAATAGAGCTCTCTCCGCTAATATAATGGAAACCCCTGATGGCTCGCTACCACGAACTTAATATCACCCGTGAAAAGCTGCATGATATTAGAAATATCATGCATTCAATGAAGACGCTTGCCCAGATGGAAGCGCATAAGTTGGAGCATTTTATTCAAGCACAAATCGCTATTTCACAGAGCATTGAGGCGATTGCCTCTGATTTTATGACATTTTATCCTGAAACATTACCGGACACGGAACCGGCTTTCAAGATTGTTTTACTCATAGGATCAGAGCGAGGATTTTGCGGTGATTTTAATGGTCATCTACTAAA
>JBNJEY010000024.1:0-14412 GCA_051746325.1 Pseudomonadota bacterium
GGTTGGATGCAAACAAGGCTTTAATCCCCAAGGACTAATCTTTACTCGCTCGGGCGCGCCGTTTACATGCTCAACGCACAGACAGCCCATCGGAGTCATAAGCTCCCTTCTGCCTCAACCAAGCTTTATGGCGGGGTCGAGTATCAAGTGGGTCTTGGCCATGTACTTATCGGATGGTGGCCAAAGCCGAAGTCATGTAACCGTCAAGTGAACACACCTTTTTCAAAACAGAAAATCCACTCGCGCTACAATGATTAAAGTGTTTCTAAAAAAGCACCGCGATCCGCCAGATCAAAAGAAAGAAGCAACCAAACAAATTATCAATCAGGCTGAGCTTTTAACCGACAGCTAAGCTTTAAGGTCTGATAAAAAATATCTGTTTTGTATAACTGCTTTCAAAGGTTCGGGACTGGGATGCGACCATAAACCTGCTTATGATTCTGCATAAAGACCGCTTGAAGAATTATATTTGACCCTCCGAGCATTTACAAAAAATGATTTTAAGGGTCTTTAAAAATCAAACACAGTATCTTGTTAAATTACAGGCACACTATTCGGAAACCGATTTAAAATAGCAGTCAATCGACTCAAGCTGCTCAATTAATATTTGGGTTTTATCTTGTGGCGTTAGGAGTAGTATCTGCACTTTTTGAGCATAATTCACTTCACTGACAATCCCATCTACCAGGCCTGTCCAGTGGCGAATCTGCTGTTCTAGGGAAAAATCACATTCAATATCGATGCTATCCATTAAAACTTGCTCTTTACTAGGCAGAACTTCCATAACAGCTTGTGCGGCTTGACCATATGCCCGGGTTAATCCGCCGGCACCCAGTTTAATTCCGCCAAAATATCGCACCACAATAATCATAATGTCGCCCACACCCTTGTGATTGAGCACATTCAAAATCGGCTTACCAGCCGTACCACCGGGTTCACCATCATCTCCCATACCAGCATTGGTAGCACAATTGGGATGACCAATCAGATAAGCCCAGCAGTGATGCCGTGCATCGGGGTATTCGGCTTTAATCTCTGCCAACCAAACCATGCCTGCTTCACGTGAAACAATATGACGTGCATAAGCGATAAACCGACTCTTTTTAATAGTGATTTCAGCGACCGCTTGTTCGATTGGAACGGAATAACTCATTAAGGCAGTTTTACCTTAAACCAAACCGAATAGAGCGCGGGTAAAAACAGCAGTGTCAAAATCGTGCCGACACCGATGCCACCAATCAATACATAGGCCATAGGCCCCCAGAAAGTCGATGTGGTGAGTGGAATAAATGCTAGCATGGCCGCAATCGCGGTTAAAAGTACGGGGCGTGCACGACGAACAGTTGCATCAATAACTGCTTCTGCTGGTGCAAATCCTTGCTTCAGATGGTCATCAATCTGTCCGGTAAGAATCAATGTATTACGCATTAAGATGCCCGCCAAACCAATCAAGCCTAGGTTGGCCACAAAACCGAAGGGTTGATTAAATAAGGTCATGGCCAATACCGCGCCAATTAATCCTAAAGGTGCGGTAATAATTACCATAAATAGACTGCTAAAGGACTTCACCAGTAACATAATGAGCAGGGTCATACCCAAAATCATTAAGGGTACCTTGGCCTTAATCGAGTTTTGTGCCTTACTTGATTCCTCAACCGAGCCACCAACATCAATGCGGTAACCAAAAGGTAGCGTATCCAGTAATGGCTGCATCTGTGCTTCAATCAATTGCGTTGCCACGGGCGGTTGCATGCCTGGAATAATATTACTGTTGACGGCGATAAATAGTTCACGATTTCTACGTTCAAGCAGTGGCTCTTCGTAAACCACGTCGAGTTTGGCAATCTGTTCCAATGGTAAGCTTTCGCCCTGCTGAGTTTTAATCAGCAGGCTACCTAGATCATCGACATTAAAGCGGCTGGCTTCGTCTGCACGCATAACCACACTCACCGTACGAATCTGCTCACGCACCTGCACCACTGGCACACCTTGTAACTGAGTTTGCAGTTGCTCAGTGACCTCCTGCATGGTTAAACCCAATTGCATTAAACGGGTTCGATCGGCATTAAGGTTTAAAGTAGGTACACGATCTCCCCATTGCAAATGCGGGTCAAGCGCAAACTCCTGCTGGTCAATCAGCGTTTTTAATTGATTAGCAATAGTGCGCAACTCATTAGCGTCAGGCCCCACCACTCTAAAGGTAACCGGCCAAACGACTGGCGGGCCAAACAGCAATGAATGCACTCGGACTCGCGCTTCTGGAAACATTCCTTGCTGCACCTGATGTTGCAACTTAGCCTGCAAGCGATCGCGAGCCGCCGCATCCTCGGTAACGACAATAATTTTGGCGAATGCTGGATTCGGCAGCTCAGGGTTTAACGCTAAGAAGAATCGGGGCGCGCCGCGACCGACATAAGAAGAGAGCGACTTTACCTCTTCCTGACCATTAATCAGTGCTTCAAACCGTTTGGTGACTGCATCGGTGACGTTAATGCCGGTGCCTTCTGGCAGGTAAATATCCACCATCAGTTCAGGACGATCCGAGCTTGGAAAAAATTGCTTAACCACCAACTTATTCATGCCGACGACCGCCATTATAAATACTGCCAAGGTTAATAGAACAACGAGTACTTTATGGCGAACACAGCCGGTAATGACTTTTCTTAAAAACCGATAAAATCCAGTATCGTAAATATTCACCACAGTCGCTGAACCCTCAGATGCGGTATGAGCAGGTTGCTTCAATAGTTTCACACCAAGATAAGGCGTAAAGTAGACGGCGACTATCCAAGACGCAATAAGCGCAATCGCTAGGACCCAAAAAATATTCCCAGCATATTCACCCACTCGAGATTCCGCCAAGCCGATGGGCACAAAACCGACCACAGTGACTAGAGTACCGACTAACATTGGCGCCGCTGTCACGCTCCAAGAGTAGGCGGCGGCTTTGACTTTATCCATTCCCTCTTCCATTTTGACGAGCATCATCTCTATCGCAATAATGGCATCATCTACTAGCAGACCGAGGGAGATAATTAAGGCACCTAGGGTAATTCGGTCAAAGTTTAGACCCTGCAGGTGCATCACCAGAAAGGTCATTGCCAAGGTTAATGGCACGGCTAAGGCGACAATTAAACCGGCGCGTAACCCCAAGGCAATCAAACTGACGAACAGTACCACACCCAAGGCCGTGATAAATTTGACCTGGAAGGTAGTGACTGCGCCGTGAATCGCATCCGCCTGATTGGTGATTTTATCTAAGGTCACACCCAAGGGCAGTTGCTGCGGATATTTGGCTTCAAAGGCAATTAAGTTTTTCTCTAATTCTAAGCCATCCGTCGATGGTGACATCACCACCCCTAAAATGAGGGCTTCTTGCCCCTTGTCTCTGACTAAAAAGCTAGGGGGATTTTCGTAGCCGCGACTCACCTCTGCCAACTCTTGTAAAGCAACCACCTGCTCGCCTAATGGAATCGGCAGGGTTTTAATTTTGGCAACCGTATCAACTGAACGAGATGCGTCTAATTTGCTGCGTAGATACAAACGGGGGCCGGCGGTTTCAATAAAACCTGCATTCATCACACCCAGTTGCGCGTTAATCGCTTGCTGAACCGTGCTCAGATCAAATCCTCGTAAAGCTAGAGCTTGCTGATTGAGATCGATATAGATTCGTTGCGGCTGTTCACCAATTAATGTGACCTTTTTAACCCCTTGAACCTGGCGTAAAGCAATCTGCATTTTATCCGCTTCAAGTACCAGTTTTTGTTGCGGCCATTCTGGTGCTGTCAGACTATAAAGCGTAAAAAAGACATCTTCAAAATCATCATTAAAAAAAGGGCCTTGTACGCCTTCTGGTAGAGAGAAAGCCGCATCGCCTAAACGCTTGCGCACTTGATAATATAAATCTTGCGCCACCCCTTTTGGGGTGCTGTCTGCAAAGGTGACAATCATATCCACATGACCTGCACGCGACTTGGTTTCTACGCGATCGAAATAGAGAATCTCTTCAAGCTTTTTCTCTAATGGATCTGCGACTTGATCTTGCATCTCTTGCGCACTCGCACCAGGCCAACTCGCACTGACTAACATGGTGTTTAAATTAAAGGTCGGATCTTCCGCGCGCCCCATGCTTAAAAAGGCATAGATACCAGCAATGGCGATAATTAAAATAAAATACAATGTCAGCGAACGTTGTTTCACCGCATAGGCTGAGACATTCCAGCGATTCATTCTGTCGACTCCCGCACCATTTGGCCTTCACTCAGAAGATGTACGCCTAAAACAACAATGCTATTGACCTCGCTAAAGTCACCGTTCACGGCACTTATCCAAGCCGAATACTCCGATAAAGCGCCTACTTCAACCGCCTTTCTATAAACCTTACCCTGCTTGACAATCCAGACAGAGACAAAATCCCCCTGCTCATACAGGGCACTGATGGGTACTTTGACTAAGTTGGATGGCTCCGCAAAGGTTAGTTCGGCGCTCTGCCCCAAGCTTAGGCTACCAATGGCCGACACCCCATCCATAGTGGTATCTTCAGCAGCCAATTGCAGCGTATATCGCGCTTCCCAAGTACGGCTCAGTGGGTCGGCTTGAGTCGCCAACTCTCTTAAGGTCGCGCTAAACAGTTCAGTTGAACCCAATAAAGTGACATCCGCTTTTTCAGGTAAATTCTGCAGACGACTCTCTGGAACCTGTACCGTCACTTCACGATGTCCTGCCAATGCAATAGTGGCAACGGCTTGACCTGCCGTGACCACTTCACCAGCTTCTATTTGAATGCTTAATACTTTACCCAGCCCTGATGACTTTAAAACGGTGTAATTCAATTGGTTTTGCACTTGCTGGACTTGTAAGCGTAAAGCATCTAACTTTGCTTCTAACACTGTGACCCGGTTTTTGGCCTGATCCACCGCTTGCTGAGAGGTTAAATTACGTTTAATGAGTTTTTGCAGACGGGACAGTTCAGATAGAGCGAACTCAATATCAGATTGAGTGGCCTTCACATTGCTCCTGGCAATATCGTGAGCCAACTCAAAATCACGTGGATCCAAACGATACAACACTTGATTCTCAGTAATGGTATCGCTCGCATTCACCAGGCGTTCTGCGACCTTGCCATTAATCTGAAATGCCATCTCTGAGGTATAACGAGCCACCAAGGTACCCATCAGACTCCACGAAGCGTACGTTTGGGTTTGATCGGCTAAAACCACTGTTTTAACGACAGGAACAATAGGCGCAACTTCCCCAGACTTCTCTTGGCAAGCCGACAATAACGACACGGACAATAACAAAGGCAGGATGATAACTCTGATTTTAATGTGGGAATTAAATCGATTGCGTCTCATGTCTTGCTATCCTTAATAAGGTTTATTGTTAGGAGATCTCTAAATAATATGTCTAATAATACGCCAACAAAGTGACCATACCCAAAGGGCCTGGCCAACTTGATTTAAAACTATTTGCCGATGCAAAAAGAGGTAAAAATTCGCCCTAATAGATCATCAGAGGTAAAACGCCCAGTGATTTCAGATAGGGCTTGTTGCGCCAAGCGTAAATCTTCAGCCAGCAACTCACCAGCTGCAAAACCTTCCAACTGTTGCTGACCATTTAACACCCAAGAGAGGGCTAACTGCAAAGCATCCAAATGACGTTTACGCGCCATAAAAACCCCTTCGCCGGTTTGTTTAAAGCCCATTTCTGTTTTAAGATGCTCTCTTAGTAACTCAAGGCCGAGCTTCTGTTTGGCTGAAAGCCACACCACGGTACGTTGTGACTGGGCTTCCACTTCGACCATTGGAGCATGGCCGATCAGGTCAATCTTATTGCGAATCAGCGTAACCGGAATATGCTCTGGCAGTCTATCGAGAATAATTTGATCTTCGGCATGAATCGCTTCACCGGCTTGTAACATCACCAGTACGCGGTCGGCACTGTCTAAAGCTTGCCAAGCGCGTTCAATACCGATTTTCTCGACCTGATCGGTCGCCTCGCGCACCCCCGCCGTATCTAAAATATGGAGCGGCATGCCATCGATATTAATCTCTTCTCTAACAATATCGCGCGTGGTGCCGGCCATATCGGTGACAATCGCACTCTCTCTGCCCGATAAGGCATTCAGCAAACTGGATTTACCGGCATTGGGACGACCTAAAATCACCACCGACATCCCCTCACGCAGTAAAGCACCCTGTTTGGCCGATTCAAAGACAGTGTGTAATCGGTCTAAGATACCTTGCAGATCTGCCGCAACCTTACCATCACTGAGAAAATCGATCTCCTCTTCCGGAAAATCAATGGCCGCCTCGACATAGATACGCAAACGGATGGTCGCCTCGACCAGTGCATTGACTTCGCGCGAGAAGTCACCTTGCAAAGAGCGCAAAGCCGAACGCGCTGCTTGCTCCGATGATGAATCGATTAGATCGGCAATGGCCTCAGCTTGCGCTAAATCGAGTTTATCGTTCATAAAAGCCTGTTTGGAGAACTCTCCCGGTTCGGCTAAACGTGCACCGAGTTCTACCACTCGATTCAATAACCATTGCAAAACCACTGGACCACCGTGGGCTTGCAGCTCCAAGATATCTTCACCTGTAAAGGAGTGCGGATTGGGGAAATACAAGGCGATACCCTTATCTAATACTTCACCCTCTTTACTCAGGAAATCACCATAGAACGCATAACGCGGTTTGGGCAGCTTCCCCAAAACGGCTTGGGCAATTGCAACCACTTTTTTACCCGAGACCCTGACAATACCAACCCCACCCCTTCCAGGTGCGGTAGCAATGGCTGCAATGGTCTCTATATTGTCGTATTCCATTTTGAGTCTCTTTAAGGGTGATTGTTAAGGTGCTTTACATAGGTCGGAGGTGAGATAAGATGGGCTAACATTTTTACCCATTTTTAACCGCAAAGGACGCACGTAAAGAATCCTTAATACTATAAACAAAAAACGCCCATTAAAGGGCGTTTTTCAAAAAGTTGATTTGGGTTACGCCACCGTTTTATAGGTGGTGGTTTTCAAATCGGTGATAAAAGCTTTCTGACCATAAAGTTCTATGGTTCTATCCAAGGTTTTCTTGGAGGTAAAGGTCATCTCTTCGGCTTCGCCATTGACTTTAAAAGAGAGAACATAAAGCGGCTTAGTAGCCACTTCGCTCTTGGCAGCAATTAGAGCGGCACCTGGCGTTGTGGTTTCTAAAGGAATATAACCCTCTTTGGTTTTATAGCAGATAGGCTTCAACCCATCGGCCACCAAAAATTCCACTTTACCGAACATTGGGTGATCTTGACCTAATTTTTGATAAGTTAACTGCATGCGACGGCTCCTTACGTTTTACTTTTTTCTGGTTTATCGTCGCCCGCTTCAATCTTCTTAGTGATATACCACTGCTGAGCAACCGATAATATATTGTTGACGACCCAGTATAGAACCAAACCGGCTGGGAACCATAAGAAGAAGATAGTGAAAATAAAGGGTAATAACTTCATCACTTTCTGCTGCATCTCATCCATCATCGCTGAAGGATTCAACTTTTGCTGAATGAACATGGTAATCCCCATAATCACCGGCAGGATAAAGAAGGGATCTGGCGCAGAAAGATCATCAATCCACAACATAAACGGTGCTTGACGCATTTCTACTGAGTATAGAAGTACCCAGTAAAGTGAGATAAAGACCGGCATCTGGATAAAGATTGGCAGACAACCCCCTAGCGGATTAATCTTCTCTTCTTTATAGAGCTTCATCATCTTCTGTTGGAAGATCACCTTATCGTCACCATAGTTCTCTTTCAGTTGTTTCAGCTTAGGCTGGAACTTCTTTAAGCGCGCCATAGAGCGGTAACCCGCTTCGGACAACTTATAGAACAACAGTTTAATCAAAACGGTCAATAGAATGATGGCAACACCCCAGTTACCGACTACACTGTGAATTTGGTCAAGCAACCAGAAAAGCGGCTCGGCAAGAATCGTTAAGATACCGTAATCGATGGTACGTTCAAGTCCTGGTGCAAGCTCGGATAAAACATCTTGCTTTAAAGGCCCCATATAGATACTTGAAGTTAACAGACCTGATTGGCCTGGCGCCACATTGACCATAGGCTCAACAACACCAACTGCATAGCGACCTTCAGTTAATGGCTTAGCATAATAGCTGTTTTGTACATCTTGGCTTGGAATCAATGCCGTTAGGAAGTACTGTTGGATCATTGCTGCCCAACCACCGGTCACAGCTTTACCAGAAATCGCTTGGGTGTTTAAATCATCAAAGGAGTGTTTAACGTATTTGTCTTCGGCATTGTCATCATAAAGTACCGGGCCTGTGTAGGTGTACATCATGAAGTTATCATCAGGGTTATAGGTGTTACGTACTAACTGAGAATAAAGACTCCCTGACCAGGCCTCGTCAGTTGCGTTTTCGACTTTATAATCGACTGCTACCAAGTACTTACCTCTAGTAAAGGTATAGGACTTGGTTACTGTGACGCCATTTTGTGACCAAGTGAGTGGTACTGTCAATGTATCACCCGTCATCTCATAGTGTGACTGAGACGATTGATAAACCGTTTTGTGGGTCGGTGCAGGTAAGGCTGCATCCGCTTGTGTTGCAATCCCGTTTTGAGCCATATAGGTCAAAGGGCCAGAATCGCTCATTAATTGATACGGTTTTGAAGGATCTTCAGATGCGCCATATTGCAATAGGTCTACCACACGAATATCGCCACCGACCGTGTCGATAACAAGATCTAATGTATCGGTTTTCACCATAATACGCTGACCTTGAGCGATATCGTTTTGCAACAGCGGTACTGCGCTATGACTCACATTGCCAGCATTCGCGCCAGGGACATCGCTCGCATCTGTGTTGGAATTAGCTGTTGTCGAAACAGTTGAACTCGTACTATTTGCAAAAGGCACCTCATGTGCCGCGCTCTCGGCCGCAGTCGACTCTACTTTCTGAGCGGTGAACTGCGTCCACTCAAGCCACATCCATGTTAGCGTAAACGCTAATGCTAACCACCAAAACGATCTCATATTCATTGTGAAAACCTTTTAAAGCTATCTTTTATTCTTCAAACTAATTAAGTGCGATCTTTCAGATCACTCTTTTGAATTTTTCGTATTAGGTGCAAAAAGCTCTTATGCAAAGTCTCATTATCGATATTTTGCATACCATTTCGTCCTAAAACGACAATATCATACCCACTTAACGCTTTCTTATGTAGCCGAAATGCTTCACGAGCCACTCTTTTTACACGATTTCGCCATACGGCCCGTTGTAATTGCTTTTTTGCAATGGCTAAACCCAATCTTGGATAAGCGTTGCCATTCGGGCGAACGATAAAAGTCCAATTGCGATTACCAAACTTTTCTGCTTTTGCAAATACGTGCTGGAAGTCTTTAGGGGCTAGGATGCGAACAGATTTTGGGAATCCAAAGTCTGGCTTTTTAGAAGAAAGAGAAGAAGAGGGGGATTCTGGGTGAGTTAATAACTCGTTATTGGAATTCATTAACTCACCAGAATTTGGAATCAAGCGTACTAGAGCGCACACTTAAAACTATAAAATTAACCGACGATCTGGTCGCTGACTGTTAGGTTTTTACGACCTTTAGCACGACGTGCAGCTAATATATTACGGCCGTTCTTTGTTGCCATACGAGCACGGAAACCGTGAGTACGAGCACGTTTGATAACGCTAGGTTGGAATGTACGTTTCATTTCAATGTTCCTTAAAAAATTCTATTCCGACATCCGGAAAAACGGGAATTATATAGAGTTATCAATAAGAAGACAACAATTCTGTGAAATTAAATAGCTAGAAAACTGAAAAACTCACCCTTTTCTCGACATCTCATCCTCTATTGAAGCGATAACTTGTGTTGTTGCTATCGTTAACCACCACCAATAGTATATATTTTAGAATGCTTAATTGCATTTACTCTTAGCCACGCAATCAACCATAAAAGATAAAATGAATTACGCTCTGAATATGACCGTTATAGCCTTAAACAGAATGACCAGGCCTGGTCATTCTGTTTTTATTTGACAAAATTTAAGCGAAACTTATCCCAAAGTCAGATAAGTGACGACCATATAGCGACCTAATTTACCGATTGTGACCAAGAGTAAAAAGATCCACAAATTGACGCGTAAAACACCCGCAATGACCGTTAAAGGATCACCAATAATCGGCACCCAAGCAAAGAGTAGACTCCAAATACCATATTTTGCAAAATGCTTTTTTGATTTTTCAAACCTTTGCTCCGAGCTCTTGAAGAGCTTGCGCACTACAAAGAGGCTACCCCAAAATCCAATGGCGTAATTTACAACGGAACCTAGGACATTACCGACTGTGGCAACAGCCACCAATAAATTTGGATTTAAACCATTGACTAAAAGCAGAGTCAAAACTAACTCCGAGCTCAACGGCAAAATCGTGGCGGCTAAAAAGGCCGACAGAAACAGGCCAAAGTAACCCAACCCTATAAAATATTCCATAAAAGTCACTTTACGGTTTTTTTGGGGATATTAATAGCTTCATAAGCCACCTAATTTACACCCGCCAACAGAGCTTGGGCGTGATTTAACGCTCTTACTTGTTTCAGACCCCATAAAAAATCCCAATGAAATATAATATAGCGGAACTTATCAATATCCAACCCATAGGCCTCTAATCCATGACTGAACTCAACTTTTTCTATGAATTTCTGACCTATCTAATGACCGGTGCTGTGGCCGGTGTTGCAGCAGGATTGCTTGGAATTGGTGGTGGGCTGCTAATCGTGCCTGTTCTCTCCACTGTCTTTTTACTCTTTTTAGACGTTGAAGAAGTAGTTCATTTAGCGATTGGTACCTCTTTGGCAACAATTTTAGTCACCTCTTTTTCATCGGTCAGAGCGCATCATAGATTGGGTGCGGTTCGTTGGGATATTGTTAAGGTGTTAACGGGCGGTGTTTTAATCGGCGGTTTTATTGGCGGCTGGAGCTCGCAGTTCATCGCATCTGAGTTGCTAGCCAAGCTATTTGGTATTTTAGAACTGTTTATTGCGATTAATATGTTGCTGGCGTTGAAGCCAAATCCGAATCGAGAACTACCAGGCCTGGTTGGAAACACCGGCGCAGGAGGCGTTATTGGTTGGCTCTCTTCATTAGTCGGGATTGGCGGCGGCACCTTAACCACTCCCTATTTGCAGTGGAACAATATCACTATGCATCAAGCCATCGCCACCTCAGCGGCGGTGAGTTTACCAGTGGCTTTAGCAGGTTCAATAGGCTATTTAATCGCGGGCTGGGATGCGAGCAATCTACCTAACTATGCAACCGGTTATATTTATTGGCCCGCATTTTTTGGCATTGTTCTAGCCAGTTACTTCACGGCACCTATTGGCGCATACTGGGCGCATCAACTGCCAGTCAAAACTCTTAGGCGTTTTTTTGGGGTTTTCTTGATATTATTGGCCATAAAAATGCTCTTCTTTATCTAATAATCCACAACCGCAAAATATTCAAACTTAACAGATAGTTAGCCTGTTATAAAAAGTAGTTATCCACACGTCTTATGCACAGCGTTATCCACAGGACAGCCTCTTGTTTTAAAGTTATTCACAGGTATACTTAGCCTTATTAAATTAACCCGTACCAACTAAAAGCCAATATTTGGCGTTCTATTTGAGACTACAACGGACTCATCTGGAAGCAGGACTCTGTACGTGGAAAATAAAACTATAAGGGTAAGAGAGCTTCTCTAAGAGATTTTTCAAATTACCCAAGTTTGCTACTTTTAAGGATATTTAATTTGTCATCACTCTGGGCCCAAACTCTCAAGCATCTGGAAAATGATCTTAACGATCAACAATTCTATACTTGGATTCTTCCTCTTCGAGCCATTGAAGAAGAGACCGTTATTCGCTTGTTAGCACCTTCCACCTTTATTCTGGATTGGGTTAATAAAAAACTGATGAGCAATATACGTCTAGCGGTTTCGAGGGCGGTACCTACCAATACCCCTGAAGTGCGTTTAGAGATTGGTGACTACACCTTAGAACCATTGATAGAACCAGAACCAACCATTCCGCAACCTTTACAAGTCGATCAAAACAGAACAAAATCAACTACCAATCGCAAAAGTTCAGGCGCAGACAATGCAAAAAAATCAGGCATCAAGCATAACTTAAACGCCAGCTTTACCTTTGATACTTTTGTAGAAGGTAAAGCCAACCAG
Organism: Pseudomonadota bacterium; assembly: GCA_051746325.1. Lineage (GTDB taxonomy): Bacteria > Pseudomonadota > Gammaproteobacteria > Thiomicrospirales > Thiomicrospiraceae > Thiomicrorhabdus. The sequence goes on from JBNJEY010000024.1 coordinate 12,231, forward strand.
CTCGCCGCAGCGGCCGCACGCCAGGTTGCTGAGAATCCAGGTGGTAGCTACAATCCTTTCTTTATCTATGGCGGCGTGGGGTTAGGTAAAACGCATTTAATGCACGCCATCGGTAATCAGTTAATGAAAGACAATCCAGATGCACGCGTAGTCTATCTACACTCTGAACGTTTTGTGGCTGATATGGTCAATGCCTTACGTCACAATAAAATTGATGAATTCAAACGTTTTTACCGTTCTTTAGATGCCCTGTTAATTGATGATATCCAGTTCTTTGCCAAGAAAGAACAGTCACAAGAAGAGTTTTTTCATACCTTCAATACCTTACTCGAAGGTAATAAGCAGGTCATTCTGACCAGTGATCGTTTTCCAAAAGAGGTCGATGGGTTAGAAGATCGCTTAAAGTCTCGTTTTGGTTGGGGATTGACGATTGGCGTTGAGCCACCTGAATTTGAAATGCGTGTCGCAATTCTGCTTAAAAAAGCCTCAGAATTTGGCGTGGCATTACCTGATGAAGTAGCCTTTTTTATCGCTAAACGGTTGCGCGGCAATGTCCGTGACCTAGAAGGTGCGCTTAAACGTGTCGGGGCTTATGCACAATTCACTCAGCAACTGCTGACCGTTGAAGTGGTTAAAGAAGCTTTAAAAGATCTATTGGCATTGCAACAAAAAATGGTTACTTTAGATAATATTCAAAAAACCGTTGCCGACTATTACAAGTTGCGCGTTGCGGACCTTTTATCTAAAAGACGTACCCGTAATATTGCTCGTCCAAGGCAGATGGCGATGGGCGTTGCTAAAGAACTGACCAACCACAGCTTGCCAGAAATTGGCGATGCGTTTGGAGGTCGTGATCATACAACGGTTCTACATGCGGTACGTAAAATCAAAGAATTACGTGAAACGGATCATCATATTGATGATGACTTTAATAGCTTGATTCGCATTATCACTAACTAATTTACTTTACTCAAAACCCATTAAATTTAGAGATTAAAAAGGCGCTTGGCATGAAAATCACTTTAACCCGTGAAAACCTTTTAAAAGTTCTACAAACTGTCGGTGGTGTCGTTGAAAAACGTCAAACCATGCCGATTTTAGGCAATATCTTATTTCAAGTATCTGAAAACACTCTCACTGTGACGGCCTCCGATTTAGAGATTGAAACTCGTGCGCAGACCGAACTAGAGTCTTCAGAACTGGGACAATTCGCCACTACCTTACCTGCGATGAAGTTAATTAATATTGTGCGTTCATTGCCAGACGGGCTCACGATTGTGCTCGACTTTGATGGCTCGCGCTGTACGCTCTCTGCAGGCCGTTCTCGCTTTAAATTATCAACCTTACCGGCTGACGACTTCCCGACTATCGATTTAACACAATCTGATATCTCATTTTCGTTATCGCAACATCAGTTGAAGCAGTTAATTCAACACTCTGCTTTTGCCATGGCCAGCCAGGATGTGCGTTTCTATTTAAACGGTATGTTGTTCGATATCAGCAACCAGACCCTACGTGTGGTCGCCACCGACGGTCACCGTCTATCAACTTGTTCAACCGAGTTAGCGATTGAAGGTCTTGAGCCAATCCAAGCCATCCTTCCTAGAAAAGGGGTGCTTGAGCTCTCTAAATTGATGGGCGATTCAGACACCTTAATTGAGTTCTCATTAGCGAAAAACTACCTGACCGTTCAGCTAGAGGAAACAGTCTTTACCTGTAAGTTAGTCGATGGTCGCTTCCCGGATTATCGTCGTGTTATTCCGACGAGTAACGACCAGTTTATCCAAACCGATAAAGAGATGCTCCGCAACTTGTTACAACGTGCCTCGATTTTATCCAACGATAAATTTAAAGGTATTCGCCTGGTGCTAAGCAATAATCTATTAGCGGTCAACGCCTCTAACAGTGAGCAAGATGAATCGCATGAGGATATGGCAATTGATTACTCAGGCGCTCCGATGGAGATCGGCTTTAACGTCAATTACATTATCGATGTACTGAACTCTATGAACGAAGATTGTGTGACGCTGATCTTAAAAGATGCCAATAGTAGCTGCCTGATTGAAGCACAAACCGATGCTTGTCACTGTCAGCACGTTATTATGCCAATGCGACTCTAGGTACGGCTTATTTTACCCATAGGGCAGGCCATTTCTACGTTAGAAACGTTCATGTACGATTT